>DASWKK010000197.1:0-11748 GCA_036396655.1 Acidimicrobiia bacterium
GGGAACGTATTGGATATGAGCGATGAGGGCTGACGAACAACGAGCGAAGTATCTGGCCGCCGGGCCGGACGATTCGTCGCGTCCCGAGGAGCGACTCGACCTGATCCGGGACGTCCTGGCCGAGGCGGCGACGTGGGCGGAACCCCCGACCCATGTGGTGCACGGTCTCCTTGCCGCGGTCGCTGATGATCGGCGAGTTCCCTCAGAGGATTCCTCGTCCGGTACCAGGGTCAGGTGGCCAGTCATCGCCGCAGCGGTGGGAGGGATCGCGGCTGTCATCGCATTGGTTTTCTCTACGGTCAGTGTTCTCAATGCGGACACCGAGATCGTATTGGCGATGTCCGGTACCGAGCTCGAGCTCGGGGCGGCCGGCCAGGCGCTGGCCCGGCCAACCGGTTCCGGATGGTGGATTCGTCTCGAGTTGAGCGGTCTGCCGCCGGCGCCGGACGGCAGCTTCTATCAAGGCTGGGTATGGAGCGACGACGGCCAGGGGGTGAGCATCGGCACGTTCCATCTCCGTGGGGGTGAGGAGCCGGTGGTCCTGTGGTCCGGCGTCGAACTGGCGGCGTACCCCTCGATTTGGGTCACTCTCCAGAACGAAGGTGAGGGTCCCGAAGCGTCGGACCTGGTTGTCATGACCGGTCGTCTGCCAGACGAGCCGTAGCTTCGCGTTTCTCCCCCCGTAGGGGCGAGGGGGCTTCTTTCTCCCCGTAGGGCGAGGACCCCCTCCGGCCCTTCGGGCCTTCCTCCCCCAACGTCGCTCCGCTCCTGGGGGAGGAAACGCGACCACCGTTATCGGTCACTCCGGATGGCGGAGCACGACTTTGCCGAGCTGCTCGCCGGCTTCGAGATACTCGAGCGCCGCGGGCAGATCGTCGAAGTCGAAGACCTTGCTCACCGGGGATTCGGCCCCACCCGTGGTCACCATCGTGGCCGCACGAGCGAATTGGGCGTGGGTGGCCATCGAAGAGCCGATCAATTCCAGCTGCCGGAAGAAGAGCGAGGGAAGGCTCAATTCCAGCTTCGCCCCGCTGGTCGCCCCACAGATCATCACCCGCCCCCCTTTCCTGGCGGCGCGCATCGACTGCCGCATGGTTGCCGGGCCGACATTGTCGACAACGACATCCGCGCCGCCGAGAGCAGTCATGTCCGTGCCGAATTCGCTCTCCGAGTCGTAACCACCGGAGGCCCCGTGGGCGATCGCCCATTCGAGCTTCTCCTGGGATCTTGATGTGACGTAGACGCGGGCCCGCAAGGCCAGGCCCAGATGCATTGCCGCTGCGGACACTCCGCCGCCTACCCCGACCACGAGCAGGGTCTGCTCTGCTCGCAGCTTTGCCCTTTCCAACATACGGAGCGCGGTGGCCGTTGCCAGGCCGAACGATCCCGCAACCTCCCACGACATGGCCTGGGGCTTGCGGACGGCATTGATGGTGGGGATGACGACCTTCTCGGTCAACGTGCCGGTTAGGTGCTCGCCGAGGATTTGGAAGGAATCGCAATAGACGATGTCGTCGTTGTGACATGCGGCGCAGCGACCGCATGACATCGACGGGTCGATGATGATCTCGTCGCCGATGTCGAATCCGCTCACCCCTTCGCCTACCGCGTCGACATGACCAGCTCCGTCGGCGCCGGTGGTGTGTGGCAGGTGCTTGGGTGCGGGAAGCCCTCGTGACACCCACAGGTCGAGGTGGTTGAGGCCCGAGTGGCTGATCTTGATCCGGATCTCGCCCGGGCCGGGCTCGGGCTCGGGAACATCGGCCAACACGTAGGACTCGATCCCTTTGGTGTCGTTCAGCTGCCAGGCCTTCATCGCGGCGAGGGTAGCCTCCGGTCGGCGTGAGTCGAGGAGAGAGAGTGACCGCCCTGTTGCCAACCGATCGCGAGGTGCACACGACCTCGGTCAGGGTGCGTTTCTACGAGTTGGACCCCTACGACCATGTCAATCACACCAACTATTTCTCCTACTTCGAGACTGCTCGCATCGACTATCTGGCAGAGATGGGCTGGGGTCTGGACCACCTCAAGGCTCAGGGTTCGCAGTTCGTGGTGGTAGAGCTTCACGCGCGATTTCTGGCGGCCGCCCGTTTTGGGGAGGAGTTGACCATGCACACATGGGTCGAGGCGGTGGGGAGGGTCAAGTCGACATGGCAGCAGGTGATGCTGCGCGAGGAAGAAGAGGTCGCTCGATTGACGGTGTCGGCTGCCTTCACCGATCTCGCGGGCAAGCCGAGACGGATCCCCGAGGAGTTCGCTCGGCACCTGGAGATGCTCAAGCGGTGACCACCTCGTCCCCCCTCGCCGGGGCCCCGGCCCGCGTGGCCCGTCTACCGTTGTCGCAGCCGTGACAAGGAGGATCGCCGTTGCTCGAAGGACTGGTTGACTGGGCGACGTCCGTGGTGGAGACCCTCGGTTATGGCGGTGTCGCATTCCTCGTCGCCCTCGAGAACCTCTTCCCACCGATCCCATCCGAAGTCGTCCTCCCACTGGCCGGTTTTGTGGCAGCCGGGGGCGACGCTTCGTTGGTCGGCATGATCGTCGCGGCCACCATCGGCTCGATCGTCGGTGCGTTCATTCTCTATGGGATATCGGCTGCAATCGGTCCGGTGAGGCTTCGCACCCTGGTCATCAGGTACGGCAAGTGGTTCAGCCTGGACGAGGCCGATCTGGACAAGACCGAGGAGTGGTTCGATCGGCGAGCCAACCTCGCGGTCCTGTTGTGTCGCTGCGTGCCGTTGATGCGATCACTCATCTCGATCCCGGCTGGGTTCAGGAGGATGCCTTTGGCTCCGTTCACCCTGTTCACCCTCATCGGGAGCACAGTGTGGAACGTGGTGCTTGTTGGCGCCGGATACCTGCTGGGAGAGCAGTGGCATCGGGTGGACGCGCCGCTCGAGGTGTTTCAGAATGCGGTGTTGGCGGCGATCGCCGTGGCGGTGGCCTGGTTCGTGTGGCGGCGTATCGTCCGGCCGAGACTGCGCGGCGCCGAGAGTTGAACCGATCGGCGAGGTGATGCACCACCTCTCCACTTAGGCTGAGTTCCATGAGTGGCGTGGGGTGGCAGATCGGCCTGATCGTTTTCCTGTTACTCGTCAATGGTGTGCTCGCCGGAAGCGAGATAGCGCTCATCTCCCTGCGCGAGCCCCAAATCGCCAAGCTCGAGTCGGGATCGAAGACCGGTCGACGTCTGGCCACCCTGGCTCGAGATCCGAATCGCTTTCTGGCCACGATCCAGATCGGCATCACCCTCTCGGGCTTTCTCGCCTCTGCGACCGCAGCGGTCTCACTCGCCGAGCCGCTGATCCCCCTGCTCGGGATGGCCGGGGCAGCGGCGAGACCGGTGGCGATCGTCGTCGTCACCCTCATCCTGTCTTTCGCGACTCTGGTCCTTGGCGAACTCGCCCCCAAACGTCTCGCCCTGCAACGGGCGGAGAGGTGGGCGATGGTGGTGTCGAATCCACTGCATATCGGCTCATTGGTCGCCCGTCCGGTCGTGTGGCTGCTGAGCAGGTCCACAGACTTCGTGGTCGGTCTCCTTGGTGGTGAGCCGGGCCGGGCGCGCGAGGAGGCGAGCCTCGATGAGTTGCGCGATGTCATCCTCGCTCATCGTGGGTTGTCCCAGGATCATCAAGAGGTCCTGGTCGGCGCGTTCGAAGTCGCCGATCGCACAGTGAGGCAGGTGTTGGTACCCCGATCCGACGTCGTGGTCGTCGATTCCCAGGCCACAACCGCTGAGGCGCTGGCGCTGCTTCTCGAGACGTCTCATTCTCGGGCACCGATCGCACCGGTCCGCGACCTCGACAACGCCATTGGAATCGCACACATCAGGGACCTGGTTGCTCCCGAACCGTCCAGTCGAGTCACCTCCGTAATGACCGAGGCTCTAGCACTGCCCGAATCGATTGGAGTGCTGGCTGCCCTGCGTCAACTCCAGGCAGAGCGTCAACAAATGGCACTTGTCATCGACGAGCACGGCGGAGTCGAAGGGATTGTCACCGTCGAGGATCTCGTCGAGGAGATGGTCGGAGAGATCTACGACGAGACCGACCCCGACCTGGTAGCGGTGCGTCACGAGGTCGACGGCTCGATGGTGGTGACCGGTCGTTTCCCGATTCACGATCTCGTCGATCTGGGTGTCGTCGTCCCACCAGCTCGCCAGTCCACCGTGGCCGGGCTCATCATGAGTCATCTGGCGCAAGTTCCCGAGGAGCCGGGCGACACCGTCGAGGTGGGCGACTGGCAGTTCACCGTCCTCTCCCTCGACGGGCGCAGGATCACCGAGGTCGAGATTCGCCGCGTCGGTGTTGACCAGGATCGTTCCGACGGCGACGAGCTCAGCTGAGGAACGCCTCGACCCAGTCGCTGCCCGGCTCGGCGAGCAGGTGCTCCAAAGTGCCCGACTGGACGATGGTGCCGTCCCTCATCAGAGCCAGGCGATCGGAGAGGGCTACCGCCTCTTCCCGATCATGGGTGACGACCAGGGTGGTGACACCGCGCTCGGTGAGGATCTGGCGAGTTTCGGTCATGAGACGCTCCCGAAGCGCTCGGTCCATCGCTCCCAGAGGTTCGTCGAGCATGACCAAACGCGGCTCGGGCGCCAGAGTGCGAGCCAGGGCGACCCGCTGCTTCTCGCCCCCCGAGAGGTCAACGATGGCGCGGTCGCCAAACCCGGTGAGACCAACCCAATCGAGGGCGGTGGTCACGCGCTCTCGGATGTCGCCGGTTCCAATGCCCGACATCCTCAACCCGAATCCCACGTTGCCGGCGACATCCATGTGGGGGAACAGCGCGTAACCCTGGAACATCAGGCCGAAGCCGCGACGATGGGTCGCGACCTCGGTGACATCGGCTCCATCCCAGGAGATCGTCCCCGACTTCACCGGGACCAATCCGGCGATGGCCCGGAGCAGGGTCGACTTGCCCGACCCCGATGGGCCGAGAACCGCGACCGACTCGCCCTCGGCGACGGCGAGGGAGACGTCGCGGAGGATGTCGGTGCCACCGAGGCGTACATGGAGTTGCGTCACGCCGAGCATCAGAATCTCCCGATCTCCCCGACCTGGAGTCGGTCGATCCAGAGAACCACCGCCGCGGTGAGAGCCGCCAGCACGACCGCAAGCGCCATGGCAGCCGCGAGAGAGCCACCGCCCGGTCTGGCGAGGAGACGGAAGATCATGATCGGCATGGTTGCTGTGTTGGGGCGCGCCACGAAGGAGGTTGCACCGAATTCTCCCAACGACACCACGAAGGCGAAGCCCGCCCCCACCAGGGCGGCCCGGCTGACGATGGGGAGATCGATCTCCCTCCAAACCCGGCTCGGTGAGGCGCCGAGCACTCGGGCCGCTTCGCGTATCTCGGTCGGGATCGACCGGAGCGTGGGAACCGTGCTGCGAACCACGAACGGGACGGCAACTAGGGCGTGGGCAATGGGGACCAGCCAGAACGAGGCACGGAGGTCCACCGGCCAGCCGAGAGCCACGATGAAGCCAAAACCGATGGTGACTGCCGAAGTGCCGAGGGGAAGCATGAGGGTCAGGTCGAACCACCGGGAGAGCCGTCCTCCGCGCCCGCTGATCACCGCCGACGCCATCACCCCTATCAGTACGGCGATCGTCGAGGCAATCAGGGCGAACAGCAAGCTGTTTCCCGCTGAGGACAAAGGAACACCGACAACCGGGTCCCTGGCGAGCAAGGTCCGGTATGAGCCGGGCTGTAGCGAGCGGGCGACGAGGACGGCGATCGGGACGGACATAGCGAGAAGGGTGAGCGACACGCTCGCTGTCACCAAGAGGCGGGCCCGACCCGAAGGCCGCGGTCTCGCTGCCTCCGATCGCAGAGCCCAGGTTGATGCATGTCGCTCCTGGTATCTGGAATAGGCATACAGGGTGGCGGTGACTCCGACGAGTTGGACTACGGCGAGGCTGGCGGCGAGAGGCAGATCGAACAAGGCAACGGCCTGACGGTAGATCTCGACTTCGAGAGTGGCGTAGCGGAAGCCGCCGAGGATCAGCACAACACCAAACGAGGTGAAGGTGAACAAGAACACGATCGATGATGCCGCTGCTATCGCAGGTCGGAGCAGAGGCAGTGTGACGCTCCGGAACACCTTCCACTCGCTGGCCCCCAATACCCGGCCGGCATCGTGGAGGTCGGGATCGAGTCGAGACCAGAGTGCACCGACGGTCCGCACCACGACCGCCACGTTGAAGAAGACGTGGGCAGCGAGGATCGCGCCGATCGAATCACGCCAGCCGAGGGCGACGAATGCTGTCCCCACCACGACGGTGGGGAGGACGAACGGCACCGTCACCAGAGCCGTCGCCAAACGCCTGCCGCGGAACTCAAAGTGGGATACGGCCCAGGTCATGGGGGCCGCGGTGAGAACGGTGAGCAGTGTCGACACCGTGGCCTGCCACAGGGTGAACCACGCGATCCTGACCAGCCTCGCCGCGACGCTGCTAGTCCCGATGCTCAACTCCGATAGCCCGAGCATGAGGATCCGGGCCACGGGGTAGAGAAAGAAGTAGCCGATGAAGAGGGCCGGGACCGCGGCCACCAGGACCCGGCCCCAGCGATTGGTCTTCATCAACCCTCCATCACGGCAACCCACTCATTGATCCACCGATCCCGGTTCTCGGCGATCGTGGCCGACTCGAGCCGGGCTGGGCTCGAGGGGATTGTTGTGTGGTCGACGAACTCCCCTGGCAGCTCGGCCGTCTGGTTGGCCGGGAAAACGAACCAGGTGAGGGGGATTGTCTCCTGGAACTCGACCGACAACATGAAATCGATCAGTTGCCCGGCAGCTTCGGGATAGTCGGTCCCGGCGAGAATGCCGGCGTACTCGACCTGGCGATAACACCCGGCCTCGACCACGCCCGTCGGCGCTTCGGCGAGGGGCTCGGTGGCGAAGATGACCTCGGCAGGCGGGGAGGAGGCATAGGAGACGACCATCGAGCTATCGCCACCGTACCGCGTGAAGTTGCCGTAGTAGGCGGTATCCCAATCCGGGGTGACGCTGACCCCGCCTTCGCCCAGGTCGGCCCAGAAGTCGAGCCAGCCCTCCTCACCATAAGCCACAATCGTGGCCAGCATGAAGGCAAGGCCAGGCGACGACGTCGCCGGATGCTCGACGGTGAGGCGCTCGGCATAGACCGGTTCGCGAAGCTGGTCGAGTGAGGTCGGGATCGGAGTCTCGGTCTCGGAGAACCAGGTCTTGTCGTAGTTGATGCAGACATCGCCGAAGTCGATCGGGGTGACCAGGGAATGCGTGAGACGAAGAGACTCGACTACGTCCGACAGCAGCGGGCTCTCGTGCTCTGCGAATATCTCCTCGTCGAGGGCCCGCGACAGGAAGGTGTCGTCGACTCCAAACAGAACGTCGGCGAGGGGGTTGTCCTTTGAGAGGGCAGCCTGATTCACCATGGATCCAGCGTCGCCGGCCGCGATCACCTCGACCTCGATTCCGGTTTCCGTGGTGAAGGCGGCGAACGTCTCGTCGTTGACCCCGTCCGCGAACGAGTCGTGTGATATCAGGGTGAGGCTCTCGGGTTGCTCCGATCCCGCATCCCCACAAGCCACAGCCAACCCGGCTAAGGCGATAAACGCGAAGATCTTGCGCATTACTCATCAACTCCTTGTTGGCCGGGAGTGATGAGGCGGGTCCCTACGCCGGCATTATCCGGATCAGGTACATCGGTCGGGGTCTAGCCAGACCCCCTCTCAGCCCGGTCTCACCGAGCTCCCGTGGTCAAGGAAAGGGTACCTCTTCTCTGCCGTTGAGGAACCGAAGTCACGTTTCCTCCACCGGGAGCAAGGCGACCTAGGGGGGAGCTAGCCCTGAGCCCGGGAGAGGTACTCGCTCCTACCGGGGAGAAACGGTCGGCACCGACGCACCCGCTCAGTCCTCTGGGGAAGGGGGAACGAAGGCGAGGACGGTGTTGTGGCCACCGAAACCGAAGGAGTTGGTGATGGCCGGGGCGGGCGCCCAGTCTCTGGGCTCGCGCACAATGTCGGTCAAGAAGATCTCCGGATCCTGGTTGGTCAAGCCGACGTTGGGAGGAAGCTCCCCCCGTCGCATCGCCTCGACGACGACCGCAGCTTCGATCGAGCCCGAAGCGCCCAGTGCGTGCCCGGTGGTTCCCTTGATCGACGAGACGGCCGGCTGCGGGTCGAAGATGCGGTTGATCACCGCTCCCTCGGTGCGGTCGTTGAGGTCGGTCCCGGTGCCGTGCGCATTGACGTAGGCGATATCGGTGGCTGCCAGCCCGGCGTCTGCGAGAGCGAGCCGGATGGCGCGCTCGGCACCGTCGCCTTCGGGGTGAGGAGCCGTGATGTGATGAGCGTCAGCGGTGGACGCTCCCCCTTTGAGCTCAGCCAACACCTTGGCTCCGCGTTCCTCGGCGACTTCGGCTGCCTCGAGGATCAGGATCCCCGCACCTTCGCCCATGACGAATCCGTCACGGTCTACGTCGAAGGGTTTGGCGACTCCGCTCGGGGAGAGGGCACGGGCAGCCTTGAAGCCCTCCCGGGCCGGAATACGGGCGGCCGCTTCGGCTCCGCCGACAACAGCTGCGTCCGCATAGCCCCATTGAATCTGACGCAACCCGTCGAGGACGGCCTGGCTGCCCGCGGCGCAGGCGACGACCGGTGTCGAGACCTGGCCACCGAAGGAGTACTTGATGGAGATGGCGGCGGCCGCGGCGTTCGCCATCATCATCGGGATCAGGAATGGCGAGACCCGCGGATCGGCCCCGGCCGAGTTACCGATGAGCTCTTCGAGTGACTCCAGACCACCGATGCCGGTGGCTACCGCCACCGTCACGCGATTGGGATCGATGTCGAGCTGACCCGATTGCTCCAATGCCTCGTGGGTGGCCACCAAGGCGAACTGGGTGAATCGGTCGAGACGCCGGTGCTCGCGTTTGGGTAACCAGGGCTCCGGATCCCAGTTGTTGACCATGTACGGCCCGGGGGCTGGTGGGGGCTCCTGCAGCCCTTTCCACAGATCGTCCATCCCTACGCCGGGGGCGGCTATCACGCCCACACCGGTGACGACGACTCTGCGTTTGCTCATGGTCTCAATTGTGCCCGTTTCCTGGAGTTGGGAAAACACTTCGCTGCAATCTCCTCATCCCATCGATCCAACGGTCGTAGTCGTTGGCCTTGTTCTGAAAGAAGCGCTCGACATCGGGATGGGGGAGGATGAGGAATCTCTCCTCGGCTAGCCCGGCGACCACGACATCGGCCACCTCAGCCGGCTCCAGTGCATAAGGGTCGAGCAGCTCATGGAACTCCGCCGCGGCATCGAGAAAGGGCGTCTTCACACCCATCGGGCACAAGCAACTCACCTTGACACCCTGGTCCCCATAGGTGATCGATAGCCATTCGGCGAAGGCCACAGCGGCATGCTTGGTGACCGAGTACTGCGCCGCCTTCAGGTTGGTGAGCAACCCCGCCGCCGAAGCGGTCGAGAGGAAGTAACCCTCACCACGTGCCACCCACGTCGGAATCAGCTTTCTGGCCGCGTGGACGTGAGCCATCAGGTTGACGTTCCACATGCGATCCCAGTGCTCGGCTCGGGTTTGCTCGTCTCCGGCAAAGCCGATCCCGGCGTTGGCGCAGAAGAGGTCGATCGGGCCGTAAGTGTCCTCGGTGTGCTCGATCAGCCGGTCGTTCGAATCCGGGTCGGCCACATCGACCTCGAATGGAAACGCACCGACATCGGCCGCTACCCGCTGGGCGGTCTCGAAGTCGAGATCCGCCACGATCAGGGCACGAGGGCTCTCGGCGGCAAAACGCCGGGCCATGGCGGCGCCGATCCCACTGGCTCCACCCGTGACCACGATGACTCGATCGGTCAGGTTCAAGACTTGGTGAGCCTACTGGTGGGAGTCGGTGTCAGAACCTGGCACGTTGCAGCAAACCTGCCCCGCCTTTTACCGCGGGGACGAGGCCGTTGGCCATCGGCAGCAACTGCTCCCCGTAGAAGCGAGCCGTATTGACCTTTTCGGCCAGGAACTCAGGTTCGAATCCGGGCGGGTTGCTCAGGGCCTCCACTGAGGCGGTGGCCAGCAACCAACCGCCGAGAACCGTTCCGAACTGCCTGAGATATGGAGTGGCGCCGGCGAGAGCCGAGTCGAGATCCCCCGAGGCGAGCCTCTCGCCGACCCAGGTCGAGGTCTCCGCTATGCCCTGCAACGCGACCGACAGCTCTTCCCGGAACAGGGCCAGCTCGTCGTGCTCGACCATCCTGTCCAGGATCCCCGTCATCTCGGTCAACAACCCGGCGACCACCGCGCCGCCCTCCAGGGGGACTTTGCGCAGGACCAGGTCGACAGCCTGTATCCCGTTTGTGCCCTCGTATATCGGTGCGATCCGCGAGTCACGGAAATGCTGAGCGGCCCCGGTCTCTTCGATGTAACCCATCCCGCCATGGATCTGGACACCGATCGAGGCGAGTTCAACACCCACATCGGTGCACCACGCTTTCACGATCGGCGTGAGCAAAGCGAGACGGTCAGAGGCGAGCCGGCGACGGTCATCGGTCTCACCATGGAACATGTGATCGCCCTCCCCTGCCGTCACATAGAGCAATGACCGCATGGCTTCGACATAGGCCTTCATGGTGAGCAGCATCCGTCGCACGTCGGGATGCTCGATGATGGGGACACTTTCCGAGGCACCCGAGCCGATCGGCCGACCCTGAACCCTCTCCCGTGCGAACTTCAGAGCTTGTTGGTAGGCGCGCTCGCCGATCGCGACGCCCTCCATTCCGACCCCGACACGGGCTGCGTTCATCATCGTGAACATGTTTCGCATGCCCTCTTGCTCGTCGCCTATGAGATAGCCGACCGCTCCCTCACCCGTGTCCCCGAAGGAGATCACGCAGGTTGGTGAGGCGTGGATCCCCAGCTTGTGCTCCAGCGAGACGATCCTGTAGTCGTTTCGCTCACCTGGCTCGCCGTCGCTGTCGAGGATGAACTTGGGCACGAGGAACATCGAGATCCCAC
This sequence comes from Acidimicrobiia bacterium, assembly GCA_036396655.1. Classification (GTDB taxonomy): domain Bacteria; phylum Actinomycetota; class Acidimicrobiia; order Spongiisociales; family ZC4RG35; genus JARDZU01. Next base: position 11,013 of record DASWKK010000197.1, read on the forward strand.
GGGTGCCGGGAGGTGCATCGGGGGTGCGTGCCAGCACCAGGTGGATGATGTTGTCGGTCAGGTCCTGGTCGCCCCAGGTGATGAAGATCTTGGTCCCGAAGAGGCGATAACTGCCGTCGTCCTGCTTGATCGCCTTTGTCCTGAGCGCACCTACGTCAGAACCGGCTTCGGGCTCGGTGAGGTTCATCGTCCCTGCCCACTCACCACTGACCAGTCTCTCGATGTAGTCGGTCTTTAGATCATCGGATCCGTGACGCTCCAGGGCTTCGACTGCCCCGTGAGTCAGAGTCGGGGCCAGGGAGAAAGCCATGTTGGCGGTCTTGAACATCTCCTGTATCACCACGCCCACCAGGTAGGGCAGCCCGCCGCCGCCCCAGCGCTCCGGCAGGTGCGCCGAGGCCCATCCCGACCCGATGTACTTGTCGTAGGCCTCCTTGAACCCGTCTGGTGTCTTCACCGTCCCCTCTTCAGTGAGGACCGATCCCTGCTGATCGCCGATCACGTTGAGCGGCGCCATCACCTCGGAGAAGAAGCGACCGGCCTCATCGAGAATGGAGCCCACCGTGTCGGGATCGGCGTGTTGATACCCGTCCAGCTTGGATACCTCTTCGAGCCCGGCGACGTGGGTCAGGGTGAAGAAGATGTCGTCGAGTCTCGGCTGGTACTCGGCCATAGCTCAAGGGTACCGAACCACGCCGATCTTCGACCAGGTTCGGCGGTTGTCTGAGCGGGGGGG
>DASWKK010000198.1:0-4554 GCA_036396655.1 Acidimicrobiia bacterium
ACCGCCGACTTCAGGAGCATCTACAACTCGATCCGACCCCACGAGACGATCGCCATGGCCCGCCCCCTCGAACGCTACCGACAGACCCCCCAACCAAACATTCCCAACCAGAAATCTGTCTCAGATACTTGACACGGGACACCAGATCGATCCATTTGAAGAACGCCAACACGTCCTTGGCGGCGTGGCGCCGCCTGGTGTCAAAGATCACCTCCCCGGTGGCCACGTTGAGGGCCGCGAACAGGTCGGTGGTGCCATGCCGCTTGTAATCATGGGTCATGGTTCCCGCTCTACCAGGTTTGAGCGGCAGCGACGGCTGGGTGCGGTCCAACGCCTGGACCTGGGTTTTCTCGTCGAAGCTGAACACCACCGCCTTCTCCGGTGGGTTCATGTATAAGCCGACCACGCCGACCAGCTTCTCCTCGAAGTCGGGGTCATCGGAGATCTTGAACGTTCTGGTCAGCCACGGTTTGAGGTGATGGTCCCGCCAGATCCGAGCTACCGTGTCCTTGCCGATCCCGAACCGTTTCGCCAGCAATCTGGTGGTCCAATGTGTCGACCCGTCATCGGGGAGCTCCTCACGAGTGACCCGCACCACCTCGGCCACCGTCCCCTCCACCAGCCACGACCGCCGGCCCCGACCCTTGGCGATCACCCCCACCCCCTCCACACCAGTCTCGGTGAACCGACGCCGCCACGCCCTCACCGAAGTATCGGTGGTTCCACAACGGCGGGCCACCTCATTAGTCCCCACCCCATCGGCGGCCAGCAGCAAAGCCTTGGCCTGGACCACCTGACGATGAGGCAACGACCTGGAACGGGCCATCCTCTCCAAAGCGGCACGCTGATCGTCTGTCATGGGCAACGGAGGCGCAGCAACACGTGGCATTCCACCACTCTACCACCGAAGCTATTTCAGCGACGCTACACTAGCGCCGAGTGCCGGATATGCGGTGGTTTGGGTCCTCCGTGACCTGCGGGTTTGGCGAGTGATATGTGCGCCTTAGCACCGGTCGTGACAGGATTCCGCTCCATTCACCTATGGCGTATCGTCTAACCCGTCCCAAGGCGGGTATGACGTGGCAAGGACATTGGTTCAACTGTTGGCGGCTGTCATGGCAGCAACCAATGCGGCCGCGTGGGTGTTGTGGTCTCGATGGGAACGTCCCGGATACGGTGTTGAGCTGCGGGCCCGGGTGAAGCCCCTTCCCCTTATCGGCCGTGGAGGCGACCTGGTACAGGTCGTTCCGTTCGTCTATCCGGTCCTGGTTGTGGTCGCACCCGGCTGGGCATACGAGGGGTGGTTGAACTGGTCAACGGGCATCGATCTGGTTCTCCAGGCGGCGGGTCTCGGTCTTTGGGCCCTGGGACTTGTCGTGGGGCTATGGGCTGCGCAGGCGATAGGTGGGTACGGGGCGTTCAGCGGGGTGACGGTGGACCACCAGCTGGTGAGTGATGGCCCCTACCGGTATGTCCGTCACCCGATCTACACCGCGCTAATCGCAGTCGCGGTGGGAACCACTCTCGTCTTCCGGAGCTACCTGCTGCTGGGTGTGGCAGCGGTGTCCATGGTCGCCCATCTTTGGTGGGCGGCCGCCGAGGAGAAGCTGCTCAGCTCCCCCGAGGGCCTCGGCGACGCCTACCGCACCTACGCATCCCGTACCGGCCGGTTCCTACCCATGGTGAGGCGGGTTTGACGACGAACCGGATCGTTGTGACACCTGCGTCGGCTTGTGCAGCTTGAAGCCCTTCCGCTGAGCCGGGGCGATGCCTGGGCGCCTGCTGCTCGGAACCACCATTCTGGAGCGAGAAGGATCCGATCCGGTACCCGAGCGAGATCGGCTCATTCGTGCGCTGCGCAAGAGGGCTGTGCTCGGTTGATGCGAGCGACTGTGGGTGCGGACAACTCGTCTACGGTCGGGGCAGGGAGGATTCGGTCATGCTAGATGTCCTACTCATGGTCGGGATGGCAACGGCTGTGTTGTTTCTTGCCCTGGTGCTCATCGAAGGTGCGATCCGATCTGGGTACAACCCCGTTTACCACACCGGAAGCGAGCTGGAGCTTGGTGAGCGAGGCTGGGTTCAGAGAGCCAACTTCTTTGTCGTGGGACTAGGGATGTTCGCCTTTGCCGCCGGCATAAATCAAGCTCTGGACACTCTCATCGGAGCTGTGCTGCTGGCGATCTTTGGCTTTGGGCTGTTCATCTCAGGCGTCTTTACCCCTGACCCAGTACGCGGTTACCCGCCCGGAGCACCCATCGAACCTCGAGCCGAGCCTTCCTGGCGCGCTCGGATCCACTACGTGAGTGGTCCGGTCGCTTTCCTGGCAGTCCTTGGGGCGTGCCTGGCTGTGGCGCTGCAACTGGACGCTTTCTGGCAGTGGTACACGTTGGCGACGGCGGTAGCTGGTCTCGGTATGACCGTCTGGACAGCTTTGGCGTTCCAGAGGGATGCTGCCAACACCGGACTCGTGCAGCGGGGGTTCCTCTTCGTGTACTTCACCTGGATCGTGTTGGTCGGTGCTCATCTTCTAGCGGATCGCTCTCTTTGATCCCACATGACGGCACATGCGGCTTGTCGATGACTGCGACAGGAGGGCGATCTGCATCAGATGAGGAAAGACGAACAGAACGCTCGATCTCGGCCCATAACGCCCAGAGGGGAAAGTGCCCCTGAACGGCACTTCATGCTCGCGTGGGCCGCCGGCCGGTGGGGGCAACCGAACTATGGTTTTCGAGGTGAGGGAGACCGTACCGAAGACCACCGAGCAGGTCCGGGCCGCCGAGGTGATCGCTTCGTTGTGCCTGGCCACCGATCTCGCGATGGGGTTCCCTTTCGAGCATGGGCTCCACGCCACGTTGGTCACCATGCGGCTCTGCAAGGCCCTCGAAGCCGACCAGGAGACACTGTCGCGCACCTATTACGCCTGCCTCCTCGTGTATGCGGGCTGCACCGTCGACGGGGACGTGCGATCGGAGATTTTCGCGGGCAGCCTGACCGAGCACCACACGCACCGGCAGTTCGGCTCCCGGGTCGAGAGTCTCTCCGGAGTCGTCGGGGCTGTGCCATCTCCGGATGCGAACCTCCCTCACCGAGCGTGGGAGGTAGTCACCGGGCTGCCTCGGGCAGCCCGGTTCATCAGCGGGCATTTCGCCCCGTTGTGCGAGGTCGCGGGAATGCTCGCCGAGCGTCTTGGGGTGCCCAAGTCGATTCACGAGATGTTCCCGGTGCTCACTGAGCGTTGGGACGGCAAGAGCGTCCTCAAACGCGCCAGTGGCGATGAGATCCCGCTGCCGTTGCGCATCATCCACGTGGGCCGGGACGCCGCATACCAGCGACTGATCGGTGCCGACGCCTACGTGAAGGAAGTGGTTAGGTCCAGATCGGGAAAGGCCTTCGACCCAGATGTGGTGTCCATATTCCTGGACAACGCCGACGAGGTGCTGGGGCCGACCGAACCTCCGAGCACCGCGTGGGAGGACGTCCTCGACGCCGAGCCGCAGCCGCAGCTGATGCTGCATGGGCCAGCAATCGACCGGGCCTTGAGGGCGATGGGTGCGTTCTCAGACCTGGTCTCCCCCTACCTCTCCGGTCACTCCTCGGGCGTAGCCGACCTGGCCGCGACTGCGGCGGAGCTGCACGGGTTCGCCGACGACGAGGTGAAGGCGATTCGGCGCGCCGGTTTCGTGCACGACATTGGGAGGACGGCCGTCTCATCGCGAGTCTGGAACAAGCCGGGATCTCTGACGGCCGACGAGCGCGAGCAAGCGAGGCTTCACCCATATCACACCGAGCGCGTGCTGTCCCGGTCACCGTTTCTCGCCGAGATCGGCTCGATCGCCATGGCCCACCATGAGCGTTTGGACGGGTCCGGTTACCACCGGGCTCTCGACGTCACTTCGCTGTCGCCGGCCTCCCGGCTGCTGGCGGCCGCGGACGCCTTCCAGTCCAAGATCGAGCCACGCCCTTATCGGGAAGCACTATCTCCGGAGAAGGCGACCTCGACTCTGGCCGACAAAGCCAAACAGGGCGGATTCGACCCGGCGATGGTCACGGCAGTCGCCGAGGCCGCCGGGCAGAAGCCACCCACGATCGAGCGCCCCGGCGGTTTGACCGAGCGCGAACTGGAAGTGCTTGGTCTATTGGCCCGGGGACACCAGACCAAGCAGATCGCCCGTCATCTCGGAATCTCCCCGAAGACAGTCGACCGTCACATCCAGAACAGCTATCGCAAGATGGGGGTGTCGTCGCGGGCGGCCGCCACCCTGTTCGCCGCCGAGAACGGGTTGGTCTCCAGATAGGCCACTCCCATATGGGGAGTATTCCGTATTCACAGTCCGGGGTTCTGTCCTTACCTTCGAGACATGCGAGAAGGCATGGAGGTAGTGACATGAGCAACGGAGCACCAGAGCGACTGAACACTTTGGTCATCGGGGGAGGTCAGGCCGGTTTGGCCGTGGGGTATCTCCTAACCCAGGCGGGAGTGCCATTCCTCATCGTCGACGCCAACCAGAGGACTGGTGACGCCTGGAGAAACCGATGGGACTCCCTGCG
>DASWKK010000199.1:0-6507 GCA_036396655.1 Acidimicrobiia bacterium
TCTTCCGGCTCACGAATCGGCACATTCGCGGTGAACTGTCGGGCCCCTGTGTTCCAGGCACCCAAGATCCGAACGCCGGTGGCCTCGAAGAACCCGTCCTTGAGCGGGTCGGAGGCGTCGCTCGTGAAGTAGTTGTACACGTGATCACTGTCGTCGAATACGAACGCACCATCAGCCACCGCCATCGGCTCATAAACGGAGGCGAGTGCCGACGCGCCCTGAATGTCGATGCTGATGTCACCAGAGATGACCGACTCGATTCGATCGGCATCACCCCCGAGGGCGCTGGCGCCGAATATCTCGATGGTGACTCCGACACCGGCCGCCTCAGCCACCTCCTTGATGACGTCGGCGCCGCACACCACCTGCGGCTGACCCTCCTGATAGCTGTGAGCGAGAACGAGCTCCATTTCTTCCGGTGCCGCAGCAGTGGTAGTCGGGGCCTCTGCTGTCGTTGTCGGGGACTCTGCCTCCGTGGTGTCGGTCGTCTCCCCCGCTGTGGTGGTTGTTTCGTCTGCTTCGCCGTCGCCTCCACACGCGGCCAGCACGAGAACGACTGCCAGCAAAAGGGCGAGGATCCGGGGTCGTTTGGTCATGTTTTCCTCCTCTCGTCACCTGGGGACATGGCCGACAGGGCTGTCGAACCGTTCCACATAGTTGGACAGCAAACTAGCATACGGGACAGGGCCCAGACGCGCAAATAGGACCGGCGCTAGCCGGCGATCCGGATCCAGGTCTTGCCGCGCGTCGATTCGCTCCCTTCGAATGCCAACTGGGCATTATCCAGTAGGTACTCGTCGGTGATGATTCGACCCGGAGAGAACCGTCCCTCAGCGATCAAAGCGGTGACTTCCTGGAAATCTGCGGGATGGTCGTAGGTCAACGAGCCTCGCAGGGTCAACTGGCGGCGGACCAGGGTCTGCGCACTGAGTCTCAGCGGGCGACTGTCAAGCCCGAGGCAGAGCAACGTGCCGCCCTCGACGCGGTCGAGGGCGACCTCCATCGATGACGGCGACCCCACCGTGTCGACGACGAGATGGAAGCGCCGAGCGTCATGGGTCGCTGCCGGAACAGCGCCCAGCTCGACCGCAAAGGCAACGCGGTCCGGATTGACGTCTTGGGCATATACCTCGACCCCGCGCTCCATGAGAGCGAGCGACATCACGAGGCCTTGGGCGCCGACGCCCACGACGAGGGCGGAGTCGGGCAGCGGCGCCCCCAAGCGGCGGAGCGCCGCCATGGCCACGGTGGTCGGCTCGACGCACACGAGATCCGTGACGGGCACTCTCGGCATCGACCATGCGAACCGGTCGGGGACAACGACTCGCTCAGCGAGAGCGCCAACGCGGTTCATACCGACCGACAGCCGTTCGACGCAGGCTGAGGTCCAACCGCGACTGCATTGATCGCAGGCTAAACACGGCAAGTTCGGCTCGACCACCACGGTCTGACCGAGGCGCTCGGGCGAGACTCCCGGGCCTAGCGCCTCGATGACGCCAAAGGCCTCGTGCCCCATGATCCAGGGATAGGTCGGTGCTTTCCATTTGCCACTGAAAACGCTCAGGTCCGAGCCGCACAGGCCGACGCCACCCACCGAAATCAACACCTCACCCGGTCCAGGCTCCGGATCGGGGACCTCGTCGATTGCCAACCTGCCCGGCTCGAGAAGTAGCGCCGCTTTCAAGAGGTGCCTTCCAGCAATCGTCGCGGGTTGGTGACCAGCATCTGCGTGATGAGGTCCGAGGACACACCGGCATCCCGGAGCATTGGTATGACCTTCTGTGGGATCGTCTCCATCCGCCAGCTCGGCGCCCATTCGGCACGCCACGAGGGCGGTGTGACGTGGCTGTAGAAAGCGGCGTCGTGAGAGAGGACCATCCGGTCGGCGTAACCAAGCTCGAGAAGTGCGACGACGGTCCCGACTCGCCGCTCGTCCGACAGAACGTGCTCCATCCCGAAACGATCCATGCCGATCGTCGATCCGTTGTCCATCAGTTCGCGCAGGTAGTCGAGATCCTCGCAGTCGCCCGAGTGACCAATGATGATGAACTCCGAACTCACACCTCGCTCGCACAGGAAGGCCTGTTGTTCCAGTCCGTTGCGTGATGCGGGATGGGAGTGGGTTGTGATCGTCACCCCCGTCTCCTGATGGGCGATAGCAGCGGCCGACATGACACGAGCGATGTCCGGGGTGAAGCCCTCCTCGTCGGTCATCACCTTGAGCATGCCGGCTCGCACCTCCCCGCCTGCGATGCCGTCGCGGATGTCGCGGACGAACAGGTCGACGAGAGGGTCGGCAGGGTCGATCATCCGCCCAGGCCCGTGGAATCGGAAGTAGGCGGGAAGCGCGTTCGGCGTGTACCAGCCGGTGGCGGCGACGAGGTTGACCGGAACCCTCTCAGCGACCCTGGCCACTAGGCGCACATCACGGCCTAGTCCCGGCACGGTGAGGTCGACCACCGTTCGGACGCCTCGCTCGTAGAGATCGGTCAGGCCCTGGACCGCCGTCTCGACCGCATCAGAGGGATCCCATTCGCCATCCGGGAGATTCAGCTCCAACTCCGGGTTGCGGACGAAGATGTGCTCGTGGACCAGTGTGACCCCGAGTCGGTCGGGATCGATCGGCCCGCGGAATGTCTCAACGAACCCCACGCTGACCGACCTGGCGCTCTCGCTCTGCCGCGCCCTCCATACGGCTCCGCACCGCTTCGGTGGCCGCCCCCAGCTCCTGCGCGAGCGATGGCACCGCGCCCGGCGTGCGCGACAGCCGCGGCACCACCCCCGGTACCAGAAGCGGTCGCTCCAGCCGGTCGTCCTCGACTTCGACGATGGCGTCACGCGCGCGGAACTGCGGGTCGGAGACGATGTCCGCGATGCTGTTTATCCGGCTGACTGGCACCTGCTGGTCGCGGAGGATCGCGACGATCTCATCGGCAGCCCGGGTCTTCGTCCAGGCAGCAATTGCCTCGTCGAGCTCTTCACTTCGTGCTACCCGTCCCTCGTTGGTCGCCAGTGAAGGGTCTTGGGCATAGTCGTCTCTACCCAGGATGCGGCACAGCGTCCGGAAAAGGCCGGTGGTGTTCGCGGCGATGCACACCATTGGTCCGTCAGCTGAGGGGTACGCGTTGGTGGGGGCCGAGTTATGCGCGATGTTCCCGGTTCTCTGACGGACGGCGCCGTGGTAGGCATACTCGGGCAGGATCCCCTCCAGCATCGCGAATGTCGACTCAGTCAGAGCGACGTCCACCATCTGGCCGCGGCCTGACGCCTGGCGCTCGTGGAGGGCCACGAATGCGCCGATGACCGCATGCAACGAAGCGATGGAGTCGCCGAGGCTGAGACCTACCCTGCCGGGCGGCCGATCCGGCTCTCCGGTTATGAACCGTAGGCCGCTGGCGGCTTCGGCGATGGTGCCGAACGCCGGTTGGTCGCGCATCGGACCCGTCTGGCCGAAACCGGAGATGCGAACCACGATGAGCCTCGGATTGGCCTCCATCAGGTCCTGGGGATCCAGATTCCACTTCTCCAGCCGGCCGGGCCGGAAGTTCTCGATGAGAACGTCGCTCTCTCTCGCCAGCTGCCGAACGAAATCCTGGTCCAGCTGGTCGTGGAGGTCGGCTGTGACGGAGAGCTTGCCGCGCGACTGGATGAGGTGCCACAGAGAATCGTTGCCGTCCCAGCTCATCCCCCAGCTGCGGAGTGGGTCGCCGCGGTCCGGATGCTCGACCTTGATGACCTCGGCGCCGAAGTCAGCAAACAGACGACCGGCAAAGGGCCCCGCTATCAGTGTTCCCAGCTCGAGGACCCGCAAGTCCGACAGGGGCCCGCTCTGCATCTCGTCTAATTGGCGTTCCGCATTGTTGGACATGGGTCCAGCATATTGGACACGACTCGATTCGGTCAAGATTCCGCTGCTACTCCAGGGTTACTGGGATTTATAGCGTCTCTCCGCCGGGATGCCAGGGGCGCAGTTTCTCGCCGACTAGGTCGATACAAGGTCATCCGCTCTGCCCGACCTCTCCACAGAGTGCCCGTATCGGCCGGGGGCCGGGTTGCAAGCGGTCACCGATCCCGGCGAATCCGCAATAGATAGTGTGCAGCCTTCGAAAGGAGCGCAATGCCACAGTCGCTGGATGAATGGATCGAGGAGTATCGGCTGGCGTGGGAGAACATGGACGCCGACGCGGCCGCCGCCCTATTCACCTCCGACGCCACCTATCGAGACAACATCTTCGAAGATCCCCATCGTGGCCAGGAGGGGGTTCGTTTCTACTGGGAGTCGGTGACCGCGCCCCAAAGCGATGTCAGGGTTCTGATGGGACGCCCGTTCGTCGACGGGTCGAGAGTGGCGGTGGAGTTCTGGACGACGATGAAGTACGACGGGGCGGAGACCACCCTGCCCGGGTGTCTCCTGTTGGACTTCGATGACAACTGGCAATGCCGTGCCCTCCGCGAGTACTGGCTCACCTCAGAAGGCCTGGTGGAACCGCCGACGGTGTGGGGTCAGTGACGTCACAACCGGATGCGAGACCTCACCGGTGTGAGCTGACCGTCCCCAAAGCCGGCGCAGGATCGAGCCCCTCAGCCGAGGCTTTTGCGGAGTGAAGGCCGTCGTCTATGACCGATACGGCCCACCTGACGTGCTGCGGGTCGAGGAGGTCCCTGCCCCATCGCCGGGTGCCAACCAGGTGCTGGTCGAGGTCGCAGCGACGTCGGTCAACCTCGCCGATTGGGAGTGCCTGCGCGGGACACCCATGTATGCCCGGATCGGGGGGCTGCGCACTCCGGCGCGTCGGACTCTCGGCTCGGACATCGCTGGGCGGGTGAAAGCCGTTGGCTCCGGTGTCACCCGCTTCCGTCCTGGCGATGACGTGTACGGCGAGATCCGAATGGGCGGCTTCGCCGAGTACGCGGTGGCGTCAGAGACGGCGCTCGCCCCCAAGCCGGGGGAGTTGACTTTCGTCGAGGCCTCGACAATCCCCCAGGCGGGTGCGATCGCCCTGCAGGGGACAGCCCGCGCAGGGCCGGGGCGGCGGATGTTGATCAACGGTGCCGGCGGCGGTTCTGGGTCGTTCGCGATCCAGCTAGCCAAGAGCGCCGGGGCGCATGTGATCGGCGTCGACAACGCCGGCAAACTCGATTTCATGCGGTTGGTGGGCGCCGACGAGGTGATCGACTACCACCGTCAGGACTTCACCAAAGTCGAACCGTCCGACCTCGTCCTGGATCTCGTCGCCCACCGTTCGGTGTTCGCCTATCGAAGGTCATTGGCTCGTGGTGGTCGTTACCTCTGCGTGGGCGGGTCGGTGTCCGCCCTCCTCCGGGTGGCGACAATCGGGGCTGTCGCAGGAAGGCTCACCGGGCGTCGGGTCGGAGTGCTCGTTGTCAAGCCGGGCCCGACGTACTTCGGGCCCCTTGCCGAGCGGTGTATTTCGGGCGACGTTCGCATTCATATCGACCGTGTCTTCACGCTCGACGAGGTGCCTCAGGCGCTGGCCCACGTCGGTGAGGGTCGCGCCCTCGGCAAGGTCGTCGTCGAAGTCGCCTGAAGCGGAGACGTTGAAGGCCCTTGCCAACCCTGTCCTGGTATGCGACGGGTCTTCATGCGGGTCGGGGTCGCGTTGCTGAATCAACAGCACCGCTGAGGTGGTCAGAGCGGCCTGCGACCTCTGACGCTTCGAGCGGTTGCTGACAGTGCGAAGGGTCCGGAGGGCTCACCGATCCGGCGGAACAACTCGTGTCGTACGGCGGTGCGATGTTCGTCGTCGAGGGAGAGGCAATAGGAACCGGCTGGGCCGACTCCCGCGAGGAACCCGGACCAGAGCTCGTCGAACCCGGTGTAGGCGACGGTGACCTCGAGCGTGGTCTCGGTCGCGTGCTCGAACCCGGCGCCGTCGAACAGGTCGACAATCTCGCCAGGTCGGCCAAAGCGCATCACCCGAGCCTCATCGGGTGCTTCCGGATCGACGGTCAACGCAGCATCCCAGAAGTGTCGGAGCATCTGCATCCCGCCGTCGAAGTCCCACACACAGGCCGCGGCAGAGCCGCCCGGGCGAACGACACGCCGTAGCTCGCTGGCGGCCGTCGCAGGGTCCGAGACGAAATGCAGCACGAGTTGGGCGAGTGCCACGTCGAATCGGGCCTCGTCAAACGGCATTGCTTCAGCGCGTCCGAGACGGACATCGACACCCGGGCAGTTGGCGGCGCAGTCCGCGACGAACTGTGGCGAGGGATCGAACGCTGACACGGCGTCGGGACCGAGCCGTGCGACGATGGCCCTGGTTAGCGCACCTGGTCCGCATCCTACGTCGAGAGCGAACTGCCCAGTCCCTGGCGATACGCCGGCGAAGTCGGCGAACAGATCGCCGAGTCGGTTGGCGTAGCGACCCATGAACGAGTCGTATGCAGCTCCCGATGCATGGAAAGTGCTGGCACCGGGTGCGCGGCTCATAGACCACCTCCGTTCGAGCGACGTTAGCGACACAGTCGACCTGGATTCTGCTGCAC
>DASWKK010000200.1:0-20863 GCA_036396655.1 Acidimicrobiia bacterium
TCGAATTGTGGCGATCGGTGCACGATCGTCCCGTCGGAAGCGACCACCAGGGAGCACCCATCGAAGACCAGCTCGTCCTGCCCCCCGATCAGGTTGAGGTAAACAACGGCTGCACCGGAGTCGCGTGCCCGATCGGCGATCATCTGCTCGCGCTCGGCAGCTTTTCCCTTGTGGAAAGGAGATGCGTTGATGTTGAGAAGGATCCGGGCTCCTGCTGCGGCCTGGGCGCTCGGTGGCCCGTCGGGGAGCCAAATGTCCTCACATATCGAGACCCCGGAGGGGACGTCTCCGATCTCCCAGGTCATTGACCCGTCAACACCCGGAGCGAAGTAGCGGTCTTCGTCGAACACTCCGTAGTTGGGGAGCAGAACCTTGTGATAGACCCCCACGACCGCTCCTCGCCTGAGCACCGCGGCCGCATTGGCCACGGTCCGCTCGGTGGCATCTACGGCCCCACGCGCCCGGTTTGCCGACCGATCGACAAATCCAACCACCACAGTCGTCGCCCCGGACCGAGTCGCCAGCCGGTCGAGCGCTTCGATGCCCGCCGCGACAAAGTCGGAGCGAAGAACGAGGTCCTCGGGCGGATAGCCGTTGATCGCCAGCTCAGGGAGGAGCAGCACATCTGCCTGCTCGCTCTCGGCCCAGGCCATGGCGTCGGCGATTCTCGCTTCGTTGCCGGCAATGTCACCGACTCGCAGATTCAGTTGGGCTCCGGCAACTCGAAGTGGCACCCCGTCACGATACGCCCCGACATACCCTGTCGCTCGTGACCGACCGACGCGCCGCATCGATGATCCCGGCCGAAGTCCTCGACCGACTCTCCGCGATCGTGACCGACGTGGAGGGGAGGGCTCTGATCGCCGATGAGATCGGCCGTGGCCCGGACCCGGTCGATGCGTGGGGTCGGCTGCTTCTCATCCTCGAGTCCGAGCCGAATCTGGTCCAGAACCGGGTTCTCCTGACTCGTGCTTGCGCGATCGCGGGTACCTCCCGGGCCCTGAGTCAGACAGTCGCCCGTTACCCGTCGCTGCTCCAAGGTATCGCACCAAAGCCGACGGTCACCCTCAGGGTCGGTGCGGCGCTGGCGTCGATCGCTGCCGACGACATGTCCCACGCGATCGACGTGGTCGAGGCTACGGCCAGGTTCTCCGACGAGATCGACCGGATCGTCGCCGATGCACTCGAGAGCTCCAGGGACGACGTCGCCGAGAGGCATCCCGTGGTACTGGAGCTTCCCTTCGCGGTCGTGGCGATGGGCAAGTGGGGAGCGCGCGAGCTCAACTACGCGTCGGACATCGATCTCATCTACGTCCACGACAACGTCGCGGGCCAAGAGAACCAGAGCCGGGCCGCCGCGCTAGCCCTCGCCAATCGACTCACATCGGTGTTGTCCTCGCCGACGGTCGACGGGCCCGGCTTGGCCGTCGACACCGATCTTCGGCCGGAGGGGGCGATGGGACCGGTGTCGCGAAGTCTCGACGGCTACACCCGGTACTACTCGCATTGGGGCGAAGCCTGGGAGCTCCAGGCGCTCTTGAAAGCTCGTCCTGCCGCCGGTGACCATTCCCTCGGCGACAGATTCAACCAACTGGCCGCCTCGGTGATCTGGGAGGGAGGGCTGGATGTCGAGTCGCTGCGCAGCATCCGCAAGCTAAAGGAGACAGTCGAGGAGGGGGCCGACCCCAACGACATCAAGCGATCGCGCGGGGGTATCAGGGATATCGAGTTCTCGGTGCAGTTGCTCCAACTCGTTCATGGCAGATTCGACGTCGATCTCCGCGTTCGAGCCACTCTCGATGCGCTCGATGCCTTGACCGAGCACGGATTTGTGGAACGAGACGACCACCGCCGCCTCTCCGATGCCTACCGATTCCTCAGAGACCTCGAGCACCGAATTCAACTCTGGGACCTACGCCAAACCCATATCGTCCCCCAGAGCTCGGACAGAAGGGAACAGCTCGGTCGCGCCCTTGGCATGTCCGTAGACCCTGCTGCCGAGCTCGACCGGCGACTCGCAGAAGTGAGATCGGTGGTCAGGGACGTGCATGAGCGTCTCTACTTCAGGCCGATCCTGGACGCACTCGTCGGTTCCCCCAGTGCCCGGCTCGGTGTGGAACAGGCAGCCCTGCGTCTCGAAGCCCTCGGATTCAAGGATGTCAACGCGGCGAGGAGCGCGTTGGAGGAGCTGACTTCGGGTGTCAGCCGGCGCTCTCGCGCGATGGACCAGGTCCTCCCGCTGATGCTCGACTGGTTGTCGCTCACACCGGATCCCGATCTCGGCGTGGCTCAGCTTCGCATCGTGCTCGCCAACACCCCCGACCACGCCGCCCTGGTGACTCTGCTTCAAACCAACCCGCTAGCCGGCGAGCGGCTGTGCCGGTTGTTGGGGACCAGTCGGTTGATCGGCGATCTCATCGACCGGATACCGGAGTTCATCCCCCGTCTCGCCGACGACCAACTACTCGGCGCGATCCGGGATCGTGATCAGGAGGTCGAGCGTCTGCTCGGGTTGTTGGCCAGCAGACCCGACCACGATGCCCGGATCGGCACGGTGAGGCGGTTCGCGCGACGACGCAAGCTGCGAATCGCGGCCAGGGACATCCTGGGCGGGGTCGACATCGCGGTGACGATGGGTTCTCTCACCGACACTGCGGACGCGACGGCAACTGGCGGGATTCACATCGTCGCCGGACCCGAAACGGTTGGCTTCACCGTCATCGCAATGGGCAAGTGGGGCGGTGGCGAGCTGTCATACGGATCGGACCTGGATCTGCTCTATGTGTTCGATGATGAAGGCAACCGAGAAGAGGGGATCCGCATCGCCACCGATCTGGCCAAGGTGCTCTCCGAACCGAGCCGGCATGGAGAGGCTTACACCCTCGATGCGGGTCTCCGGCCCGAGGGTCGCCAAGGCCCGCTAGCCCGCTCTATCGAGAGTTACCGGCGCTACTACGAGGAATGGGCCGAGCCCTGGGAGATGTTGGCATTGGTCAAGGCACGCCCGGCCGCCGGCGATCCGGCGCTGGGCTCGGAGTTCCTCGACATGACAGGTCACTACGTATGGCGTGAGAAGCTGCCGGGTGACTTCCTTCGCTCGATTCGAGAGATAAAAGCACGAGTCGAGAACGAGCGGATACCGACGGGCGAGGATCCCGACTATCACCTCAAGCTGGGGAGGGGCAGCATCAGCGACATCGAATTTCTCACCCAACTCCAACAGCTCAGACACGGTGGGACTATCCCCGAGCTGCGGGTCCCCGGCACTCTGGATGCCCTTGCCTCGCTGGCCGAGCACGAGGTGCTACTCCCCGAGGATGTGCGGGCCCTCAGCGAGGCGTACCTCTTCTGCACTCGGGTCCGTCTTCGACTTCACCTGCAAATGGGGCGGGCCGTCGACTCCTTGCCGACCGACCCCGATGACTTGAGCAGTCTGGCCGCCTCGCTGGGGTTCGATCGCTCCTCCGAGCTCCGGGACGAGTATCGCCGCACGACCCGACGCGCTCGCCACGTCTTCGAGACCCGCTTCTACGAATGAGCGGGTATGCAGGTGCTCCGGGTCGTAAGTTCCGTGCGTGTCCCGCCGAGCCATCGGCGTTCCTGGCAAGGACGCAGGACGAAGACGCACCCGGTGCGGTGCGTTGAGGACGAGGACGCAGCCAGGGGCGTCGAGGGCCGGCGGGACATGCGTGAGACTTGCGAGTCGGTGCACTAGTACCCTCGCAGCGCCATGATCGACCCGGAACGGCTCAACGGGTTGGTGGAGGGGATCGTCCCCAAGACCGTGGAGCTTCGCCGTCTTCTCCATCGACATCCCGAACCTTCGAATCAGGAATATCAGACCACTGCGCTGATCGCGGCATCGTTGGACGAGAATGGCGTCGTCTATCACGATCGCCAGCCTCGAACCGGGCTTTGGGTGGACATCGGGCCCGACCCCCGAATCGGCTTCCGTGCCGACCTCGATGCCTTGCCTATCTTCGAGCCCGAGGACAGTGCCCCCCGCTCCCAGAATCCGGGCTGGATGCATGCCTGCGGCCACGATGCACATGCTGCTATCGCATTCGGGATGACCCTCGCCCTGCGTCAACTCGACTTGCCGGTCGGGATCCGGATTCTGTTCCAGCCGGCCGAGGAGTCCTTTCCCGGTGGAGCCGCCGACCTCGTCGGCGAGGGCCTGGTCGATGGTCTCAAGGGCATCATCGCCTTCCATGTCGATCCGTCCCTCGAAACGGGCAAGGTTGGCAGCAGGGTCGGCCCGATCACCGCCAGCGCCGACCTGATGACCATCGTGCTCGAAGGCCCTGGGGGTCACACGGCTCGCCCCCACCAGACGGTGGACCTGATCGCCGACGCGGCTCGGTTGGTGCACGAGTTGCCTGGCGTGCTCAGGCGAAGCATCGACGCCAGGAGCCCTCTCACCGTGGCGTTCGGATCGATGCACGGGGGCCGCTCCGGCAATGTGATCCCGACCCGAGTCGAACTTCAGGGGACCGCCCGAACGCTCGATCGCGGCCTTTGGGAAGTCCTGCCCGGACTGATGGACAAAGCCGTCGGCAGTCTGTTGGCCCTGTCCGGCGTCGAGTACACGCTGGACTACGACCAGGCCATCCCACCGGTGGTGAACGACGAGGTTGTGATCCAAGCGGCCACCAAAGGAATCGCCGCGACGATGGGGGCTGACACGGTGGTCCCTACCGAGCCGTCGATGGGCGGCGAGGACTTCGCCAATTACCTCGCCGTGATCCCGGGAGCCCTGCTTCGACTTGGCACATCGGGAAAGGGCACCGACCTTCATTCACCGGGATTCGTCCTCGACGAGGCGTCGATTGGTTTCGGGGTCAAGGCCGGCGTTGCCGCCATGGTCGGTCTGGCCGACACTCTCTGATCTGGCTGTCAGGGCTCGGTACGATCTACCCATGGCGATCGACAAGGAAACGGCCTCGGAGCCGGCGCCCTACCAGCCCCATATCGGTGAGACCCGTCAGTATTGGCGGGACATCATTCTCGGGGTGAACGACGGCCTGGTGTCGATCTTCCTGTTGGTGGTTGGCGTGGTCGGTGGTGGCCTCGACACCAATCAGGTTCTGCTCACCGCTCTGGCCGGAGCGGTGGCTGGTGCGATCTCGATGGCGGCAGGTGAGTATCTCGCCACCAAATCCCAGGACGAGGTACTCGAGGCGGAGTTGACGCTGGAGCGGATCCACATCCGTGATCACCGCCAGCAGGAGCTCGACCAACTGCGGGACATGTTCGCCGACATGGGGATCCACTCCGACGACATCGAGTCGATGGTGGCGGCATTCGATCGGTCGGACGAAGCGATCCTGAACGCGATGAAGGCACTCGAGTTCGGTTTCATCGAGTCGGAGCGGAGATCGCCATATCGGGCGATGGCGGCCTCGGGGGTCCTCTTCCTGGCCGGTTCGTTCCCTTCGGTGATCCCGTTCCTGGTGTTCGACAGTACGAGTGTTGCCCTCATCTGGGCAACGTTCCTGGCCCTTGGCGGGCTGTTCCTGGTCGGTGTCGTCAAGGCAAGGGTGGCCCGGCACAGTTGGCTCCGATCAGGGCTGGAGAACATGGTCATCGCCGGGGTTGGCGGTGTGCTGGCGTGGCTGATCGGCGATGCTGCCGGCGCCGCCCTCACCTAGTGCTCGGCTAGCGGCACGCTTGCAATTGCTAGCAGCTTGCGCTATGCTTCCAGGTAGTGAACGAGAGCAAGCACACCGACCTCGGGGCTTTCATCCGACAGCAAAGAGAGAGGGCCAACCTCTCCTTGCGCCGCTTGGCTGACACGGCAGGGATCTCCAATCCCTACCTTTCTCAGATCGAACGGGGGATCCGAAAGCCATCCGCAGAGATACTGAGCCGGTTGTCGCGAGCGCTCGAGATATCGGCCAACTCCCTCTACTCGAAAGCAGGGCTTCTCGACGACGAGATGCAGGCACCGACGATCTCCGAGGCGATCGACGCCGACACTCGTTTGAGCCCCAGCCAGAAGAAGGTGCTGCTCGACATGCACAAAGCGTTGATCCAGTCCAATGGATCACTGATAGACCACAACGAACAGGAGTGACAATGCAAACCAAGAGCGTTCTCTATGCAGCGGTTGGTGCCCCCGTGGTAGCCGCCCGCAAGGTTGGCGAGAAGGTCAACGACCTTCGCGTCAAGATGAGCGACGAGGCCACCGGTTACACCAGGACCGCCGAGAAGGCCATCGATAGCTGGGCTGTCGAAGGCGAGAAGATCGTCGGTCGAGTCACCGACGGCAAGGTCGTCGACGAGCTCGCCGCCAAGGTCGACCTCGACCAGGCCAAGGAGCAGGTCGGCAAATTGCGCGATCAGCTCGAGGACATGCTGGCTACCTGGCGGACTTCGTTCCGACCTGAGAAGGCCACCGAGAACAAAGAGGTGACTGAGGTCAAGGCTCCTGCGAAGAAGCCTGCCGCTCGCAAGCCCGCGGCCAAGACCGCCAAGACAACCAAGGCTTCTGCTGCCAAGACCACCAAATCGACCGCAGCGAAGACGAGCCCGGCGAAGACCGCCTCGGCAAAGACCGAAAAGGCTTCCTGAGCTCACTCCTCCTCTAAACGCACCGAGGGCCCTCTTCGAGGGCCCTCGGTGCGTTCGACGGGGAAACCCGGCAAGTGTCGTGTTGGCCCCCGAACCCGGCCTCAGACGCTCGGGTCGAGACCTCTGGCCGCTTCGATCCAACCTTCGACCATGGACTCGGTGGGAAGCCGCTGAACCACTTTGGAGTCCCCGTTGAGACCGATGATCTTGGCCAGGAGGGCGGTCGGGTTGCGTCGTCGCAAGTCGCGCAGGGTGTCGACACCGGCGGCGACGAGAAGCTCGGCGTACTCGGCACCTACACCCTTCACCCGCATCAGATCCGAGTGATTGATCCACTGCTGAAGATCACGCGGGTCGATGCCGGTGGCGTCGGACAGGTCGGCTCGGTCCTTTCGACTGGCGGCGGCTTCGATCAGGCCCTTGCTCGTTCGTACCCCCTGTTTTCGCAGTTTTGTGGCGTCTTTGTGAGTGATGCCTGCCACCTGATCGATACGAGACATTTGCCCCTTCTACTCCGTCTGAGAAACAGAAATTCGACTCTAGACCCAACCTATCAGCTCGAACCGGGGTGCCTGGGCCGAAGATCGACGACATCGGTCTCGGTGTCGACATCGCGCGGCCCCAGATCGGAGAACCACACTTCGTTGACCCACTCCGGATGTGCCTGCCAGAGACGCTGTGCCCCCTGGTCACCGTCGAGCGACATGAGCCGAGGCCACAACGAACGGTCGACAAGCACAGGGTTCCCCCAGCTGTAGCGGTACTTGGGGACGCTCACCGGATGACCGGCGCGAGCGTGGGAAGCCATCAACTCCTCCACCACTTCGATATCGACGGACGGCTGATCACCGAGCACTATCAGCGCCCGTTCGCATCGGGAAAGCCGGTTGAGCGCATCAAGGCCAACCCGAATCGAAGATGCAATCCCCTCCGCCCACTCCGGGTTCTCGATGACACCAACATCATCGAGTTGGGTCTCCCCCAGAATCCGCTCAAAGTCATGACCAAGCACTACCCAGACCTCGTCAACGGGAAACTCCCGGGTGCGCGCCACCACGTGCGAGAGGAGGTTGGTGTCTCCCCACGGCTCCAGCTGCTTGGGTCGCCCGAGGCGGCGAGACCCCCCGGCGGCAAGGATCACGGCGGCGGTCGTCATCGCGGCAACTTACCCGTCACACTCGAAGCAGCCGGCCCGTGAGCTCTTCCTCCTGATCATGTCGGTATCGCACCGCAATCATCTCGCCAAGGATGGCGATCGCCACCTCGCCGGCGGCACGCGACCCAATGTCGAGACCGATGGGACCGTGGATCCTGTCCACCTGATCCGCGGTGAAGCCGGCATCGATCAAACGAGTGCGTCTGGCGGCAGTGGTCTTGGCCGAGCCCATAGCTCCTATGTAACGCGCCGCTGTCGGCAACACGATCGGCCACAGCGGGTCCTCGAAACGTCGATCGTGAGTGAGGACCACTACGAAAGTTCGGGCGTCGAACGATGAGGTATCAACCACATCGTTGGGCCAGCCAACCCGCAACTCGTCGGCACCGGTAAACCGATCGCGGGTGACGAAAGCCGGACGTGGGTCGGCGACGATGGTGTGAAATCCGAGCAGCGACGCATGTTGGACCAGCTCCTGGGCGATGTGGACCGCCCCGAAAACGAACAGACGGGGTCGGGGCGCGATCACCTCGAAGAACAGCTCCGCATCGTCGTAGCCCAGAGTGACACTCCTTTCCCGAGCCATGAGGCTCAGCGCGTCGGAGCGCGCCTCTTTCTGAATCCGCTTTGGAAGCTCGCCGGCAACGATGTCTCCCTGGTGGTCCAACACCGCCTTGGCCCCTTCCCCTTCACCGAAGATCACCGTAACAACCACGCCGAAGACATCCTCTTCGATCAATCGACGCACCGCGTCGAGAGGCGACGGCGTCACCACGGCTCGATGTAGACCTGAATGGTCCCACCGCAGGCGAGACCCACCGCAAACGCATCGTCGTCCGCAATGCCGTAGGTGACCAGCTCAGGCCGATCGCGCTCGAGGACGGACAAGGCTCGCACCACTACGTCGTTCTCGACACAGCCGCCCGAGACCGAGCCTTCCATCTCCCCGTCGGATGAGATGAGCATGAGAGACCCGGGACCGCGCGGAGCCGAGCCATACGCCTTGACAACTGTGGCCTTGGCCACCTTCTTGCCCTGATCCACCCAGGCCTGGCGACTGGCGAGCGCTTCTCTCATGAGTCAAGGGTACCGGCGAAGCCGGCCTTGCTCAGGTGGATGAGGGGAACCTGGTCAAGGCGCCCACGCCGTGACGATCGAGCGGCGAAGCAACCACAATCTGCTGCACCCGTCCCCCCGCCCTTACCGTCGACTCCATGGCGGCAGCCACTACGTCGTCCACTTCGAACAGGTTCGAGCCGCACACCGGGCACACCTCCCCGGTACGCGCCAGAAACCCGCACGAGTTGCAGACGGACCCGGGACGGGTGAACTCCCCGGCCACGACGAGCGTTTCAACGGCCTGGGAGTTGCAGGCAGCGAGAACCTCCGGGAGCCCGAGAACCGCCAGCCCATTGCTCCAAGCCGTGTCGCACACCCGCCCGGCCAGGGCTGCATCGCGTTCCCGTCGGACCTGATCGGCCTGATCGGCAAGCTCCGATCGAATCGCGGCGAGAGACAAAGTGTTCGGATTGGTGGTGAACGACGCCCGATAGAGACGGCCGAGATAGGGGTGCAGGGTGCGACCGATCTCATCGACAGTCTCGTCATGTCCCCCGATCGCCAGATAATCGAATGGCCGCTCGAGGTGCTTCTCCAGTATCAGCGCCCCGGCGTCTCGCCAGATTTTGGCCGAAGCTTCCTCGGCCTTGGCCCTGACACCGTGCTCCTCATACCCTGAGAACCCCCCATAATTCGACTTGCCGATGTCGGCAGTGAACGACTCGCCCACCTCCTCGACCAGGTCCCCGGTGGCGATGAACACCTTGGCCGTAGCGCGATCCGCAACCAGCACGGCGGCTCGAAGCGAGCGAGGAGCGGCCCGAAGAGGTCTCAGGTAGGGACCCGGGCCTAGAGAGGAGACGTTGCCGACGGTGTGGGCCAGGGCCTCGAAGACGAATATGTCGTCGGCATCCGACGAGAAGAACGCGTATGCCGGCGCATTCTCGGCCTCCAGCTGGTCTGCCATGCCGTGGATCCTCTCGGCGCTGGCCCGCACGCTCTTCTGGACTGCTCGCCCCTTGATCTCTGCGGCCTCACGCACGGGCTTCAACAAGTCGGTGAGGAGGGCGCCCATCCCACCAGGGCTGGGTCGATCCAGATAGAGCGAAACGAGCGATCCAGACTGGCTTCTCAGCTCGGCTATCGGATCGACAAGCAATCGCCACCTCCCGTCTCCCCGGGAGACGAAGCTGTCGAGCGCCGGGAGATCTGATTCACTTGGGCCAAGCTACCCGGCGAGGCCTGTTCAGCGTCCACGGGATCTCATAGTGACCGGCTCAACTCGGCGGTCAGCTCTTCGAGGAGCCAGCCGAGAAAGTCGAGGATGTCACGCTGGTCCTCCGGCAGCAGGTCGTGGTCGGCTTCGACCTCGACTCCGAATCGCGCCCCGAGCACCAGGCGCCCCTCATTGAGGACCCGCAGGAAGGCATCGGCCTCCTCACCGGTGAGCCGGCTTCGCTCCTGCTCGGACAGGACCTTTTGAAAGACACGCCGGTCGCTGTTGCGCGCCGCGGAGAGCTCCTCGCCCATGAGCCGCCACCACTCGTCGTTCGACTCGGGGTCGTCCAGATAGACGGGAACCCGAAGACGCTGCGCAGCCAGGTCGTCACCAACCCTGGGCACCCCGGCGAGAATCTCGAGCAACCCGGAGAGAAAGACCCTCTCTTCAGAGGAGAGATCGACGTCGATGCCGCCTCCGGTGGCTCTGAACCGTCGTTCCATTACTGCTCCATCGTTGCCCACAAACCGTGACCGTGCAGCTGGTAGCAGTCGACCTCGGCCTTCTCCCTGGGACCGTCAGAAACCCGAGCCCGTCCCTCGTGGTGAACCTGGAGCATCAGCTCGGTTGCCTTGGTCTCGTCGTAGCCGAATAGCTTTCGCAGCACATACACGACATAGGTCATGGTGTTGACCGGGTCGTTCCAGACGATGACCTGCCAGGGCCGATCGAGGTCCTGATCCTCCCCGGTATCGGGGTAGATGACTGGGGTCGGTCTCGTAGCCACCTGCCCCACGATCGTAGGCCTATTCCGGATCCACACCACTGAGAGCCTCCAGCAATCCCGCCCGACACACCTCGACAGCGTCGGCGAAGTTGGGGTCCGAGTACGGGATCTCGGCCACCGGGAACGGGGATCCGACCCCGGCAAAACCAGGGACCGGGTCGGGAAACCCCTCGACACCTCGATCGATCATGCACTGGCTGAAATCAGTTAGATGCCCGACGACAGTCTGGCGGAGGGAGTCCTCACCGCCCAGATCGAGGGCCCCGGTCTCGAGATGCTCCGAGCAGGCGGAGACGGCTGCGGCCACCTCGGGATCCCCGAAGTCGACCGTGGCCAGGACCAAGTCGAGACGTGCCCGCCCGGTCGCATCGAACGGGACCTCTTCGATGGTGACGCCGTGGTCAAACAGGCAATCACGGAACGCGTTGACGGCCGCAGCCGACGCGACGGTGGTGGTGGTGGTGGTCGGCACCGTCGTGGTAGTGGTGCCCGGCACATCCGTGCCGGACGGCCCATCGGCTCCACGGGTACACCCAACCACCAGGATCGAGGCCAACGCCAAGATGGGAGCCGACCGTCGGATCAGCTGCTCCCTGGCCCTTCGCCGTCACCGGCGTCTCCGCCTATCCCGTCGGCGAGGATCATGGCGAGGTCGCGAACCCGAACATCCTCACGACCCAACTCCTTGACGCCGTCGTCGAGCATCACCAAGCAGAACGGGCAGGCGACCGCAATCTCATCGGCATCGGTCGCCAGGGCCTCCTCGGCACGTTCGATGTTGATCTTCTTCCCGGTTTGCTCCTCCATCCAAAAGCGCGCCCCGCCGGCGCCACAACACAAGGCCCTGGTGCCGTGCCGGGGCATCTCCACCACCTCGATCGACTCGGAAGCGCCGACCACCGATCGGGGGGCGAGATAGACATCGTTGTATCTCCCGAGATAACACGGATCGTGATACGCGATCTTCGTGACCGAGCCGTCCGACCGGGTGGGAGCACTGATACGACCCTGGGTCAAGAGCTCGGCAAGCAACTGGCTGTGATGCACCACTTCGTATTGGCCACCGAATTGAGGGTATTCGTTGGCAATCGTGTTGAAGCAGTGGGCGCACTGGGTGATCACCCGGCTGACACCGATCTCCTCGAAGCTGGAGATGTTCTGCAGTGCGAGCTGCTGGAAGACGAGCTCATTGCCCGCCCTTCGGGCGGGATCGCCCGAGCACAGCTCCCGCCGCCCCAGAATGGCAAAATCGATCCCGGCCTCGTGGAGTAGTCGTGCCAGCGCCACCGAGACCGCGGTATTGCGATCGTCGAACGACCCGGCGCAACCCACGAACCACAAGTAGTCGGCCGTCGTCTTGCCATTCTCCCCGAACACCGGCAGCTCGAAATCGAGTTCGCGAGCCCAGTCGCCCCTGGTCTGCTGACTGAGGCCCCACGGATTGGACTGGTTCTCCATGGCGACGAAGGCCTTGCCCAACTCCGAGGGGAAATCCGACTCCATCAAAGTGAGGTGGCGACGCATGTCGAGGATGCGATCCACGATCTCGATATCGACCGGGCATATCTCGTCGCACGCCCGGCAGGTCACGCAAGCGAAAACCTCATCGGGTCGGACACGATCGAAGAGATTGCCCTCACGGTCGAGCACAGCCAATGAAGAGACGGGAGGAGACACACCGGCGACAGCAGCGGCAACCTCGCCGGTCTTGAGGACCATCTCCCTCGGATCCAACGGCTTGCCGGTGATGTTGGCCGGGCAAACCGAGGTACAACGGCCACAGATGGTGCAGGAGTCGGTGTCGAAGATCTGCTTCCAGGTGAGATCGGTCACGATCGAAGCACCGATGGTGTCGATGTCTTCGGCCTCGAGAAGGTTGGGCATCTCCCTCATCGCCCCTTTGTGCCGGGGGTGCGCCGACAGAAACAGGTTGGCGGGCGAGGTGAACATGTGACGCAACTTCGTCACCGGGAGCGCGGCGAGAAACGCCAGGAACGACCCCACATGGACGATCCAAAACGTTTGGTGGAGGTCACCGGCTGCCGACTGGTCAATGAGGGCAGAGACCGGATACCCAACAAATGACCAAACCTCGAAGGCGGGCCTCCCCACCAGGGAGATGCGCGCCGCCTCGGTGAGCAGACCGGTGAGCCCGATCACGAACAACAGACCGAGGATCAGGGCATCCTCGGGTTTGGTCTTGGTCCGCAACCTCTGTTGTTTGAGCACATACCTGTTGAGGAAGAAGAGGGCGAGACCGCCCAGATACACCAATGAGGCAACGTCGAGGATCGCCGAGTACCCCTGGTAGACCCGGCCTTCGAGGAACTTGAGGTTCCCGGGAAGTAGGTGATCGATCTCGAGGATGACAGTTCCGAGGAACAGGATCAGGAACCCGTAGTACACCGCGGCGTGGATCGGGCCGACTCGAGGGTCGCGCATCAGGGTCTTCATGCGCAGCCCGGCGTCGAGGTCTCTGAGCCGCCGGGCCCAACCACCCGTCCTGCGCTCCCTCCTCCCCAGCGACCACGCTTCCGCCCTGCGGGCGAAGAGATGGAAGGCCAACCAGACAAATCCGGCCACCGCGATGTAGAAGGTCACCTGCACCGATTCGGGGATGTTGCCGAAGACCTCTCGACCCACATCGATCTCTCGATGCTCCGGGATCGTCCCCGCCAACCCGAGGGCGACAGTGGCCAGCGCAGACGTCAGGCCGAGGATCTCCAGGGCCCGCGCCACCCCTGGTCGTCCTGGTGTTGGGTCGATTTCCCGCTCTCGCTCTTCGGTCAGGGCCATGGCGGGACACTTTAAGCCAGGTCGGAATCGGGTCGGCCCTTAGGGCTTCTCGGTCCCAGACCGACCGGGAAGAGAGGCGTTCGATGATTATCGAATACAGCCTTGATATTCGAAGGCTATGCCAGCTATACTCAGCCTCACAAGAATCGAATTGGCTCAATAGGACCGATAATGGTCGAACTGATCAACCCACAATCCAGAATCCGAGATCTCACCACGGCTCCGCGACGAATCCCGATCGAGGTCGACGGTGTGGGCACCTACGAGATCATTCTCGCCATGTGGACAGTGTTCAACCCCGAGGAGAGTGGCTGCGCGGTGGACCTCGGGCCAGAGTGGTGCCAAGGGGTCAGAGAGGCCACCCCCGAGGACCTGGCAATGGAGCTCCAAGCCCTGGGCGGCCCCAATGGTGGCGTTCTGCTCAGTCTGCTCGGCCTGGTCGCGGCGGCGCCTCATCCTCATGACCCCGACCGGGTCCTCGAGTGGCTGGGCTCGATCAATCCGCAACGACTACGTCGCTGGATGCTGGGCTATGTCGGCGAGTCAGCCGACCCGGGTCTGGTGGAGCAGGGTGCCAACGGCGACATGGAGGCGGTGCAACAGATCGTCTCCACGATCAAGGGCGGGGATCTGGACGAAGAGATCCAGAGCCACCTCATCTCCCTATTCGAGATATCGGGCGAGGAATTGCGCGACCGTTTTGTTCAGGCCATCAGACGATTCCGTGAGGAGGTTTTCAGCGAGCACGAGGAGACCTTCACCGCTGCCATCAATCGGGCCGCCGCCGCCCAACGAGCCACATCGACCCGCGACAGTGCCAAGGCCGTGATCGAGGAGGTGACGAACGGTCTGGACTACGAGATCCCCATCGGGGTGTCGCGAGTGACTCTCGTTCCGTCGGTGGTGGTCAAGCCCCTCTCCCTCATCGATCAGAACCGGGACACACTCCTGGTCTTCTACGGCATAGCCGATGAGTTCATCGACTCCGACCCGGAGGCTCCGCCCTCGTGGCTGGTGAAGACATACAAGGCGTTGAGCGATGAGCGACGGCTCCGCATCCTGCGCCGGCTCTCCGAAGAGGAGGCTTCGCTGGACGACCTGGTCGACATGCTCGGATTGTCCAAGTCCACTGTCCATCACCACATGAGTGTCCTGAGGGCCGCAGGTTTGGTCCGGGTCCGGATAAGCGGAAACAACCACGAGGCCAAGGAGACCAAGGCCTACACATTGAGGACCCAGGCTTTGGCCAATGCCGGTGCCTTCCTCGACAGCTACGTCAAGACCGACGAACCAGCAGCATCATGATGCGCGAAAGAGGATTCCATTGAACCCGATGATCAACGAAGCGGTCGTACACGATCGAATACGAGGTGCCAGACAGCGAGCGGCTGAACGGCGTCTGGCCCGGACAGCACGCGTCGGGGCGTTGCGGCGAACCGGTCTGCAATCGATCAGGGATGTGGTGGGTCTCGGGCTCATAGCCATTGGTGAGCGGCTGGTATATGAGCAGCGCACACCCGATCCCGCCACTCTCCGCCGGGCCGCCTGAGACCGCTCAGGACCCGAATACGGATCGAGCGAAGAACCAGGCATTGGCGGGTCTCTCGGCGAGCCGGCGTGTCAGATAGGGGTACCACTGTGAGCCGAACGGGAGATAGACCCTGAGCGTGAAACCCTCCGCCACCAACTCTCTTTGCAGACCGGTGCGGACCCCGTAGAGCATCTGAAACTCAAAGTCATGATCGCGGTTCCGGGCCAATTCGCGGGTCATCCCAACCAGTTCGAGGTCATGGGTGGCGACTGCCGGTCTCACCGACTCGAACGACATCAAGGATCTCAGCTGCGCAGCGAACGCCGCATCGACTTCGGCTTTGGTGGTGAGCGCGACGTCGGCTTCCTCCACATATGCCCCCTTGCACAGACGGAGATGCCCGCCGAGCGGCATGAGCCGTTCCAGGTCGGCGGGAGTTCGATGCATGTAGGCCTGGAGGGCAACACCCAGGTTCCCGTGAAGACCCTGCGCCTTTTCGTAGATGCGCACGGTGGCGTCGGTATAGCGGGAGTCCTCCATGTCGATGGTGACCGTGGTCCCGATCTGATCGGCTCGTGCGGCAAGGCTGTCTAACAACTCGACGGCGAGCCCCTCGTCGATGGTCAACCCGAGCTGGGTGAGCTTGACCGAGATGTTCGACATGAGTTGCTCGTCGGCAATGCGCTCCAGGCTCGCCAGGTATTCGTCACGAGCAGAAACCGCCGAGTCGCGATCGTGGACCTCCTCCCCCAGGAGATCGAGTGACACCAGAGAGCCGTTGGAGTTGAGCTCCCGGGCAACGGCTACCGCCTCGTCGAGGGTGTCGCCTGCCACGAACCGTCTTGCCAGAGCCCTGCCTGGCCGGCTTCCGGTGATGAGTCTCTCCACAGGCCGGGCCTGAGTGGTCGTGACGACCACCTTGGAGAAAACACTCAACCCTGCTCCCCGAGCTCCGCTGATCTTCTGGCCGCGGCGCGCACCGCATCCTCCAGCAAAGCCCGGAAACCCCTTTCCTCGAGGACATGGACGGCTGCGGCGGTTGTGCCACCGGGTGAGGTGACCTGAGAACGGAGCTCGGCCGGACTTCTCTCTGTGTCGGTGAGGAGATGACCAGCGCCGCGAATTGTCTGATGAACGAAGGTCTCTGCGATGTCACGAGGCAGGCCTTCCCGGACCGCCGCCTCGGTCAGAGCCTCGGCCATCAAGAAGACGTAGGCGGGACCTGTCCCGGAAACGGCGGTGACCGCGTCCAGCAATGACTCGTCCATGAATCGAACCGACCCGACAGCGCCCAGGATCTCGGTGGCTCGCTTGAGATGGTCGCCGTTGGCGTAGGCACCCTTGGCGATGCCGGTGACGCCCTCTCCGACCAAGGCTGGGGTGTTTGGCATGGCGCGCACTACGGCCACTGCGCCGAGCTTCCCCTCATAGGAGGCAGTGGTCACCCCAGCAGCCAGAGAGAGGATCATCTGGGTCTTTCCCACTCGCATCTTGAGCTGGTCGAGCACAGCATCGACGTCCCGTGGCTTCACCGCCACCACGATCACGTCGCGGTCTTCAATGGCCTCGATCGGGTCGAGTGTGATCAGGGATCTCGATCTCTTGGCGAGCTCGGTGGCGCGGTCTTCGCGTCGGACGCACAGGGAAATGTCGCCGGCCGCCCAGCCGGCGCGTTTCAGGCCACTGAACAGTGCCTCGCCCATGGCGCCGACGCCAAGGATCGCAACGGAAGAATGTTCAGCCATGGCCCGATTATACGGAGATCGGCGGGTGGTCCGCCGGGCGGCTTGATGGAGATTGTGTGAGCGAGCTCAGCACCGGCGCAATCCGGTGGGAGTAGCAGCTACTTCTCGCCGACCCTGCTTCGCAGGCGGCGGATCTCGTCGTACACACCGTCGGTCAGAGTGGTGTTGGCGGGGGCGGAAAGACCTTTCATGTTGGCCTGGATCCGGTCTGGCTTGGCGGCGACCACCGGCTCCTCCTCCGCCTCTTCCTCAGGTTCGGTCTCGGGTGGGGCCTCGGTGCTTTCGGCTGAGTCACCATTGCCCGCCCAGGATGGCTGGGATTCCCCAGGGGCGACTCCCTCGGCCAACCGGTCGAGCCAAACGGCCTCGCCGTCCAGGTCGGCGACAGTCTCGGCCATGCCCAGACGATGAAGGGTGTGGAACACGCGAACCGCCGCACCACGACCGTACCTGCTCTCGAGATAGTTGAAGGTGAACGGTGGCACCAGGTTGACGAAGACGTGCCAATCCTCGGGCTCGATGGTGATGGGCTCCTGTATCTGGTTTACCAGTGCCACCCCGCTGGCCTCGAAGAGACCGGCGTCGACGACTTCACCCTCCAGCGACTGAAGAGCTACAACATCCAGGAGGACCTCTTCGATCGTCCACCCCTTGGACTCCGGCCCGTCGGCCGCGCCGACCGAGAAAGAGCCTTCCTCGACGGTCGACAACACATAGAGAATGTCGGCAATCGCGGAACGATCCGAGCCGGCGTAGCTGCCGTTCTCCCCGGTCAACTCGGCTCCTGTCAAGCGTCCTTCGCGGAAATGGATACGCCCGCGACGCTGTCCCTCGATGTCGAGGGATCCCGTCTTACTGGTGACCTGCATGATCTGGAGCAGATCGTTGATGCTCCAATCCGAGAGCTGGCCCGAGAGATGCATCGGTTCCTTCCGTGTCCTTACCAGCCCTTATCGGCACGTTTTCCTGAATGGTTGAGCGGGTTCAGGCCTTTCTCGCGGCCTTCATCGCCTTCTTCTTCTCCCTCAGGACGAGGACATCGCTGAAGTCCGCAACATCGGCGATGGAGGGCCAATCAGCCGCTTTCGCCTCCCATCCGTCGGGGCGAATACCCAGACGCTTTCCCAGAAGTCCGACGAATATCCTCGACTTCTCTGCGCCGAATCCGGGAAGCGCCCGGAGACGCCCGAGCAGCTCGTCCCCATCTCCGGCCGTATCCCACAGATCCTCGGCCACACCGCGGTACTCAGCAATGATCGTCCCGGCCAGATCCTGGGCCCGTTTTGCCATCGACGCCGGGTAACGGTGGATGGCCGGTGGACCTCTGAAGACCTGCTCGAGATGGTCGAGATCGGTGTCGGCGACGAGCTGGGGGGCGAGCTCGCCTCCTAGACGATCCTTGAGAAGCTGGGGGCCATAGAAGGCGCGCTCCATCGGGAACTGTTGATCGAAGAGCATTCCGAGGAGCAAGGCGAAGCCGTCGGTGGCCAACAGCCGGTTCGCCTCGTCTGACTCGGTGAAGGGGAGAGAATCAGGTCGGTCCATGGGACCAACGCTAGTTCTCAGAAGATCAATCGGATCGCGACGTATAGAACCAGCAAACCGGCCGGGGCATACCCCACGATGGAGGCTGATTGTCTGTGTGGGCCGTTCATCTGTTTCACTCTGACGTCAACATACGATGATTCGGTTCCGGCCCATATAGGGCTTTGTCCCCATATCGCGGCACCGAGACGGCAAGAATGGACACCCGAAATGACCAGCGACATCTACATAATCGATGCCTGCCGGACCCCGATGGGAAAGCTGGGCGGGCAACTGGCCCATGTGCGTCCTGACGACCTGGCCGGCCACGTGATCGCAGCTCTCCTCCAGCGACAAACCGACCTCGACCCACTGGCCATCGAGGATGTCTATTGGGGGGCAGCGAATCAAGCGGGTGAAGACAACAGGAATGTGGCCCGCATGGCGGTTCTGCTCGCCGGCCTTCCCATCGAAGTGCCCGGGGCGACAGTCAACCGTCTCTGCGGGTCGGGGATGCAAGCCGTGATCTCCGGTGCCCATGCCCTGGCCGGTGGCTGGGGCGATGTGGTGATCACCGGCGGCTCGGAATCGATGACACGTTCCCCATACGTGATGATGAAGGGCAACCGCCCCTTCCCCACCGGATTCCCCGCGGCGGCCGACACCGTGCTCGGGTGGAGACTGGTCAACCCACGGATGGAGGATCTCTATCCACCAATCACACTCGGCATGACCGCCGAGGTGGTCGCCGACAAGTACGACATCAGCAGAGAGGACCAGGACCGCTTCGCTCTCCGCAGCCACCAATCCGCCCTGGCCGCGCTGGAGGCCGGCCGGTTTGATGCCGAGATCGAGCCGATCGAGGCACCCACCGACGCCCGCCATCGCAGCATGGTCACCATCTCGTCGGACGAGGGCCCGCGGGCTGACACATCAATGGAGATCCTGGGCCGTCTCCCCTCCGTGTTCAAGGACGAAGGGACGGTCACCGCCGGCAACTCGTCACCCATGAACGACGGGGCCGCCGCCTTGATCCTCGCCACCGAAGCGGGGATCGCCGAGCACACCCTCCGGCCCATGGCCCGCATCGTGGCGTCGGCCGCCGCCGGGGTCTATCCCGACGTCATGGGAATCGGCCCGGTTCCGGCTTCGGAGAAGGCCCTTGCCCGGGCCGGCCTCACGGTGGGAGACCTGGACCTGGTCGAGCTCAACGAGGCGTTCGCGGCCCAGAGTGTGGCCTGCATGCGTCTCCTCGAGCTCGATCCGGACAAGGTAAACGTCAACGGAGGGGCGATCGCGATCGGGCACCCTCTCGGCGCCTCCGGGGCCCGGATCCTGACCACCCTGGTCCATGAGCTGAAGCGCCGGAACGGGCGATACGGGTTGGCCACGATGTGCATCGGTGTCGGCCAGGGGATCAGCACGGTCATCGAACGTGTCTGAGGGGCCACTCCACGGCACCCTCGTCGTCGAGTTCGGCAACCTGATCGCCGCCCCGTACGCCGCCATGCTCCTCGCCGACATGGGAGCACGTGTGGTCAAGGTCGAGCCCCCAGGCGGTGACCTGGGCCGGGGTTTCGGCCCCTATCAGAACGGCGAGTCGACCTTCTTCATGATGGCCAACCGGGGCAAGGAGTCGCTCGCCCTCGACCCCAAGGACTGGGTGTCGAAGCGGGTTCTGGACAAGCTGGTGAGCATGGCGGATGTCGTGGTGCACAACCTGCGACATGGGGCGATGGAGCGGATCGGTCTCGGTGAGGAGAGGGCTTCGACGCTAAACCGACGCCTCATATACACCTCCATCTCCGCCTTCGGCGCCAAAGGGCCGTATGCGGAACGGGCTGGGATCGACATCGTGTTCCAGGGAGAGTCGGGGATGATCTCGATCACCGGGGAGCCCAAGGACGGGTCCCGGAAGACGGCCACGACCATCGGCGATTACGTGGCGGGCACCAACGCGGCGCTCGCCATTTGCGCAGGCCTCGCCGAGAACCCCCGTCGCGGCCGGCGGATCGATGTCTCGCTACGCGACGGGGTCATGGCGGTCCAGTCGGGATGGAACGCGCTCGCATTCGCCAACCGGGAGCAGCCGGAGCGAACGGGCACCGCCAGCCCATATCTGGCTCCGAACCAGGTGTTCCAGGGAGAGGACGGTCCGTTCACCCTCGCCATCGTCTCCGATCGTCATTTCCGGATCCTGGCCGAGACGATTGGGCTGCCCGAGCTCGCCGATGCGTACCCGAGCAACGAAGAAAGGATGGCCAACCGTGAAGCCCTGGTCCGCCGGCTGGGCAAGACGTTCCAGACGGAGACGGCGGACCACTGGGTGAGTCTGCTCGGCGAGGCCGGCCTCCCCGTCGGGCATGTCCTCACCTTGACCGAGGCTCTCTCCGATCCTCAGGCCAGGCACAACGAGATGATCGTGGAGTACCGGCACCCGGTGGCGGGAGAGGTGAAGGTGACCGGCTCACCG
>DASWKK010000201.1:0-4797 GCA_036396655.1 Acidimicrobiia bacterium
TGCCGGAAGCCAGATCACTCCGCCCAGGGCAGCGGCGTCGGCGGTTCGCTGGACCCGGCTGGCATTGAGATAGAACCAGGCGAGGTCGGAGCCAAAGGCAGCCATTCCCAGGAGAAGGACCATGGAACCGGCAACCAGAGCAAGGGCTGCCCCTCGATCCTCGTTTCTCGCCCGGCGGAACAGCTCTTTCATTGGATCCCCCTGGTGTCCGGCTCGATCTGCATGACGGCGGTCTCGGTCCAATCGGTGGACAAGAATGGGAACAGCCCGGTGACACTGGAGTGGGAGAAGGTCACTTCGACCCCGAGCACATCGATGGCCACATTGGG
This sequence comes from Acidimicrobiia bacterium, assembly GCA_036396655.1. Taxonomy (GTDB): domain Bacteria; phylum Actinomycetota; class Acidimicrobiia; order Spongiisociales; family ZC4RG35; genus JARDZU01. The sequence goes on from DASWKK010000201.1 coordinate 330, forward strand.
CACCCGGTTGCGGGACGAAGGGGCCCAAGGGCACCCGTTGTCACAGGCGAGCGCATTGAGCGGTGAGCTGCAATTCAGGGCGCCGGAAGGGGAGTATTCGTTGATCGACCCGATCGTCGGCTCGCCCAACGCGTCGGCCTTGAAGATGAGAACCTTCTCCAATGTTCCGAACCTCAAGTTGCAGGCGGCCTCCTCAACGGCTTCGAGGATGAGGTCGTCGGCGTCGACTCCACCCTGATCGAAGTCGGCGGCGGCAGCACCGGTCCTGGCTCCCTCTCTGGCGGCATTGGAGACCGTTAGGTAGTCGACCACCAGGAAACCGATCTCCGAGAGCCCGATGGCCAGCATTATGAGCACCGGGAGAATCAGACCGACCTCGACCAGTGAGGTGCCGCGATCGGGATTGCGTCTCACGACTGGAACACCTGGGGCTCGATCTGGTAGTCGGTCGATGTGGTGAAGTCGGTGCTGGTGAGGATGTAGTTGGTTATCCATTGGTGGGTGAACTCCACCTCGACTCCGATTCGATCGAGGTCGGGGGCCTCCACGTCCCGATCAGCCGGGTCCCAATTCGGTACGACGTAGGTGGCCCGGAAGGGCTCGGGGCACGGAGACCACTCGCAACATCCGGTCAGTGGCGGCAGACCCACCGGTGTGTTGTCGGTGCAATCGGGGGTCGAAGGGGTGTAGGTGTACGAGTCGGACTCGCCCCCGGGTCTCGCCTCGAAGATGTTGACCCGGATACCTTCCGCGATGCCTGCGGGGGCAAGCGTCCGGTCGATGTCGCGCAGAACTGCGATGTTGGCTCGGGGGTCGTCGCCATAGGTTGCACCCGAGCGGGCGCCCTCGCGTGCCGCGTGGCTGACCGAGAGCCAATCCTTGAAGGCAAGCCCGAACTCCACGACCGCGAAGAGAGTCAGAAAGAGGATGGCGTAGACGATGGCGGCCTCGACCAGGGTCGCCCCGCGCTCGCTGTCTTTTGCTTGTCTCATCCCTGCCCTGCTCACTCTCTCCCGAGACCACAGTCTGTGGTCATTTCCCCACCCACAGTGGTCACAGTTGGCGGCTATCAGGATACGTGGCCGAACCGGTGTGACAAGGGTCAACGCAGAGTGTCCCACCCGAAGCGGGTTGGGGACAATGGGCCTCCGAACCCATACTCGGGTCGCGCTGGGGGCTGCTAGGTCAGGTGTCCTGTGCGATCAGACGACGATTCTTGATCTTGGACTTGACGTAGTCGGCGTTCATCATGGCGATGAAGTCGATCGAGATCTGCTTCGGGCAGGCCTTCTCGCATTCACCGTGGTTGGTGCACGACCCGAAATACTCCTCCATGACTCCGACCATCCTCTCGGTGCGGGTCCACCGCTCGGGCTGGCCTTGGGGGAGAAGATTGAGGTGGCTGATCTTGGCCGCGGTGAACAGGTTGGCCGCCCCGTTGGGACAAGCAGCCACACAGGCTCCGCATCCGATACAAGCCGCGGCGTCGAAGGCGATGTCCGCCGCTTCCTTGGGGACGGGGACGATGTTGGCGTCCGGCGCCGATCCCGTTTCGACCGTGATAAAACCGCCGGCCTCGATGATCCGGTCGAAGGAGCTCCGGTCGACGACGAGATCTCGGACCAGTGGGAAGCCAGCCGCCCGCCATGGCTCGACCGTGATCGTGGCTCCATCGTTGAACCTGCGCATGTGGAGCTGACAGGTGGCGGTGCCCAGCTGCGGCCCGTGAGCCTGCCCGTCGATCATGACGCCACACGCCCCGCAGATGCCTTCACGACAGTCGTGGTCGAAGGCAACCGGCTCTTCACCCTGATGGACCAGACGCTCGTTGAGCACATCCAACATCTCGAGGAATGACATCTCTTCGGAGATGTCGCTCACCTGATAGGTGTGGAATCCCCCCGGCTGATCAGGCCCCGTCTGACGCCAGACCTGGAGCGTCACATTCACTTGTAGCTCCTGGTGGTCAATGTCACGTTCTCGAAGTCCAGTTGTTCCAGGTTGAGCTCGGGTTTGGACGGGTCGCCGGTCCATTCCCAGACCGCCACATGGGCGAACTCGTCGTCACGTCGCAACGCCTCGCCCCCGTCGGTCCGGTACTCCTCTCGGAAGTGGCCACCGCACGACTCCTCCCGATGAAGTGCGTCGAGGCACATCGCCTGAGCCAGCTCGAAGAAGTCCTCCACCCTCCCCGCCCGCTCCAAACTCTGATTGAGGCTTCCACCGGTCCCCAGGACCTTGACGTCGGTCTTGAATTCCTCGTAGAGCGCCGGGATCTCTGACAGTGCTTTGAGCAGGCCGGGCTCGCTCCGGGACATACCACAGTGTTCGAGCATGATCTTCCCCAGCTCCTTGTGGAACCAGTCGACGGTGCGGGTGCCCCGGGCCGAGAGGAACCGGTCCACTCTCTCGGTGACGGCGGATTCGGCCTCCTTGAAGACCGCATCGTCGGTCGCCACTGGAGACTGGTTGAGGAAGGCCGTCAAGTAGTCGCCGATGGTGGAGGGAACGACGAAGTACCCGTCGGCCAAGCCTTGCATCAGCGCGGATGCGCCGAGCCGGTTCGCTCCGTGGTCGGAGAAGTTGGCTTCGCCGAGCGCGTAGAGACCGGGGACGGTGGTCATGAGGTTGTAGTCGACCCAGAGCCCACCCATCGTGTAGTGCGGTGCCGGGTAGATTCGCATCGGCACGACGTAGGGGTCCTCGTCGGTGATCCGCTGGTACATCTCGAAGAGGTTGTCGTAGCGCTCCTGGATCGTCTGGCGACCCTGGCGTGCGATGGCGTCCTCGAAGTCGAGGTAGACCCCGTTCTTCAGCGGTCCCACCCCATTGCCTTGATCGACGATGCGCTTGACGGCGCGCGAGGCGACATCGCGGGGCACCAGGTTCCCGAAGGCGGGATACATCCTCTCCAGGAAGTAGTCCCGATCCTCGGGCGGGACCTCGTTGGCCGGTCGTCTTTCATCGGGGTTGGTCGGCACCCAGATCCGGCCGTCGTTGCGCAGCGACTCCGACATCAGCGTCAACTTCGACTGGAACTCGTCGGAGGCCGGGATACAGGTGGGGTGGATCTGGGTGAAGCAGGGGTTGGCGAATCCCGCACCCTTGCGATGGGCCCTCCAGATGGCGCTGGCGTTGGTAGCCATGGCATTCGTGGAGAGGAAGAACACATTGCTGTAGCCACCGGTTGCCAGCACCACGGCATGCGCCGAGTGCGACTTCACCGCTCCGGTGATGAGATCGCGGGTCACGATCCCGACGGCACGTCCCTCCTTGACCACCAGGTCGAGCATCTCGGTTCTGATGTGGAGCTTCACGTTGCCCAATGCGACCTGGCGGGCCATCGCCTGATAGGCGCCGAGCAGTAGCTGTTGGCCGGTCTGGCCCCGGGCATAGAAGGTGCGTGAGACCTGGGCTCCTCCGAAGGACCGGTTGTCGAGGGCGCCCCCGTACTCGCGTGCGTAGGGCACCCCTTGGGCCGCGGTCTGGTCGATGATGTTCAGCGACTCGTGGGCCAGTCGATAGACGTTGGCTTCACGACTCCTGTAGTCACCCCCTTTGACCGTGTCATAGAAGAGTCGGAACACCGAGTCGCCATCGTTCTTGTAGTTCTTGGCGGCGTTGATCCCACCCTGGGCCGCGATCGAGTGGGCGCGCCGTGGTGAGTCGTGGAAGGTGAAAACCTCGATGTCATAGCCGAGCTCGGCAAGCGATGCGGCCGCCGAAGCCCCCGCCAGGCCGCTGCCCACGATGATGATCTTGAACTTCCGCTTGTTGGCCGGGTTGACCAGCTTCACCGAGAACTTGTGGTTGTCCCACGTCTCGTCGATGGGCCCGTCGGGGATCCTGGCGTCGAGTTGTAGTGCCACCGTCAGCTCACCCAGCCGAACAGGACCGCCAGCGGCATGATGGCGTTGCCGACGGTGACCAGGGCAGCGAGTCCGATGGCGAAGTAGCGGCGGGCGGTGTTGAAGCGGGGATGGTTAATGCCGAGACTCTGAAACATCGACCACGCCCCGTGATAGAGGTGGACTCCGAGAGTGAACATTGCCACCACGTAGAAGAGGGTGACCGGGGCGCGAGAGAATGTGGCCACGAAGTTGGCGTATACCTCGCCCCGCTCCCAGGTCTCGGGGGCGGCGGGGGAGATGCCCCAGGTGAGGTCGGCGAGATGGAACACCAGGAAGGCGGCGAAGATGACCCCGCTCCACCGCATCGTTCGGCTGGCGTAGTTGGCCGCGATGTAGGTGCGCGGCCCCTGATAGTCCTCGGGCCGCGCCCGATGGTTCATCAGGGTGAGCGAATACGCCGCATGGATGTGAAGCAAGAAGGCCACGATCAGCCCGGTGCGGAGCAACCAGAGCGTGACGTGCTCGGGGATGAAGGGGACCAGCAGCTGGCGCAATGCGTGGGCGTAGATGTCGATGTCGGGGACACCGTCGACGTCGGGCAGGAAGATCTTCCAATT
>DASWKK010000202.1:0-6115 GCA_036396655.1 Acidimicrobiia bacterium
TACAAGGACCGAATGGCGCTGGCGATGATCGAGGGGGCGGAGCGGAGGGGAGACCTCACGCCCGGCAGGACGGTTGTGGAGTACACCGGTGGTTCGACGGGGAGCTCGCTTGCCTTCATCTGTGCGCTGAAGGGATACCCGGTGCGCATCGTCACCTCCGACGCCTTTGCCTCCGAGAAGCTGAGGACCATGGAGGTATTCGGGGCGGAGCTCGAGATCATCGAGAGCCCGGACGGAATCCATCCCGGGCTGATCCCGGCGATGGCGCGCCGGGCCGCGGAGATCGTGGAGGAGAGCGGCGGCCATGCCACCGACCAGTTCAACAACCACGATGCGATCGACGGCTACCGCGGGATCGGCGAGGAAGTCGTGGAGCAACTGGGTGAGCCGGTCGATGCGTTCTGCGCCTACGTCGGGGTCGGAGGCTGCTTCATCGGCTCCACCACCGCCATTCGCGAGCGTTGGCCCGACGCGCTCAGGGTGATCGTCGAGCCCGAGGAGTCGGCGGTGATATCCGGCCGTCCGGCGGGTACCCATCGCATCGAAGGTGGCGGCGTCGGTTTCGTGCCGCCGCTGATCACCGAGGGCAGCTATGACCGCGTTGAGACGGTGAGCACCGAGGAGGCCATGGCCACCGCCCGGGAGATGGCGGTCAAGGACGGGGTGTGGACCGGGCCCTCGGGTGGGGCCAATGTGCGGGTGGCGCTGCGTCTCGCCTCCGAGCTCGGTCCCGGTCATCGGGTGGTCACCGTCCAGCCCGATTCGGGTCTCAAGTACCTGGCCGGGGACCTCTACGCCTGAGCGCAGCCCGAATCAATCGTCCTGACGCGCGTAGGTGGCGATCCGGCCGCGACCAGCCGGGAAGTCGAGCATGTCGCCACCTTCGACCTGAAGCGTCACCAACCGCCCGTCGGGCTGTGGGCAGAGCAACACGCCATCCTGCAACTCGGCACGCAGACAGCGCTCGGTGATCTGGTCACCCTCGAGCGGGATCGCCAGCTCGTATTCGAAGGAATCCAGCTCCTCCCCGGTAAGGACGTCGACGAGTCGGGTCTCGAGAAACTGTCGAAACGCAGGGTCGCTGTCGATGTAGAGGTCCCCAAAGCGATCGAGGCGGACTACCCCGGGATCGGAGGGCACAATCATCGTCTCGGCGTCGATCGTCGCCTCCCAGAGCAGGCCCCCTTCCAGTGACCTCGCCTCGAGTCCTGTTTCCGACAGACTCAGCAGGGCGACTCCGTCTTGGAGACGGGCCTCGGTGGACGCCGGACCGATTTCCCTTCGTTCGCCGCTGTCGAGGTCGACTGCTGATGTGGCGTTCGACCGGTTGGTCACGAGAGCCACCAGCCGGTCATCGGTGTGGGCCACATCGAGGAGGATGTCTCCGGACTGGAGCGCCACTTCGGAGACCTGTCCGTCGCGTCGAAGGACGATCGCGTCGTCCTGCATGCCCCAGCTCACCAGTAAGCCGTCGACATAGAAGGCGATGTCTGCAGCCTCGTTCGCGATGACGCTGGAGGTGCCGTCGGCGTCGTGCAGAATGACGCCGTCGACGCCGGCCGTGACGAACCATGGGGCGCTGGCCGGTCTGACCAACAGGTCGAAGCAGAACGTATCCGGCTCCCAATAAGGGGAGCACAGCCGGTAGTCCCCGTTCTGAATCGTGTCCGGGATGACGATCCGATCCGGCCCCGTGCCGGTGGCCTGTACATCAGGCACCTCGAACTCGCCGTACCACTCGGTCCAGGAGGCATCCGAGTCGACGCCTTCGGCCTCGGCGGTGAGGACGTATCGCACGGATTCGCCGAGCTGCCTCGATGTCTCGATGGTGTAAACCAGTCCACGGCTGCGCCCGTTCGGGAACTCGAGCAGCAGGGTCTCCCCGGCGGCGGTCAACGGCAATTCGCCAAGCAAATCCGGCAGCTGGGGCTCGACGAATCGAAGCTCGACTCCTGGGCCGCTCAGGACCAGTTCGGAACCGTCGTGTCGGATGGTCTCCGCCCGTTTAATGGCGGCGACGAATTGCTCTGCTTCGTCGGAATACGTGCCGCACCCGGCTGCGGTGCTGAAGATGGGGCCGATCCCGAACGAACCATCGAAGATGTCCACCAACATGGACCCGGTGTTGCAGTCGATCGGGAAGTCTCCGAATCCCTCGTTGATGGAGAGCGTTATCGCCCCATCGCTGACCGGATTTCCGAACTCGTTCCCGTCGACGATGCCAGACGTGAATCTCCACTCCCCGTCGAACTCCGAGGCTGTCAGGGCAATCTCGTGGAACTCGTCCACTCCAAGAACCATGTCACCGGCGTCCGAGCCGTCCGGCCATTGGACGGAGTAGTAGATCGGATGCCCATCGTCGGGTGAGAACGCCACGTCGACCCGGTCCGGCCCGGTCTCGACGTCGGTCTTAATCCGGCTAAAGATCGGTATCACGTCCCACGGGTCCGCCTCCTGGATGTCGTCGAAAATCCGCACCCAGCGAGTCCCGGCGTCGGGGCAATCGCAAACCACGGAGACCTGATATGCGTATCGGAAGTCCTCGCCGGGCTGCCAGCGGCCGGAGGCCTGATCGAGAGCAGCGAGCACGTCGACGAACCCGTCTTCAGCTGTCCCGACAACGACATCAGGAGGAGCCACTGGAAGACCGTTGGTAGAAGATGTGGTGGGCACTGTGGTGGTCGTGGACGCCACAGTGGGCTGATCGGGGGCGAGAAAGACCCAGGTACCCAACCCGACGACGAGTACGGCCAGGGCGGCAGCGGTGGCTGCCAGTGGTCCTTTCCAGGGAGGGCGCTCCTTACGATCGATCTGCGTGGAGACGGAAGGCGAGCCCATCAGCTCTGCCTCGACATCGGCCCAGATCTCTGCCGCCAAACCCGACGGCATCGAGACCGGTCGGTCCAATGATGCGAGGAGACGGATCGGGTCGTGTTCAGACATCTGCCACCTCGTCATAGGCGGCACTAAGGGCAGCCCGGGCTCTGGCCAGGATCGACTCCGTCGCCCGCAGCGAGCGTCCCAGATGGTTGGCGACTTCGGCCACCGCCAGGTCGTCGACGTAGCGGAGGATGAGCGCCAGACCATGATCAGCTGAGAGCATCCCGAGGGCTGCGGTGAGTCGCGCTTCGGCAGCAGAGGTCGAGAGATCCTCCGGTGGGGCATCTCTGACAACCGTCCGGCCGGTGCCTGAACCCGATCTGATGTGATCGACCAGGCGCCGACGGGCGATCGTCACGATCCATGGCATCGGTGAATCGACGCGGGCACCACGTTGCAGAGTCCGCACCGCGGAGATGAAGGTCTCTTGAGTCAGATCGGCGGCGAGGGCGTGTGACCCTCCCACGCGTTTGAAGAAGTATCCGTAGATCACGGGCAAGGCGCGGTCGTAGAAGTCCTTGAACGAGATCGGGTCGAGCAGCGATCCATCAGTCACGGGACCAGATTCGCTCATCACACTTCAGTTAGTCGGAACCTGGCGAAGAATTCCGTCGCGCCGTTCCTACAAGTGCGGGGCCACCTCTTCGGCCAGTTGCTCCATCAACTCGATCTGGGCTTCGTACTCCAGGGTGGCGAAGTAGCTGCGGGCGACAAACTCCACCGGGATGCCGGCCTGTTCTCTCACCCCGAGCAGGGTGGACACGATCTCGTCACTCGAACCGGCGACGGTGAACCTGCGGTGCATGCTCGTCCGTCGCTCCTCGGTGAGATCGGGGGCAGGCGGCGGGGGACCGGTCCTGGTCGCCGACGCCTCCATGTCGTCGTACTTCCATGTCATGTGCCACACGTGGTCGGCGTAGCGCATCCAGGCGACGTGAGCATTGTCGCCGGGGATGATTACCGAGTAGTGGATGACGCGCAGCTCGGCAGGATCCCGTCCAATGCGTTCGCACTCGTCGGTGAGCCAGCGCAGTTGGACCAGGAGTTTGTCCGGCGACACGTTGGAGAAGATCCCGTCGGCGAGCCGGGCCGCACGCCGAATGGCGGGCTCCGCACCGCCTCCGATCAGGATCGGGATCGTGGAGGAAGGTGTTGGTCTCACGGCAAGCTGAGGCAACTGATAGACCTCGCCCCGGTGCTGAAACGGCTCGCCGGCCCACGACTTGCGGAGTATGGAGAGGCTCTCCTCCATGGCCACTCCCCGCTTGGAGATCTCTGCGCCGAGACCGTCGAACTCGACCTCTATCCATCCCAGACCGAGACCAAGGGTGAACCGTCCACCGCTAAGCAGGCTGACCGTCGCTGCGTCCTCGGCGAGCCGGAGAGGATAGTGGAGCGGGGCGAGGATGACTCCGGTGGCGATCTCGATGCTCGAGGTGGCGGCGGCGATGGCCCCACTGACCACCGCCAGAGACGGCATGTACCCATCGTCAACGAAGTGGTGCTCCGTGGTCCATATCGAGGACATCCCGATTCGCTCGGCCTCCACCGCCAGCCGGATCGTCTCGTCGTAGGCCCGCGACCAATCGGTCTCGCCGGGTCGCAATTGGGCGCTGAGCAGTCCGAAACCGAGACTCACGGTGACACTCGTTCATTCATGCCAACAGCCTATGGGTAGGTTTCACCAGATGGCGGAGCGTTACGAAGGACCTGCTGAACGACTGGTGTGGTATGAGCGATTGGTTGCCACCCAACCGGACGTCGAGCTCAAGGGTGCGACCATGCCCTACACCTCGAGGAATGGGCACATGTTCAGTTTTCTCGACTCGACGGGGACAATGGCGTTGCGCCTGAGCGACGATGATCGCAGCCGGTTCGTCGGGGAGTACGCGGCGGCTCTCGCCGAGCAGTACGGCCGGGTGATGAAGGAGTACGTGGTGGTGCCTGACGATCTCTTCGGTCGCACCGAGGAACTGAGTGATTGGTTCCGGCGTAGTCACGAGTGGATAGGGACTCTTAAACCCAAGTCGACCACGCGCTAGAGGGTCATGGGTGTTGTGCCCGAGTTCCGCTTGGCCGTCACCGGTGGGGCGGATCGCGACCCTGATCGTCGAGCAGGTGAGTGAGGGTGTGGTGGTAGCGACACAGAAGGCTCAGGTTGGCCGGTTCTGTGGCGCCACCGTCGGCCCAGTGGCGCTTGTGGTGCCCGTCGCACCAGCGCGGGTCGCGGTCGCAGCCGGGCCAGGTGCAATGACGGTCTCGGGCGATGATCGCTCGTCTCAGTCCAGCTGGGATGGTACGGGAGCGTCGTCCCACGTCGATGATCTCCGAGTCTGGCCCGAGGACCACTCTGCTGAGAGAGCAGTCACAGACGAGGGTACGGAGTTGGTTGACAGTGAGGACCTGTCCGGTCTCGGTCTCGTGGAGCCCTCCTGCAATGCCCTGAAGAGCGGGAAGGTCACAAACAAGGCTGATGTGGGGCTTCTCGCCTCCAACGGTTGGAGTCTGCCCATGATCGAGATACTCACGGGCCAGGTCTTCGAGGGCGTCGTGACGTCGTTGGCGCGGTGTCCGACCGTCGTGGGGATCAGGTGGCGGCATCAGAGCGTCCAGCGCAGTCACCAGCGCCTGGCCGGCGACGGGTGTCATCCAAGCGTCGACCCGGAGCATCCCGCCGAGACTGATCGACATCGATACTCCTCTCAGGTCCTCTTGTTGGACTTCGGACATTGCGGTTTCCGGCCCGTCGACCGATTGACGCCAATAGTCGAGCACTCTTCGGGTGTCGGTGTGGGAGAGGTCCTGGACGGTTTCGATCAGGTTGTCCTCGGCGGCAGCGAACTCTTCGGGGACAGTCGAGGCGGTTTCCAGGAGACGATGGGCCTGGTCGGTGGAGAGTCTGGTGTTGAACCACGCCCCGAAGACGTGCGGTGCGAGGTTCTTGGCATGAGCTGCGGCTACCAGACGTCGTGCCCGGCCGGTGGCCATGCGACAACGGTGTTTGAGGAAGGCAGTCACCGATGGGTAGCCATGGGCTCGATGACCGGCCTTACGGTCGAACACCTCGATCCGGTCGGCCCTGATCGCTTCGATCAGACCGCTGACCAGTTCCAGCTCGACCAGGTCGTCGGCGAGCTGGTCGACATGAAGGACATCCGTGTCCTCGGCGATCCATTCTTCCAGTGCCGACCTGAGGGAACTCATCTCCACCCTCCGAACATACGTTCGATACTAC
>DASWKK010000203.1:0-7754 GCA_036396655.1 Acidimicrobiia bacterium
TGAGCTCCAGCGGCGGGGGGCTTGCTGGCATTTGTGCACTCGTATGCCAGTGCCGGCCCAGCGATCAGGACTGAGATCAGCAGAGCAACGGTGCCTACGAAGATCGATCTTCTCATTTGACTACTCCTCCTCCATCGATGCGCAGATGAGCGATTCCCTCCGACCTTAAGAACGCCGCAGCCGTTCTCCTATCCCGTTGGCCGCACAATGAGTTCCGGTTTTCCCTACTGGCGGTTTCCGGCCAGCCCCGTCGCATCCCGGGCTGGAATACGCAAGGATTGGTGACCATGGCGTTCGGATCGCATCCACCGGGGAGCCGGCGTGAGAGGATTCCTCCTCCCCGAGCATGGCCCGAGGTCAGCCTGATCCTTGGCGTGGTCGCGACCCTGGTTGGAGTCGTCGTCTCGGTGACCACCGGCCGGTCGTCCCTGGACCTTCCATGGCATGTTGCCTTCGCCTTGGTGCTGGTGATCGCGGCCCTGGTCCGAAAACGCCTCCCGGATCACCCGCTGTCCGGGTGGTATCTGGTCGCCGTGGGCCTGGAACCGGTTGTGCTGCTAATGGATCACACGCTCCAGCTGGCGGGGGATGCTGTCGTGAACGCCTCAGCGATGGCGTGGCTCAACTTGGCGGCGCAGCTCGTGGGCTTGTTCGCCATGATTGCCGGCACCCACCTCCTGGGGTTGTTCCCCGATGGGATCGTGCAGCGCAGGTTCGAGTCCTGGCTGTTGCGAGGATCCTGGTTGCTCCTGGCAGTCCCAGTGCTGGTGCTGGTGACCACCTCTGTGGTCACCCTTCCCTGGTATCACGACACCCCTCCGATCGAAAACCCGCTGCGCATCCCGGCCGTGGCCGTGGATGCTGGGGTCGGGCGACGTGTTTTCGAGCTCGTCCAGTCTTTCTTCCTGGTAGGAGTCGTGATGCTGTTCCTGCGGTACCGCCGGAGTGGGCCGGCGGTACGTCAACGGATCAGGTGGCTGCTCCTACCGGCTCTTGTGGTTGTTTTCGCCACACTGACCGACCTGATCTTCGACTGGCCGCCATGGTTCGTCTCCACGCTCTACATCGCAGCCTCGTTGACGTTGGCCGTTTCGGTCGCCATGGGACTTCTCCAGCCGCGGGGGATCGACGTCGACCGAGTGTTGCGCAGATCTTTCGTCTATGGAGTGCTCTGGCTAGCCATCGCGGGTATGTACGGAGGGGCTGCAGCCGGTTTGGGAATCGCGGCAGGGCAGAGATTGTCGATCGGTTGGGCGGTCACCCTGACCGTGCTGGCTACTCTGCTGTTTCAACCGTCCAGAGCGAGATTGGAGCGACTTGCCGACCGGTGGGTGTTCGGTGCAAAGGCCGATCCGACCAGGGTGATCGCCAGGCTCGGGGCCACACTCGCCGACACCTACGATCTAGAGGAGCTGCTGCCCCAGATGGCGGCGACCCTCGAAGACGGGCTCGGGCTGAACTGGGCCCGAGTACGGCTGGAGCCCACGACATCGAATGACGAGCACACGCCGGCGTTCACCGTCCCCATCGTCCTGAACGACGAACGCCTGGGCGTGGTCGAGTGTGGTCCCCGCGCCGGTGGCCCTTTGACCGATGAGGAGAAAGCCGTGGTGGCCACGCTCGCTCGGCAAGCCGCCCTGGCGGTTCGCAACGTTCGACTCACCGCACAGCTCGCAGACCAGGCCGCCGAGCTGGCCGCTTCGAGGGCTCGGCTGGTGCGGGCCGAAGAAAGGGAACGTCGGCGCATCGAGCGAAACATCCATGATGGCGTCCAACAAGACCTGGTCGCCCTGATCGGACAGGCGGGGCATGTCCGCCGTCTCCGAACCAGAGATGCCGACGCCGTAGCGGCCGAGTTGGCGTCCTTACAAGAGGGGCTGGAGCGGGTTCTGGGTGACCTACGCCAGCTTGCTCACGGGATACACCCGAGCCTGCTTCGCGATCGGGGGCTTCTCGTCGCGGTCGAGGCACTGGCGGCTCGAAACCCGGTTCCGGTCCTCCTCCGCGCCGACACTTCGCTACGTGGGATGAAGCTTCCCGAGGAGGTGGAGGGGGCCGCCTATTACATGGTCGCCGAGTCGTTGACCAACAGTCTCAAGCATGCAGACGCCAGCAACGTCGAGGTCATCCTGTCGCTCTCGAACAGCTCGCTTCTGATCCGGGTCAGTGACGACGGCGTCGGTTTCGAGACCATGCCCACGACCGGAAGCGGCTTTGCCAACCTGGGTGAGCGCTTGGCCGCGCTCGGCGGCCGACTCGAGGTGACCAGCAAACCCGGAGAAGGTACGACGGTGACCGCGGTCTTGGCAGTAGACGAGTGGAAACGACACGAATGAGCGGCCATTTGCGTGTGGTCATCGCCGAAGACCACTACTTGGTGCGTGAGGGGACGCGGCGCGCCCTCGAAGAAGCGGATGACATCGAGGTGATCGGAACCGTGGGCACGGCCATAGAGCTGGAAAACCTCGTACCCCGCGAGCGCCCGGATGTGGTCGTCACCGACATCAGGATGCCGCCCGGGCACCAGACCGAGGGGATAGACGCCGCCCTCCGCCTCCGGGCTGCCAATCCCGATCTGGGCGTGGTCGTTCTGTCCCAGTACGCAGACGCCGCTTACGCCCTCGAGTTGCTGAGTGATGGAACCCGTGGCCTCGCCTACCTGCTGAAGGAGCGTGTCGGCCATCCCGATCAGCTCATCGAAGCCGTTCGGGAGGTCGCACGCGGTGGTTCGGTGATAGACCCCGACGTGGTGGCCGCCCTGGTAGCGCAGAACACGCAGAGATCCACATCGCGTCTTCAGAACCTCACCGGACGTGAACTGGAAGTCCTCCAACATATGGCTCAAGGCAGAACCAATGCCGGTATCGCCAGGGAGCTCGATCTGTCGGAGTCGTCGATCGAAAAATACTCGACGTCGATCTTCATGAAGCTGGGTCTCAGCAACGAATCCGAGGTTCACAGGCGGGTGGCCGCAGTGCTGACGCTTCTCCATGAGGAGGGTCGCGCCCAGCCCCTCTGAGGGGAGCGCATCCCTGGGCGGTTTACGGTGAGCGGCGACCTGGGGTTTCGCCGGGTTAGCACAGCGCTCGGCTGTGAATTGTTATCAGGGATGTGCTCTAACCGGGCTGAGCTATGGGCCCCATTACGCCTGGTGCTACTTGGGGATTCGTCCACGTATATAGGAGGGATCTCGCAGCACAGCGGTGTCACAGAATAATCCCTGCCGGGTCGCTGCCGGAAACCCGCAAGCATTGGAGCCGATAGAGCTCGACGGGCGCGCTAGGTCAGCTCACTGCGCTCTACGCGATGAAGGGAATCGCATACTGATCCGGGCTCCTCCGATCGGTGCGTCGGTGCATGCGACGGTGCCGCCGTGGGATTGGATGACCTGTTTGACGATGGCGAGCCCTAGACCGGCTCCACCGACGTTGCGGTTTCTTGGCTCGTCGAGTCGGGTGAATCGTTCGAAGATTTGCTGTCGTAGTTTGGCCGGCACCTCGGATCCGTCGTCGTCGACGTGAATAGTGGGTGCGCCGCCAGCAGAGCTGACCTCCTCGCCCAGATCGACGCCCTCGGCACCGACCTCCTGGTTGTCGAGGCGGGAAACACCCTGTTCGGCGAGCAGGCACAACTCCCCGTCGACTCACCCTCCATGGTGCGACGGGTCAACCCGGTGCGCAGCGCAAGCGGGGTCTCTGCCCTGGACGCCGAGGTGCAACGCAACGAATACGACACCACACCCAACGGGCTAGCAGTCGTCGCCACCGAGACCAGCCTCCTCGACACCATCGAAGGAGCCCTCACCCATGGACGGTTCCTCGACAACTCGACCTCGACGATCCCCACCGTTGGCCTCGGGGCCGTCGCCGCCCAACGACTCGGCATCACCGACCTCACCGGCAGCCCCACAGTCGTAATTGACGGAGAGAGGTTCGCCGTCATCGGGATACTCGACCCCCTCGCCCTCCATCCCGACCTCGACCGCTCCATCCTCATCGGCGAAGAGGCAGCCAGCGAGTATCTCGGATTCGATCTCTACCCCACCCGGATCTACGCCCGCACCACCCCCCAACACGTCGACGACGTCACCAAGGTTCTGGGTCGCACCGTCAACCCGGGAGCACCCAACGAAGTCGAAGTGTCACAACCTTCCGACGCACTCGAAGCACGAGCCGCCGTCGACGAAGGTCTCCAGCGCCTACTCATAGGGCTCGGGTTGGTCGCCCTCGCCGTCGGAGGCGTCGGCGTCGCCAACGTCATGGTCATCTCCATACTCGAACGTCGAAGCGAGATTGGGTTACGCCGCGCCCTTGGCGCCACCCGTCGCCACATCGGGCTTCAGTTCCTCGTCGAAGCCGCCACCCTCACCACCATTGGCGGACTCACCGGAGCCACCATTGGCGCCGCCATTACCTATCTGTGCGCCCAGCGCCAAGGATGGACCGTCACCGTGCCCGCCAACATCATCGCCGCCGCAGTCGCGGCAGCACTCCTCCTCGGCCTCCTCGCCGGCCTCTACCCCGCCATCCGGGCCGCCACCATGAACCCCGCCGACGCCGTACGGCCCGCCGGCTAGCAAGACTGGATTCTGTGTAGGTGAAGTGCCCGAAGTCACAGCGCATCCCTGGGCGTTTTACGGTGACCGGCAACCTGGGGTTTCGCCTGGTGAGCACAGCGCTCGGCCCCGAAATATTTATCAGGGATCGGCTCTGACCGGACTGAGCTATGGGCCCCGACTGGTAGTCAAGGATCGGGAATTGTACCGGCGTCGGCGTTCGAGGCGGAGTGGCCGGCACAAAACCACGGCACATATGGAATCAGTTACTGAAGCCGAGGCGGTGTCGGGTGATGTCTTCCGGCGTGAGGCGGAGAAAGCGTGCCGCGTTGTCGTAGAGGATTGCCCGCTTCTGCTCGTCGCTGAGGAAGTCAGCCGCTTCGATAGATCCAATAGCAGGTTCGATGGCCCCGGGCCAGACCATCTGATCCGATCCGAACATGACTCGGTCCCCAAATCCTGCCTCGACGATGACCCGCAAGTAACGGTGGAACTCAGCGGTGGGTATTCCGAAGGTGAGGATCCCCACGTCGACATACACCCTGGGGTGTGTGTACAGCAAGGCCAGCATGTCATCCAACATGGGCCAGCCGGCATGGGCGACGTACAGCCGCACCCGGGGATGACGAACAAGGATCTCTTCGAGAAGAAGTGGGCTGTGTAACCGCCCCCGGTAGTTAGGAAACCCGAGGTAGGGGGCTCCCGGCGGGCCAGGACCAACGTGAATTTGGACGGGAATGTCGAGCTCCTCGGCAACCGCCAGATAGGGCTCGAGCTGGGGGTCGCTCGGGTCGATCCCGTTGTATTGGTTGGCCACCTCCCCCAGCACGGCGATCCTGCCTTCGGCGTGGAGCTCCCCGAGATCTGATGGCGAGATGGCGGGAGCGTGGAGATATAGAACCACTCCTGGTATGACCCGGTCGGGCGCGGCGGCTCGCCACCGATCCGTCAGCTCCAGCGAAACCCCGCTGACGACCCCAATCATGTTCCGCTTTTCCATGACCGCCAGGGTTTCGTCTCTCAACTCGTCGTCGGTCATGGGTGAGAACAACTGGTTGATCTCCGGGTCCTTGTGCCAGGCATCGAACGTCTCGGCCCAAGGGTTAAGCGGATCATGGACCGGAGGGCTGCCCCTGAGACTGAAACCGACCGGTGGAGAGCCCTGATAGTCGGCCGGCATGGCATGGAGATGCATATCGATGATCGGGGCCGGAACTCTCACAGCTCGGGAGCCTACTGATGGGAACCGGGAAGGAGCTTGCCGTCACACAGCGCATCCCTGGGCGTCCTACGGTGAGAACCGACCTGGGGTTTTGCCTGGTTAGCACAGCGCTCGGCTCCGAATAGTTATCAGGGATGCGCTCTAACCGGGCTGAGCTATGGGCCCCATTACGCCTGCTGCTACAAGGGAGTTCTCGCCTCGAGACGTGCTCTACCTCGAGCACAGCGCTTACACAGAACAATCCTGGATGAGACTCAAGGCCGAAGTCGATCATGAGTCGATGCCCGGCTCCTTTGTGCACGACACATGCCAAGCCCCACGGAGGGTGGCCAGATACGGAGGCCATACCCGCGACTAAGGACCGTCTGAGCCCCAACGCATGAGGCTGGTCGTGATGCGCGGTCGGCGAGAGCGCCTTCCAACGGCAGACCTGCGTCTTCCCAGTCCATCAGGCCTCCTGGATAGCGTCGAACGTTGCGGTAGCAGCGATCCACCAGAGCCCAATAGAGAGCGACCCAAACACCAGGATGTCTCTACCCGGACTGGGTTTGAGCTCGGCCCACAGCGCGATCCACCCCACGATCCTGGTGGTGTTGGTCCACGGCGCCGTGTCGTTCTCGGTCAAAGTGTCGGAAACGACGACCCTGTGTCTGGACCGGACTGGTGCTGGCAGCGACCATCGCTGTGGTGCTGGTTGGAGACACCTCGGGGTAGCGGGACCCTGACCCTCCCCTTTCGCACCGCGTCGAGCCATTCGACCCGGGGGCAGACCAGGAATCCAACCGGGCTGCGCTCGATCGCCTTCTGCTTCCTAACCGGGAGTCTTGACTTCGCCAGTTCGGGCATAAAGGCTGAGGCGCCGTCGCCAATTTCCTCGTACAGGCGCCCGAAGCGCGTATCGGCGCCTGATCGGTGTGATCGATGACGAAAGGCCCGGCGTGAAAGCCGGGCCTTTCGTCGACGTTGTTTTCGCCGATTATGTGGGCGCTACTTGTCTCGACCCGGGGCCGAACCCGACTTGCCGGGGGAGTCGGGCTTGCCTTTTCCCTGTTCTCCCTGCGCCGTGGAACCGATGTCGTCGTCAGCGTCCTTCTTGCCTCTCTCGCAGTCGGCAAGCGTCGTCGTGAAACTCAGGCTGCCCGGCTCTTCGAGGTTGGGCTCGAAGGACGGGTCGACCTCGTTGGTGTTGAGCTGCTGATCGTCTTTGCCGAGGTCCGACTTCGCCAAATAACGGTTGAGGCAACCTCGATGCGTACCTTCGTAGAGGGAGTTGAACAGCTTCATGAACTGTCCGTGGTTGATCTGGCCGTTGGGACCGGCGACCTCACCGCCACTCAGACCGCACTCGCCATCGGCACCGGCGTAGACCGCATCCTCGGTGGCAACCGGGAACTCCTCGGTGTCGACGTCCTCTTCATCCCGTGCCGGGAACACGACGTCGCCACCGTCGAGGGTGAGGGCATCGACCGGAATCAACTCGTCACCGATTCCGTAAGTGGCCTCGTACTCGGCGTTCTCCTCGGGGTCATCACTCGTCTGCAAGGTGCAGTCGTAAGTGGAGTCATCGGGCGATGTGTTCCAGATGAGGAGATGGTTGTCTTCGTCGTAGCCGAGGTTGAAGACGGTGTCGAGGTCATCGTCACCATCATGCTGATCGGCAAGGGCGACCCCCGAGCTGATCAGCAAGGCGGCCAGGGCGAGTGATAAGAGTTTCAATTTTTCCGATGTCCTCATTCCTACCTCCTTGTCGTCCCGGCCGGCCGTCTCTTGTCATCCCTGTAATCGCTCATAAGCCTCCCAGGGTTACGGGTACGGGAAACCGACCTGGCATCCGATATATAGACACCTCCGGCATGTGGCACAGAATCTGGTCCCCACTTCACGATGGGGCGAGCCAGCGGCTCGCCAGGTCATGACGTTCGGCGAGGCGTTCCCAGATCTGCTGGCGGCAGCCAAGACCGGCGCCGATTGGGCCTG
>DASWKK010000204.1:0-15316 GCA_036396655.1 Acidimicrobiia bacterium
ACCGAGGACGGGGCATCGCCCACGCACTGCTTGCCGGGGCGGTGGACTTTGCCCGCTCCTACGGGGCCCCTGTGATCGAGGGTTATCCGGTGGACAACCGCGGCGAGCGTGTGGACCTGACGATGGGATATGTAGGGACGCTGGCTCTTTTCGAACGAGCCGGATTCGCCAAAGTGGCCGATACCGACTCGGTTCTCGACGGTTTCCATCGCGTGCTGATGCGCCTCGACCTACGGTGAGCGGCTAGGTCGTCCGCGCAGCGGCGCACCTGAGAAGTCCCCGCGAATCGAACGCAGTACGTCCGTGACCGGAGCCGACGCGGGGCGGGCTACCCGGCTCGACCCTCGGCCGCGCCTAACCCGCGGCCAGGCCCCCAGGGCTCCCGGTCGTCGCCCCGGCCGGTTCCGGGCTGTGGGTGACCAGGTATGCGACTGCGCCGGCGATGGTGAGAAACTCGGATACGTCGCGCTGAGGTATGTCGACCCCGGTTTCCTCGTTGATGCCGACCATCCAGTTGAGATAGTCCATCGAGTCGAGGTCGAGTTGCTCGGTCAAGTCGTGATGGTCGTCGACTGTCGACTCGTCAACCTCGGGTGCGATGTCGGCGAGGACCTCGAAGATGACCCTTCTTGCCTGTTCCGGTGTCATAGTGACTGCGGCTCCTGTAATAGTCGGTCGATGGTTGCGAGAAAGAGCCCTCCCCGGTGGCCGTCGGTGACTCGATGATCCGCAGAAAGGGTGGCGTGGATCACGGGGTGGACCGCCGGCGACCCGTCTACGGCGACCACTGTGTCAACTACCTTGCCCAAACCGACCATGGCCACCTGGGGCGGGATGATCACCGGGAATGCGGTCTCCACGCCCCGGTCCCCGAGATTGGTGACGGTCATCGTGGGATCGGACATCTCTGAGCTGCGCAGCCTCCAGGATCTCGCCCGGTTCACCAGGTCGCGAAGCCTGGCCATCATCTCGCCCAGATCGAGTTGATCGGCATCGTGGATGGCCGGTGCCACCAGCCCGCCTTCCCTGATGGAGACTGCGACTCCCAGGTGGATCGAAGATGAGGGTCTGAAGCTGTCGTCGATCCAATGCCCGTTCAGGTCGGGGATCTCGCGCAGCCCAAGCGCGGTGGCCTTGAGGAGCAAGGCTGCGGGGAGGATCCGCTCCGCAACCGAGCGTTCCGCGTTCTGGATCTCGAGCCAGCGCAGTGCCTCATCGAGGTCGATGTGTGTCGCCAGGTAGTAATGGGGTATCTCCCGCTTGGAATGGGCCATGGAGCGGGCGATGGCTCGACGCATCGCCGCGACCTTGTCCTCCGGCTCCCGTGCGGGCACGGGCTGAGCCTCGACATCGGCTGCGCTGACCATCCCGCCGGACCCGGTTGCGGCCACGTCGCTCAGATCGAGCCCGAGACGGTCGGCCAGGAACCTGGCGCGCGGTGATGCCTTGACCCGCTGCTCCCCGCTGATCGGGATGGCAGTCGCAGGCTTACCGGTAGGCGCAGCGGCAGCACGCACGTCGCTACGTGTGATCGTGCCGCCCTCGCCCGTCCCCTGCAGGCTGGACAGATCCACGTCGAGCTCATGGGCCAGGTGCCGGATCGGTGGCGCCGGCTCCGGGCGACCAGCCGGAGGCCGGGCCGGCAGCGGCTTCTGCCCCGGGCTCCTTGGAGTCTCGACCGGCCCGGGCGTGTCGGCCGACTCCAGGGCTCGGATCCGGGCAATTGGGGTACCCACCGACAGCCACTCGGGCCCCGGCTGCACCAGAAGCTCCTCGATCACTCCCTCGTCCCAGCATTCCACCTCGAGCACGGCCTTCTCCGTCTCCACCTCCGCGATGATCTGGCCCTTGTGCACGGTGTCACCGGGCTCGACCAACCACAGATTCAGCTTGGCCCGGTCCATGTCGGCCCCGAGCGACGGAAGGAGGAAATCGATCATCGACCGACCAGCTCTCGCGCCGCGGCCACTATCCCGGCCGTTTGGGGGAGGGCTGCGTCCTCCATGTGGCGGGCGTAAGGGATAGGCACTTCCACCGAGCACACTCTGCGGATGGGGGCATCCAGCTCCCAGATCGCTCCCTCGGCGATGGATGCTGCGATTTCGGCGGAGATCCCGGCCGTCTTCCAGCCTTCGTCGACGATCACGATGCGATGGGTGGACGCCGCCGTGGTCAGGATTGCCTCGGTGTCGAGGGGGCGAAGTGACCTGAGATCGAGCACCTGTGCGGAGATGCCCTCCTCGGCGAGTTCGGTGGCAGCGGCCAGCGTCTTGGGGAGACTCCCCCCGTAGGTGATCAGGCCTACGTCGGGCCCGGGGCGTCGCACCACGGCTCGGTCCAGGTCGACGGGGGCTCCTTGCTCGGGAAGGTCGCCTTCGGAGTTGTAGAGAGCGGCATGCTCGAAGATGATCACCGGATCCGGATCCTCGAGTGCGGTGGGCAGCATCCACCGGGCGTCCTCGACCGTGGCCGGGGTCACCACCTTCAGCCCGGGGACGTGCGCGTACCAGACTTCCAGGGAATGCGAGTGCTGGGCCCCCAGCTGACGCCCGGCGCCGGTGGTCATGCGGATGACGATGGGGACGTTGAATTGTCCTCCCGACATGTGCGAGTAGAGAGCCGCGGTGTTCACTATCTGATCCAGGGCGAGCAGGGAGAAGTTGACCGTCATCACTTCAACGATGGGACGCAGGCCGGCGAGGGCCGCTCCGATCCCCGCACCCACGAACGCCGCCTCCGAGAGCGGTGTGTCACGGACCCGGTCCGGCCCGAACTCTTCGAGCATGCCCTTGGACACCGCGTAGCAACCGCCATACCGGCCGACGTCCTCGCCCATGAGGAACACCCGAGGGTCGTTGCGCATTGCGTCGCTCATCGACTCGCGCATCGCCTCCCGGTAGGTGATGGTCCTGGTTGGCGTGGCGAGACTTGTCATGAGGGAACTACCTCCGAGTACACGAATCTGGTCAGCTCTTCGACCGGCTCCCAGGTGCCGGCTTCGGCGAATGCCACCGCGGCCTCGATTTCCTCGGCGACATCGCTCTCCATCGTGGCCAGGTCGTCTTCGGTGAGGCCACCGTCTGTGATGAGTCGCCTCGTGAACAGCTCGATCGGATCCCTCTCCTTCCAGACCTCAACCTCCTCCTTGGACCGATACAGCTCGGGGTCGAACATGGAGTGAGCGCGAAATCGGAAGGTGCGCATCTCGAGGAAGTGGGGGCCGCCACCGGATCGAACCGACTCGATTGCTTTGCGGGCGGCGTCCTCGACGGCGAGGACATCCATCCCGTCCACCTCCCATGCCGGCATCTCGTAGCTGGCCGCTTTCAGGGTGAGCCGGGTCTGGGATTCGGAGCGCTCAAGGGCGGTCCCCATGGCGTAGAGGTTGTTCTCACAGCAGAACAGGACCGGGAGATTCCACAATGCAGCCAGGTTCATCGACTCGTGAAACTCGCCCTCGGCCACCGCCCCCTCCCCGAAGAAGACTGCGGTGACCCGAGGCTGATCGCGGAGACGGTCGGCCAGAGCCAGGCCTACGGCCAGGGGGAGACCCCCGCCCACGATCGCATTCCCCCCGTAAAAACGTCTCGACGCGTCGAACAGGTGCATCGAGCCGCCCCGCCCTCGGCTGCAGCCTTCCATCTTGCCGTACATCTCGGCCATCACCGCTCCTGGGTCCATGCCTCGCGCCAGGGCATGGCCGTGCTCCCGATAGGTGGCGACCACTGCATCGTCGGGAAGGAGGGAGCCGATGACACCGACGGCGACTCCCTCCTCGCCGATGTAGAGATGGAGGAAGCCGCGGATCTTCTCCGCCTGATAGAGCTGAGCGCATCTCTCTTCGAACCGCCTTATCCGCAACATCTGCCGGAGGAGGTCGAGATGGTGGGAGTCGCTCATTCTGTCTCCTGTCTTTCCAGAGTGGAGAGGTCGCCGGTGGGAAGCCCCAGCTCCCAGGCCTTGAGCAACCGTCTCATGATCTTTCCCGATCGGGTGTGGGGCAGGTCGGGCTCGAAGTCGATCTCGCGGGGGGCGACGGAAGCACCGAGCTTGACCCGGCCCCAGCCCAGGAGCTCCTTGGCCAGCTCATCGGACCAGGTGAAGCCGGGATTGAGGGAGACAAACGCCTTGACCACCTCGCCGGCGACCTCGTCGGGCATTCCGATCACGCCGGCCTCGGCGACAGCAGGGTGCTCCATCATCGCCGACTCAACCTCGAATGGGCCGATGAGATGGCCCGCCGACTTGATCACGTCGTCGCCGCGGCCCACGAACCAGAAGTAACCGTCCTCGTCCCTCTCCGCGAGGTCCCCGGTCCGGTACCACCCTCCGACGAAGCTCTTCTCGTATCGCTCTTTCATGCCGAGATAGCCCCGGAACATCGACGGCCATCCCGGCCGCAAGGCGAGCTCTCCCTCCGTCAGAGGCTCAGATTCCTCCTCGGCGGTCCCGTCGGGGTTGAGCCGGATCGACCCGGTCTCCGTTCGCCGGAGGATGGTGGCTTCGACACCGGGGAGGGGGCGTCCCATCGACCCGGGTCGGATCTCCTCGGCGGCATAGTTGGCCACCATGATCCCGCCGGTCTCGGTCTGCCACCAGTTGTCGTGGATGGGCAGGCCCAGGGCGTCGAGCCCCCAGATCACGGCCTCGGGGTTGAGCGGCTCGCCGACGCTGGCCACGAAACGGAGCGAGGAGAGGTCGGATTCCTGAGCCAACTCCCGCCCCGCCTTCATCATCATCCGCACCGCCGTGGGTGCGGTGTACCAGACACTGACCTTCTGCTTTTCGATGGTCTGGTACCACCGTTCGGCGTCGAACTCGCCCTCGTCGACGATTGAGGTCACCCCATGGATCAGGGGTGCGACTATCCCGTACGAGGTTCCCGTAACCCACCCCGGATCAGCGGTGCACCAGTAGATGTCCTCGGGATGCAGGTCGAGGGCATAGAGCGCCGACACATAGTGGTGGAGGACGGCGCGGTGGACATGAACCGCTCCTTTCGGCGCCCCGGTGGTCCCGCTGGTGAAATGGAGCAACGCCATGTCCTCGCCGTCCATGGGCTCGGCGGGGAAGCCGGGGTCCCCGCTCTTGAGCATGGCATCGAATGAGATGGTGCCGTCGATCGCTCCTCCGACGACGATGATGTGCTCCAGCCAGGGCATCTGGTCCCGGATCGCCGCAACCTTCCGCTTGTACAGCGTCTCGGTGGTCACGAGGACCCGTCCCTCACCCATGTTGAGCCGGGTTTGGATCGGCTCTGGGCCGAACGCCGAGAACAAAGGTGCGGCCACACTTCCGTTCTTCAGGGCACCCAGAGTGGCGATGTATAGCTCGGGGATGCGCGAGGACAGGGTGAAGACGTGGTCTCCCTTGCCCACGCCCAGGTTGCGCAACCCGGAGGCGAACCTGGATGTGGCCTCGGCGAGCTCGGCGTAGGTGTAGTCCTCGATGTCACCGTGGCGACCCAACCAGCGGATGGCGACACGGTGTCCGGTGTCGCCGTCGACGTGACGGTCGATTGCCTCATGGGCGATGTTCATCTTCCCGCCGCGCAACCCGGAAAGGAACGACTCCGCCTCATCCCAGGAGAATTCGGCTCGGCCCCGAGCGTAGTTCGGCAGGTTGGGGGGCAGGCGAAACGGGCCCGTCTTCTCGATCGGTGGGTAGGGAGTTTCCATGGCGCTTACAACTCTCCGGCGAAGCCGTCCCCCTGCCTAGGGGCGAAATGCCTGTCATCGGTCCTGACTTGGGCATATTGGGCAAGGACGGCAGAGCCAATTGTGACTTTGTCCCCTTCACGGCTCGCAGCCTCTCGGCGATGCTCGGAGATAGCGACGAAGAGAGGTTCGCATGCAGTCCGGGCCGGTCTACGTGAGGTGGTTCGGTGACCTGGGTGTGGCCGATGTCGCCGAGGTGGGAGGGAAGAATGCCTCCCTCGGCGAGTTGTTCCGGGAGCTGAACCCGCTCGGTGTCAACATCCCCAACGGGTTCGCGATCACCGCGGCTGCCTACCGGGACACCTTGACCGAGTCTGGGACCTGGCAGGGCCTCGAGGAAATCCTTCGTGACATCGACAAGACCGATGTGAACGATCTGGCCCGCCGCGCCCGCCGCGCCCGCGAGTTGGTCTACGGCTCACCGCTCTCCGACGCGTTGCGGGATCAGATCGTCACCTCGTACCAACAGCTGGTCGACGAGTACGGCCCCGAGCTGAGTGTCGCGGTCAGATCCTCGGCCACCGCCGAAGACCTGCCCACCGCGAGCTTTGCCGGCCAACACGAGACCTTCCTCAACGTTCACGGCGCCGAGAGGGTGGTAGAGGCGTGCCGACGCTGTTTCGCCTCGTTGTTCACCGATCGGGCGATCTCGTATCGAATCGACAAGGGGTTCGACCACCTGAGCATCGCTCTCTCGGTCGGGGTGATGAAGATGGTGCGCTCCGATCTCGCCGCCAGCGGTGTTCTCTTCACCCTTGACACCGACTCGGGTTTCAGGGACGTCGTCTTCATCACCGGGTCCTACGGTCTGGGAGAGAACGTGGTGCAAGGGGCGGTCGATCCCGACGAGTTCTACGTGCACAAGCCCACCTACGAGCTCGGTCATCGGACCGTCCTCAAGAGGAAGCTGGGTCGCAAGCAGGTGCGCATGATCTACGCCCAGGGAAGAGGTGGGCAGAACACGGCCAACCTGCCCACGCCTGAAGCCGATCGTGGTCGGTTCTGCCTGAGCGACGACGAGGTCCTCACCCTTGCCGGCTACGGCATCGAAGTGGAGCGGCACTACAGCAAACGAGCAGGTCATCCCATGCCCATGGACATCGAATGGGCCAAGGATGGTCTCGATGGGCAGCTCTACCTGGTCCAGGCTCGACCCGAGACCGTTGCTTCGCAGAAGATCTCGGCGGTGATGCGCACCTACCGGGTCCATCCGGACGCCCCGCCACTGGTCGAAGGGGGCGCGGTGGGCAGCGCCGTTGCCTTTGGGCCGATCCGTGTGGTCCAAGGCACCAAGGATCTGGCCCTGTTCTGTCCCGGCGAGGTCCTCGTCGCCGACATCACGACACCGGACTGGGAGCCGGTCATGAAGACCGCGTCGGCGATCGTGACCAATCGGGGCGGGCGCACCTGTCACGCCGCCATCGTGGCTCGCGAGCTCGGCATCCCCGCAGTGGTGGGGACCGAGATCGGCACCGAGAGTCTCGAGGACGAGGCGATCGTCACGGTGTCCTGCGCCGAGGGCGAGGTGGGTTACGTCTACCGGGGCGAAGTGCCGGTTGAGGTCGACGAGTTCGACCTGACCGAGGTGCCGGAGACGAAGACCGAGTTGATGCTCAACCTGGGCAACCCCGACCTCGCCTTCCAGACCTCGTTCCTTCCGGTCGGCGGAGTGGGCCTGGCCCGGATGGAGTTCATAATCTCGGAGTCCATCCGTGCCCACCCGATGGCTCTCCTCTACCCCGATAGAGTCGAGGATCCTGCCCAACGCCAGACGATCCTCGAGATGATCGGCGACTACCGGAACGGATCCGAGTACTTCGTCGAGCGGCTCTCGGAAGGGGTGGGGACCATAGCCGCCGCCTTCTATCCGAGACCGGTCATCGTCCGTATGTCCGACTTCAAGACCAACGAGTACGCCAGTCTGATCGGGGGCAGCGGATTCGAGCCGGTCGAGGCCAATCCCATGATCGGGTTTCGTGGTGCATCCAGATATGCCCACCCTGCCTACGAGGAGGGATTCGCCCTCGAGTGCGCCGCCATGCGCAGGGCCCGTGACGAGATGGGCCTCAACAACATCAAGTTGATGATCCCGTTCTGCCGCCGGGTGGAGGAGGGTCGGCTCGTGCTCGAGGTCATGGCCGAGCACGGGTTGCGGCGAGGGGAGAACGGCCTCGAGGTCTATGTCATGTGTGAGATACCCAACAACGTGGTCCAGGTCGACGCCTTCGCCGAGATCTTCGACGGCTTCTCCATCGGCTCCAACGATCTCACCCAGCTGGTGCTCGGGGTGGATCGTGACTCCGAGATGGTGGCTTTCGACTTCGACGAGCGCGACGACGGCGTCATGGAGATGATCCGACAGGCAGTGATCGGGGCCCATCGCCACCACCGACACGTCGGGATCTGCGGCCAGGCACCCTCGGACTTTCCCGATGTCGCCCGCCGTCTGGTCGCCTTCGGTATCGACTCGATAAGCCTGAACCCCGACACCGTGCTCCACACCGCGAGTGTGGTGGCCGATGCCGAGCGTCTTCGGGCGGAGGCCGACGGCTCATCGCGATTGGCCGGAGTCGCCGCCCTCACCTGAGGCGCCAGGTCAACCCATCCAGAAGCCTTTGCGGTGAGTGATCCCGAGCAGCTTCTTGCAGCTGGGACAGGCATAGACATATCGCTTCCCGAAGCGAGTCGTCCGACTGCCCCGGACCTCCAACGTCCTGGTAGAGATGGTGCTCAGAACGTCGTTGCAGTGCGGGCACAGGGGAACGAGGCTCGGCTGCTCGTCTGCGATCACATCGGTCGGTCCTCACCCGTTCATTGGCACCTCCTCGAGTTACTTTCGATCACACCCCAGGTCTAGTTCGAGCCGGATGAGCCGGGTAGGGCAGGAAGTCGGCCCCATCCCACGCTTGCGGGATGGCCTCCGCAGGGCCGACCAGGGCTAGCTTCAACCCTTGATCACCCCGACCGGGCGCAGCCGGGCGACCTTTGCCGCCAGCCCGGCCCGGGCACACACCTCCGCCACCTCGTCGACGTCCTTATACGCGTAGGGCGCCTCCTCGGAGAGCAAAGCCACCGATCCGGGTCGCACGGATATCCCCGCCGTCTCGAGGTGGTCGCGCACCATCCGCCCGGACTCACGCTGCTTCGCCTGCTTGCGACTCATGACCCGTCCCGCCCCGTGGGCCGCGGAAGAGAAGGCTGGGTTGCCGGCAACCCCTCGGAGCACCCAGGAGGCGGTGCCCATCGACCCGGGAACCAGGACCGGTTGGCCGCTGCCCCTGATGTCCTGCGCCAGATCAGGGTGCCCGGGGGCGAAGGCTCGGGTGGCCCCTTTGCGGTGGACACACAGCTCGATGACCCGACCATCGACCTGGTGAGGCTCGAGCTTGGCCAGGTTGTGTGCCACGTCGTAGACCAGACGCATCCCGGTCGCCTCGGGGGAGACGTCGAAGGCCTCGGCAAACCCCTCTCGTACCTCGTGGGCCAGGACATGACGGTTGGCCCAGGCGAAGTTGGCCGACGCCGCCATCGCCCCGAGATACTCCCGGCCTTCGGTCGACTCGACAGGCACGCAGGCGAGCTGACGATCTGGCACAGAGATGCCGTGCCGGGCCATCGCCGGGCCCATGAGGCGAAGCTGGTCGGTGCAAGTCTGATGACCAAGCCCCCGTGAGCCGCAGTGCAGCATCACCACCAGCATCCCGGCGTCGAGGCCGAATGCGCTCGCAGCCACCGGGTCGAACAGCTGGTCGACGACCTGGATCTCGAGAAAGTGGTTGCCGGACCCCAATGAGCCGAGCTGGCCCTTCCCCCGGGCGATGGCGTGGTCGCTCACCGCGGACGGATCTGCTCCGCTGGAGAGACCTTGCTCCTCGCAACGCTCCAGGTCCCCCTGCCAGCCGTACCCGGCGTCGAGAGCCGCCGCAGCCCCGCGTACGAGAACCTCGGGGACGAGGCTGCCCGAAGCGATTGCACCCCGGCCCATCCCACGGGGAATCCGCCGGTCGAGACTGCTCATGACCCGGTCCCGGAACCGCTCGAAGTCGGCCTCGGTGAAGCTGGAAGCGAGGAGCCGGACCCCGCAGCAAATGTCGAAGCCGACACCCCCCGGCGAGACGACACCTCCCGCAGCCACATCGGTGGCCGCCACCCCACCGATGGGAAAGCCATAGCCCCAATGGATGTCGGGCATGGCGAAGGATGCCTTGGTGATCCCGGGCAGATGGGCCACATTCCTCACCTGCTCGGCGGCCCGCTCCTCCCGAACCAGCGTCATCAGCGCTTGGGAGGCGAAGATGATTCCGGGCACCCTCATCCCGTCGATTGCAGGCAGCTCCCAGACCACATCGGAGACACGTCGAAAGACCACGGTTCCACTCTGCCTACTCGAGGGCTTCCCGGTTAGAGCCAAAGGTCAGACATCGAAGTACACCCGGCCGTACCATTTCCCCTCTCGCCGCTCGACGACCAGGTCGTGGTAGGTCACTGCCTTGATCGGGGGCCCGGCCGGCTCGACGGCACTGGCCGGGACCCCTCCCACTTCCATGGTCGCTGCCGGCCCACCCGGATGCACTCTCACCCGGAAGTCACAGAAGAGGAGATCCTCGGTCTCGGAGAGGTACAGAAGCTCGGACATGGTGTCGACCAGCAGGTCCTCGACGGTTTCCGCATCGATCGTCAAGGTGAGCCACCGGCGCTGCGACGATGCCTTGCACCGACCGACCAACTCGAACATCCCCTGTGACATCACCGCTATCAGCGAGTCGAGAGTCTCGGCGGTGCCCTCGATCCCGGTATCGGCGGTGTGGGGGAGCACTCGGTACGGCATGTGATCGATTCTGCCTCTGCCCGAGGGCTTTCGCTCAGGTCCGATCCGGATCCTGCCAGGCGGAGGCGGAGAAGCCCGGTCCGCTGGTCGGGCGCAAGGGGAAGCGGTCCCTCTCCTCGGCGGCGCGGGCCGGATCGGCTCCCCCCATCGAGCAGCGTTGCCCCGGATGGAAGGTGGCGCACACGCAATGGGAGAAGGCGAACTCAATCAGCTCGTCGACCCGGGCGAAAGCGACGGCCACCGTCGAGTCCGCCGCCCCGTAGTAGACCCGGGCCTGGCCGTCCGGTTGGACCACCCACCCTGTGGGGAAGACCACGCCGGGGACGTCTCCCTGGAGCTCATAGGGCGCCTCGGGACCGAACACCCACTCGTCGCCCCTGGCCAGGACAACACTGGGCTGATCGAGATCGAGAAGGGCAACCCCCACCCGGTAGAGGGACCCGGCAGCTGTGGCCTTGACCCCGTGGAACAGGACCAGCCACCCCGAGGGGGTCTCCAACGGTGGCGGGCCTAATCCCACCTTCTCCCGGTCCCAGTTTCCCGAGCGTCGTGCCTCGATCACGATCCGGTGGTCGCCCCAATGGACGAGATCCGGGCTGTACGAGAGCCAGATGTTGGGGGCTTCGCCATGCGCCCCGGAGGCGACGGGCCGGTGGAGCAGGGCATGGCGACCTCCGAAACGCCTGGTGAAGAGAGCGGCGTCCTTGTCCTCGGGTGGAGCGACCACTGAGCAGGGCTCGTAGGACCGGAAATCCAGGGTACGGGCGAGTATGACCAGGGGGCCGCTGGGGGAGAAGCCGGTATAGGAGATGAAATACTCCTCGCCCACTCGGGTGATACGCGGGTCCTCCGCACCCCATTGGTCTTCGTAGCGGCCTCGCATCGGGGCTATCAGAGGTTTGTCGTCGACCTGCCACCCGGTGAGCCCGTCGGAGCTCCGAGCGACGGTGAGATGAGACACGCCGGAGCGGTCCTCGACCCGAACCAGGAGGATTGTCTCCCCGTCGGGGCCGAGCGTGGCCCCCGGGTTGAAGACCGCATTCACGGTGTACGGCCAGTCCTCCGGGGTCAGGATCGGATTGGTCGACTCACGCAGGAAGAGTTGCCCATGGCGAGGATGCCTCCGATCCATCATCTGCCTCCGATCCTTGCTCGGCCTCTATCAGGCTACGCCGGCGTGGGAGGCGGAAATCGCCTGATTGGCGGCCAGCTCGCATTGTCGCGCCACCGACGACCACCTCAGCTCGGGAGCGATCCGGCGCGCCGCAATTGCCGCGGCTCTCTTGGCGCGGGGGCGGGTGAGCAGGTTCTCCAGCGCCGACGCGATCGCCTTGGGGTTCCGGTGGGGGACGACCCGCCCCGCCCCTTCCGACAACAACTCGATGGCGTGGGGGAAGGCCGTTGCCACGACTGGCAGGCCCGCCGCCAGCGCCTCCACCAAGACGCCCGAGGTGACCTGGACCCTGGAGTCGTAAGGGAGGAGGACGACGTCGGCCTGCTCCATCATCTCGGCCAACCGGTCGGCAGGCAGATAGGCGCTCGACATAGTCACCATGTCGGCCACGCCAAGGTCCGACGCCAGGGCCGTCAGGTAGTGGCGGTAGGCCTCACCCTCCGCGGCCAAGACATTGGGGTGTGTCGCCCCCTGGATGTGGTAGCGAGGGAGAGGCCGGAGATGGGTGAGGTGGGTCAGGGCCCTGATGCCCCATTCGATTCCCTTACCCGGGCCGAGCAGGCCCCAGGTGGCGACGATCGGGCGTGCCTCTCGATTGCGAGCTCCGACGCGCCGGTACTCGTGGGCACCGTGTTGGATCACGGAGACCTTCCCCGGGTCGACCTCATGGGTGCTGAGCAGCCTCTCCCGGGCCGCCTGCGACATGACGACCACACGCTGGGACCGGGAAGAGAGCCCCTCGATGATCTCCCGCTCCATCCGTGTCGGCTCGAGCAACACTGTGTGAAGTGTGGAGACGACAGGCCTCTCCAAGACCTCGCACAGGTCGAGCACCCACCTGCCCCGCCCCGGTCCGAAGATTCCGAACTCGTGCTGGATCCAGACCAAGTCGAAGTCAGACGCGGCCCGGGCGACCTCGAAGGGCCAGGTCGGTGAGTTGGCGGAGACGTCCAGCACCAATTCCGGGTCGAGTGAGATCGAGTGGTCGTCACCGCTCCGGATCCGGGCCACCGCAAGCCCTTCCGCACTCCCCCTCAGCTGGGCCAGCGCTTCGAGCAGTGAGCGGGAGAAGGTGGCGATCCCGCATTGTGTCGGTGGATATGTGCTGACCAGCAGGATGCGGGAGTGGTGCATCGTTTCCACGACCTCTCACGGAGTCCTACCCCTTGGTTACAAGCCGACCCGATCCGATGACAGGGCCAAAGGTCACTTGGCTGATTTTTCCTCTCGCCGGGCCCGCATACACAGTCTCTCGAATTTGCCCGTATCGTGCGATCCGCCGATGGGCGACCCGATGTCGACTACCCAGTCAAAACCCGCTCCCGCACTCGACCACATCGCCGAGCTCCGCCCGGAAGACGTCTACACCTTCTGCGCCAGCACCGCTTCAGGTCTCAGCTCGCCCGAGGCCGAGAACAGGCTCGGCGAGTATGGCCCCAACGCATTGGCTCCGGCGGCGCCATCCCGCCTGCTCTACCGACTCGCCTCCAACTTCGCCCATGTGATGGCTGTCCTGCTCTGGGTAGGGGGCGGCGTGGCGTTCATCGCTGGTTTGCCCGAGTTGGGCGTGGCGATCTGGGTGGTGAATGTGGTCAACGGGTTGTTCAGCTTCTGGCAGGAGCACAAGGCGGAGAAGGCAACCGAGGCCCTGCTCCGCCTGCTTCCGACCACGGCCACCGTTCTACGCGACAGTCGACTCAACGAGGTGGATGCCACGACTCTCGTCCCTGGAGACGTGGTTGTCATCGAAGAGGGAGATCGGATCTCGGCCGACGGCCGTCTCGTCGAACATGTTTCGCTTCGGGTCGACCAATCGACGCTCACCGGTGAGTCCCGTCTGGTGCGCAAGGCATCCGAGCCGGTGGATCCGAGAGGGAATCCCCTCGAGATGCCGAATCTGGTTTATGCAGGGACCACGGTGGCGGCAGGTCGCGGAAAGCTCGTGGTGACGGCCACAGGAGCGCGCACCGAGCTGGGAGCGATCGCCGACCTGACCCAGTCTCTCGAGGAAACACCCAGTCCTCTCCAGATCGAGCTACGCCATGTCAGCATCACCGTCAGCGTCATCGCGGTGTTGGCGGGCACGGTCTTCTTCCTTCTCGCGTTGCTGCTGGGCGACATGCCGGTGGCGCGAGGCTTCGTCTTCGCCCTCGGGATGATTGTCGCTTTCGTCCCCGAAGGTCTACTCCCGACCGTGACCCTTTCGCTCGCCATGGGCACGCAACGGATGGCATCCCGAAACGCCCTGGTCAAGAAGCTGTCATCGGTGGAAACCCTCGGCTGCACCACCGTGATCTGCACCGACAAGACGGGGACCCTGACCGCCAACGAGATGACGGTTCGCTCGGTCACGGTCGATGGGCAGACCTACCGGTTCGAAGGTGTCGGCTACACACCGGTGGGCAACGTCTCTCCGTCCCCGAGCGTGGGTCTGCATCGTTTGCTGACTGGAGCGGTTCTCGCCTCCAATGGTCGCCTCGCCGAATCGCCAGAGGGTCGTTGGTCGATCATCGGTGACCCGACCGAGGGGGCCATCCTCACCGCCGCCGCAAAAGCCGGGATCGACCTCGACCAAACCTGGGCGCGCTATCCGAGGTCGTGGGAGATCCCCTTCGACTCCACCCGAAAGCGGATGAGCTCGGTGAACCAGGTCGGTTCGGAGCTGGTGATGTTCACCAAGGGCGCTCCGGCGGAGCTCCTGGCGCGATGCGAGAGTCGGTGCACCGACGAGGGGTCGAAACCGCTCACCGGGCGCGATCTCAGCGAGTTGCTGAATGCGATTGACACATCGGCAAAGGACGGGCTGAGGGTGCTCGGTGTGGCCCGGCGCACCGTCGTCGAGCTCCCCTCCCCCGACGAGGACATCGAGTCCGGTCTGGAGTTCCTCGGTCTGATCGCGATGCACGACCCGCCACGGCCCGAGGTGGAGGCTGCCATCGGCCGGTGCCGCACCGCCGGGATCCGCATCGTGATGATCACCGGCGATTACGGCGTGACCGCCGAAGCGATCGGGCGGCGGATTGGGATGATCGAGAGCGACTCGATCCGGGTGGTCAACGGGAGCGAGATCGAAGAGCTCGACGATTCCGAGCTGTCCGAAATCCTCGACGGCGACGTGGTATTCGCCAGGGCCGCGCCGACCCACAAGCTGAGGGTGGTCGGGGCGCTCCAAGCCAAGGGAGAGGTGGTGGCCGTGACCGGAGACGGAGTGAACGACGCACCTGCCCTCAAGAAGGCGGACATCGGTGTGGCCATGGGCCTGATCGGGACCGACGTGGCCAAGGAGGCAGCCGACATCATCCTGCTCGACGACAACTTCGCCTCCATCGTGGCCGCTGTCGAGGAAGGCCGGGCCGTTTACGACAACATCAAGAAATTCACCACCTACATCCTCACCTCGAACACACCCGAAGCAGTCCCTTTCATCGTCTTCGCCTTCTCCGGCGGGCGCATCCCAATTGCCCTCGATGTCATGCACATACTGGCCATCGACCTGGGGACCGACCTGGCGCCGGCGCTCGCCCTGGGTGCCGAGAAGCCGGAGCCGGATGTCATGGGGCGGCCACCAAGACCGCTCGACGCCCACCTGATCGACCG
>DASWKK010000205.1:0-2205 GCA_036396655.1 Acidimicrobiia bacterium
TACCGCCTTGGGGTTGGCCTGGTGCCAGCGGGCATGTGCGGACACGAAGTCAGGCCCGACGATGGCGTCGGAGTCGAGGAAGACGATCACGTCGGATTCGGTCGCACGCGCCCCGAGGTTGCGTGCCCTTCCCGCGCCGAACCCGTCGTGGTCCTGGCGTACATAGACTTTGGTGTAATTCGGAGCCCAACGGTCGACCACCGAGCGGATGTCCTCGGTGGAGCCGTCGTCGGCCGCCACAACAGTCAAGAGGTCCGGGGGATAGGTCTGTGCCTCGAGGGCGCCGAGAGTTCTCGACACCACCTCAGCCCGGTTGTAGACAGGTATCACAACCGCGACTCGGAGCTTGGGAAGGTCTCCGGTCACGAAGTCTCCAACTCGAAGGGCATGATTCGATAGCTGGGTGCCATCAGGTCGACCCGGATGATGTCGCCGCGCCGGTCGAGTTTCGCCTGCGGGGCAAAACGATCGAGGTGCTCCCGCAGCCCCACCCCGGCGCCGTCGATATATATGTAGCGTCTGGCCGACCGCATCAGGTCGTCGAGACCGGTCACATCTTCGGCTCTGATCGCCACCGTCTCCATCTTGGCTGGTGCCAGCCGTCGTTGGTCGATGGCGGCGGCGTCCCATGTCTCGCGGTCCGGAAGTTGATCTGCGAGCTCGGGGGCGTGGAGGTGAGCGACACGCTGGACTTCCACGTCCCGATCGATCGCAGCGGCAAGCGGCGACAGCTCGAAGGGATCGCTCACCTCGCGTTTCTCCGTTCGGTTTGCGATCTCGAACAGCTCGTCGACACGATGGTCATAGGTGTGCCGGCCCATAGCCCGCTCCACAGCCGATTCGGACATTCGCTGGAGACGATCTGGGTCGGCGAGGAGGTCTCGCACATCGGCGACCACATCGTTTCCTAGGGTCGCGTAATGCGAGCCGTCATCGAGAAGCATTTCCATCCCGGGCAGACGGTCGGAGAGAAGCACCGCTCCTGAGCCGACCGCTTCGAGGACCCGCATCGTGATGGGATAGTGGCGGGTCCCGCCTTCGTTGATCACGATGCGGGCGTCGCCGTAGAGCCTGGCCATCTCTTCGGCTGAGACCTGTTCCTCGAACCCGAGACGGTCGGGTGGGAAGGCGGCCTCCAACTCGGCGACCAACTGCTGGCGACGACCGTATGGTCCTCCGGACCGGAGCTTTGCGCCGACCATCGCAACGTCATAGGTTCGATCGGCGAGTCGTCGCGAGGAGTCGAGAAGCTCGGTAGCAACACCGAACGGGAATCGGTGAACCGGCGCCGGCAACCACAAGGCGAGATGCCACGAATGGGCCATGAGCACAGCGTCGACCCGATAGCGCTCGGTCAGACGGATGTTGGCATGAAGATGGTGCTCGCCGTGATGAAACCAGAACAGGGTCGGGACCGGTGTGCTGCCGGTCACTTCGAGGGCCGGGTATGGGCCTTCGACGAAGATGATGAATGAGGTCGAAGGGTCGACGCTGCCGAGATCGATGCGCTTCGTCTCGACCCGCAGCTCTACCCCACTCCGGCGCAATCCTTCTTCCAGGTACTTGCCGGGGTTGATCTCGCTCTTTCGATAGCAGAGGACAACCTTGCGACCGGTGTGCCTTCCGGGATCAGGGTGGTACGGGGCTCTGGCGTCATCGGGGGTGTGGAAGCGTCCTCTCCCGGCCACGGGGGCTGAGAGATCCGGGCGGGTGGGTGCGAGGTCGATTAGGTCCACCGCCCCGGCGTGATCCAACTTCGGCGTGCGAGCCACCGCGCCATTGGTGGCGATCGCCGCTCGGATCGCCGCCGCGAGGGCGCGTGGGTCGGTGGGGACGAAGACCCGGGCGCCGGTGGCGGCCGCGGCTCGGGCCAGGGCCTCGGTCCGGGCCTCAGCGAGGCCTTCGGCGGTGGGTCGTCGACCGACGAGTCTGCGGAAACGACCGGGTGCCTTGGTCGTGGCCAGAGGAACGACCAGGGTGACATCATGACCGGCCTTCTCCAGGAGATGGCGCGAGACGCGAACGCGGGGATCGTTCAACGCGTCGTTGGGCGCCACCAGACAGATCTGCACGAAGGAATGGTAGGTACGGCGCCCAGCGCCGGTGCGAAACCCCCTCGCCGGTTGTCCCCCTGCGGAGCGGGGGGACCGTCCGACCGTCAGGTCGGGCGAGGGGGGTTAAGGGCGAACCCCCCTCGGGGGGGGG
>DASWKK010000206.1:0-3243 GCA_036396655.1 Acidimicrobiia bacterium
CACGAGAGGCGCGTTGAGAAGCATCCCCACCCCCATCACCGACGCCAGCACACCAAAGATGAGCGGGAATTGGTCCCCACGTCCGAAAACCTCGGAGAAGATCAGCTCGGACGTGGCGAGATATGACGCGAACACCCCGAAAATGAAGGTCAAGGCCAGGGTGTAGGTCATGGTGCTGCGGGTGGTGAGGACCTTGCGACCGGCCTGGACCACCTGGGACCAACCCCGGCTCCGGCGATCCTCCGGGTGCAGGGTCTCGGGTAGACGGACGGCCCAGACCCACACCGCGATGGCGGCGATCACGGTGAACCCGAACATCCCTCTCCAAGTGAACCAGCCGGTGAGCAGTGCACCGAGGGTCGGGGCGAAGACCGGGACCAGGATGAAGATCGCCATGATGAAGGACATCACCTTGGCCATCTGGTCACCTTGGTAGGTGTCGCGCACCACCGATAGCGTCACCACCCGTGGAGCTGCCGCCCCGAGGCCCCAGAGAAACCGGGCAACCAGCAACCACCCGAGGGTTGGGGCCAACGCCGAAGCAGCAGCGCCGACGATATAGATGGCCAGACCGGTGTAGATGATGGGCCGCCGCCCGTAACGATCAGAGAGCACTCCGTAGACGACCTGGGCCAAGGCAAGTCCCAGCAAGAAGACGGTGATCAACCCGGCGAGTGCATTGGAGTCGGGGGTCAGGCCGAAATCGGCGCGGATGTCGCCGAATGCAGGCAGCATCAGATCAACCGAAAGGGCGATGATCGCCATCATCATCGCCAGAAGCCCGATGAACTCCCGACGCCCAATCGTGCGCACACCATCGCTTATCGCCGTCGTGGGATATGTCTCTCTCATTGGCTGCTCCGACAAACCTGGCTCCCCCAAATCGGCGACCGGGCCTCGCCCTATTCCAGCGACAGACCACTAGCTTCGGGACCGACGGAGGTGTCAACCTTGCGCGACTATGAGCTGTTCCAACGAATTCTCGGTCCGGACGGGTAGCCGTGGCTTTGGATCGGACCAGGATCGAGGACTTCCTCGACAGGTTTGTCGGGTTGGCCTCGGGGGCCACGACGATCGGGCTGCTGGCGGTGGCCGACAGGTGCGGTCTCTCCGCCTATCTGGGTCGGTTGGGAGGCGGAACCGCCGCTGAGATCGCGAACGGGTCCGGCCTCGATCAGCGATACGTCGAGGAGATCCTGTCCGGGCTGGCCGCGGCAGGGGTGGTCGGATACGATCCTGAGGCGGAGCGCTTCGAGCTCCCTCCGGAGCACGCATTGTTCATCACCGACGAGTCCAGTCCCTATTTCATGGGTGGTTTTCTGGACATGATCCCTGCCGCCTTCGCTCAGATCGACGGAGTGGCCGAAGCGGCGGTCCGCGGTGGAGGGGTCGCCTTCGAAGAGTTCGGACCGGCCATGGTCACCGGGATCGACCGGGGCAATTCGCCTTCCCAACGTGCCTTCCTGACCTCACGTTGGCTGCCCGGGGTTCCAGGCCTGATCGAACGACTCGAAACGGGGATACGGGTAGCGGACGTCGGATGCGGCTCGGGCACCGTCGCAATCCTGATCGCCTCGACATACCCCAACTCCCAGGTGGTGGGGTTCGACTTCTCAGACGAATCCCTCGAAGTGGCTGACAGTCGAGGCGGGCATCTCCCCAACCTCGAGTTCTTGCGATTTGCGGCGGAGGAAATGCCCACCGACCCCCCATTCGACCTGGTCACAGCCTTTGACGTCATCCACGATCTGGTCGACCCCCTGGCCGGTTTGCGCCGTATCCGGGAGGCGCTAGCACCCCGAGGTCTCTTCTTGATGATGGAGCCCAATGCCAGCTCGCTATTGGAAGACAATCTGGATCCCCGCGGTGCCATTCTCTACGGGATATCCGCGCTGCACTGCATGACCCAGTCACTGGCCAGGGGTGGAGTGGGCCTGGGTGCAGCCTGGGGAAGGGAGCGAGCAGAGGCGCTTGCCGGCGAAGCCGGGTTCACGTCGTTCCAGCCGCTGGAGGACATCTCCAACCGGTTCTCGGCCTTCTACCTGCTACAGCGGTAGTCGAAGCAAAGACCCGTCATAAGCAGAAGAGACCTCCCATCTCACGAATTGGCATTCCGGAAGGAGTTTCGCCGTGACCGAACCCACCCCCTACGCCCTCGACGTGCCCGGAGCCGTGCTGACCTATGACCTCCACGAGCCGGAGACGACCGCTGACCACAGACCTCTGCTCATCGTCGGGTCGCCGATGGGGGCCTCCGGCTTCGCCCAGCTCGTTCCCCATTTCACCGATAGGAAGGTCATCACCTACGACCCACGTGGCATGGAGCGCAGCGAGCTTCTCGACGGCGGGGAGGTCACCGTGGAGATCCACGGCGACGACGTTCACCGGGTCGTCGAAGCGTCCGGTCTTGCACCGGTGGACGTCTTCGGGTCCAGCGGTGGTGGCATGGTGGTGTTGCCCTGGATCATTGCCCATCCCGACGAGGTGGGCACCCTGGTAGCTCACGAGCCACCACTCGTCACTCTGCTCGATGACTCCGAGATGGCCATGAAGGTGAATGCGGACATCGTCGACACTTACCAGCGTGATGGATTCGGGCCCGCGATGGCCAAATTCATCCAACTCGTCATGCACGTCGGGCCGCTGCCCGACGACTATCTCGACCAGCCCGCGCCCGATCCTGCCCAGTTCGGCCTCCCCACCGAGGACGATGGCTCCCGAGACGACCCGCTGCTGGCCCACAACCTCGCCATGCCGCCCTACCAACCCGATGCCGATGCCTTACGCGACACGGGGGTGCGGATCGTTCCTGCGATCGGAGCCAAGGGCG
The DNA here is from genome assembly GCA_036396655.1 of Acidimicrobiia bacterium. Classification (GTDB taxonomy): domain Bacteria; phylum Actinomycetota; class Acidimicrobiia; order Spongiisociales; family ZC4RG35; genus JARDZU01. The sequence continues at coordinate 2,831 of DASWKK010000206.1, forward strand.
AGGGAACCATGGCCCGTCGCGGCGGTGTGGCGTTGGCGGCCCTGCTCGGCGTGGAGCCGGTCATCTTTCCTGGCGACCACGGTGGATTCGCCGCCAACGAGTGGTCACCAGGCAACGATCCGGCAGCGTTTGCTAGCAAGCTACGCGGGGTGTTGGACACCTGATCGACCTGGCCGGGACCGCCGATTCGGCAAATAGGCCAGCGGTCGTCCCTGCGGGAAGGGGTGGTGAATCCCCCTCGCCGTCGCTTCGTTCCGGCGGTCCCCCCTCAAAAGGGTGTCGCATTTCGCGATAGGTGCGACGTGTGACGGTCATCAGCGGTGCATCCTTTGGATTCGCGAGCCGAAGGAGCACCGCTGATGAAGGTCCATGATGCCGTGGTCTTGTATCGGAGACGAGTGGTCGAACTGGTC
>DASWKK010000207.1:0-7656 GCA_036396655.1 Acidimicrobiia bacterium
GCGTTGCACCCCTCCAGCGTGCTGGCACCCAGCATCGAAAGGTAGAGGATCAGGACGAACCAGATTGCCAACCCGAGGAGCGTCGTTCTAGTCACGATTGGGGTCAGGGTTTAGCAACCCCCACCGCAGGGTGGGCATGAGAGGGCGCGTCAATCGGTAGCTGCTCGCGATGAACTAGTCCGAATCGACTCAAGCTGCTTTTGATCGGCCCGGTCGGTGCCGATGATGAAGGGGTGCCCTGCGGGGACGGCTTGTTGCTTCCCAGAGGAATGTGGCCATTGTGAGCAGTCGACTTGAGGATCTACGGGATCTCGCCCAGTTGCTGGACGACGGAAAGATCTCACAGAGCGAGTACGAGCTCGTCAAAAAGGAGATCCTCGAAGCTCCTTCCGAGGAGTGGAGCGGCAACCCGACGAGCGAGGTTCCGACAGCCGAATCCAACGGACCTCACTCGGTCGGGGCCCATGAGAAGTCCCTTGACGCCGCGCCTGTCGCTGAGGTGACCGACGACGCTCCGCCGGCGACCCAACCCGAGTGGATCCGCTTCGTCAGAAGGACTCCGGCCATCTATTGGGCGGGGATCGGAGCATCTGTCATCACTGTCCTCCTCGGGGGAAGCTTCGCCCCCGTGGCGTGGGCGACTGTGGTGCTGGGCGGAGTGGGCATTGTCACCAAGAAGACTCGCGACGGGCGTTGGATGTCTTGGACCGCGATCGGTCTGGGAGTGGTCTTCTCGATGGTGGGTCTCTACTTCTCCGGTGAGGGTCGTATAGCCAGCCCGATAGCTGTCTCCGCAGCCGGTCCGGAACCGTCGGCCGAGATTCCGGATGAGTCCCTGGGCGTGAGATTCGCCGAGCTGCCGGACCGATGGAATGCCCTGGACAAGCCGCCCTATCTCCTCAAAGGGATAAGCACAACCCCCGAACCGGGACCATTCGATTCCTTCACCTACAGATTCGACGGAGGATCGGTGCTGGCCGGTGCCTACAACCCGTCGGACGACTTCGTCTACGCACTGATGGTGCGGGCGGGTGTGCAACATGAGGCGAGCCAAACGATGTATGTCCATCTCTGCTACCTCCTCTACCCGGGCACCCAGGAATGCTTCGACTCATACGTCAAGGAGAGCGGGATCTTTGGCAAAGATCGGGAGGATCTGATCGGTTCCGACCACTTCTCCTCGTGGCAGTTCGACGGCAACGAGTGGCTACTCGAAATCGTCGACAACATTCAGACGATGCGGGTTCTCAGTCCGCGGCAGACGGCACAGGCGGGCTCATAGGGCCCCAGACGTACCCGTTAAGGCCATATGGCCCACACGGCAATCGCCCAAGACTCCCTGAGTCAGAGCTTGTTGAGGTGGTCGCCGACTGCGATCGTGCCCGGCTGAACCACCCTGGCGTATACCCCGCGGAGACGTAGTTCCTTGCCCTGACCCAGGTTGACGAACCTGAGGGCGTCGGCACCAAACCGTTGGGAGAACTTGCTGCAACCGGCGTGAGGGACCTCGGTGATCTCGAGGATCGCCGAGCCTGCCTCCAGCTTCTGACCCGGGACCAGATTCTCCTTGCTCAGATCGAGATCCACGATGATGTTGTCACCGGCGAGCGGCCAACGTTCTCTGCCACCGGACACCAGGTCGAGAACCCGCGAGCTCATGATCGCAATCTGGATGTCTGGTTCGTCGCGGTACTCACCGGTCGACCAATGGTCACCGTTGAGGCCTAGTTCGGCACTCACCTCCACTGACTCAGGTGTGAGCCGCTCGTCATTCTTGGGCCGCACAACGAGCATCTCCACCCGGCCTTCGTCCTGTGGCGACTCGAGAATCCGCTCGAGACCGAGGTTCAACTCATCGAGAGGTAGGTGTTTGACATCCATGACGGGTGAGATCGTATCGCCGCCGAGTCTCAGGTCCCAGCGATTTCCTCCCGACCTTTGGAGTGCCTTCCTTCGAAGTGCGGACCGAAGGAGTCCGACCAAACCACGGTGGTGAAGAGCCAGATCGCGGTGGCGATGAGTAGGACGGGGAACACACGGGCAACCAGGGGCAGGTTCTCCTCGGTGTCGGCGAGCCATCCCCCCACCAGCGCCCCAATCGGTAGCGTGGCCCATCCCACCGCCCGGCTGGCCGAGATCACCCTGCCCAGCATCGCTTCGTTGGCGTAGTGCTGGCGGATGGTGGCCAGGGGCACGTTGATCAGAGAGACCCCGACCATCCACCCCGCATTGAGGGCCAACGCCACTAGCCCGTAGGTGGTGAACATCACCGCGAAGAGGAGAAACCCGGCGATGGTCATCCCGACAGTCATGGTCCTGCCCAAGCCGATCTTCTCGATCACCGGGGAGGCGATGAGGGCTCCGATGATCCCACCGACACCCATTGCGCTGACCAGGACTCCGATCTCGAAGTCATTTGCGGCCCCCAAGAGCACATAGAACAGCACCACCACGGTTGCCTCGATGAAGCCCATCACGAAGTTGGGGACTGCCGCCGCGATGGTGGTGATCCGGAGCCGCGGCTCCCGCCATATATAGCGAATCCCATTGGCCGCCTCGGTGAAGAAGGGAGCCCTTTCGTCCTCGGGAGTGCGATGGTGAACGACCCGGCCCACCCAGTTGAGAAAGATCGCCGAGAGCACGAAGCTCGCCCCGTTGATGAACAGCCCCACGGCTGGTCCGCCGGTGGCCCAGGCGATGATCCCCGCGGCCAGCGTGCCCAGAGCGAAGTTTGCCTGTTGGCTCGCGGCGACGAAGCCGTTGGCGTCGGCGAGTCTCCGCCGGGGAACGATCGAGGGGACCAACGCGTAGAGGGCGCCGTCGAAGAATGTGGTCATCGATCCGACGATGAACGCGATGAGGAACACGGTCCCGATCCCATAGGTGCCGTAGGAGGCGGCGAGGTAGAAGAAGGCCGACGCTCGAAGCAGATCAGTGGCGATCATTATCGGTCGCAGGTGGATCCGGTCGATGACGACTCCGGCGAAGAGCCCGAGTAGCAGGGCCGGTGCTGTCTCCAAGGCGTAGGTGATGGCGAAATCCAACGTCGACTCCGAGTCGGTGGATCTCTGTATGTCCAGCACAAGCAGAGGCAAGGTGATGAATGCGACGTAGGTGCCAAAGTGACTGATGGCTTGACCGAAGAACAGGGCCATGTATCTCGGTCCCAGGCTCGTCAGCGACTTGACGAAGTTCACGGGCGTGCACCCTACCGGCCACTGGCGGTGTGTCTACGCGTTGTTAGCCTTGCCACGGATGCCTGAACCACACGAGATCCCACAACTGACGACCGAGCTGATCGATATGTCCCGGGAGTATCTGCGACAGGAGACCATCGAACCGGTGAAACGTCTCGGCAAGACAGCCGGGATAGGGATCGGCGGTGCGATGGCGATCTCGCTTGGGGCCTTCTTCCTGGTGCTCGCCCTGTACAGCGGCTTGAAGACTTGGTTGCCCAAAGGCGAGTGGTACGTGGTGTTGGCGCGGTTTCTGAGCGCGTTGGGCGCTGGTGGCGCAGCGGGGCTCGTGGTGTGGAGGATGCAGAGTGGCGATAAGTAGGGAAGACATCGAGGCCAAGGCGAATGAGATCGTCGCCGCCATCGACGAGACCAGAGAGTCGGCCAAGAGCACTGCAGTCGCCGCGGGTGTGGTCGTGGCGGTCCTGATCGCCATCGCTTTCATCCTGGGCCGTCGCCGGGGCGGGCGGAACAAGACCATGGTCGAGGTCTACCGGGTCTGAGGGCGTCGCTTCGCTCCTAGTGACCTGTCCGGCTCTCAGCGGGGCTTGATCACTTCGATCTTGGGGTCGCCAATACGTTTGTGATGGATGACGAGGGCGGAGCCCTCGGGCAACATCTTGCGATAGAGAAGCTTTTTCCGCGGCGCTGTCTTGCCCAAATAGGAGAGAGCCGCCAACCCGAGCCCGATATACAGCTCGGTCTGGTCACCGGTTCTCAGACCGCGCAACGTCCGACCGACGCTCTGGGCGCGCAAATCCCGGATCCCGAAGAGGCGTAGCAGGCTTCTCATTTGTCTACCGTGTCATCCAGTCCAGCACATTCATACAGCATGCAAAACCGCAAACTCGTTCAAATCCTCATCTGGTTCGTAGTGATCTCGATGGTGCTCGGCCTTCTGGTCGGGGCGATAGCCATCCTGGGGTCATGACCCTCGAGGCCGGTGATCCGGCGCTCCTCATCGATTCCAAGGGGCGTCACTTCCTTCTCAACCTGGAGTCGGGCCGGGTGTTCCAATATCACGAGGGCATGGTCCCACACTCGGATCTGATCGGAAGAGAAGATGGGTCCTGGATCGAATCCTCAACCGGCGCACATCTGCTGCTGCTCCGGCCCCGGCTGGCCGACTTCGTCCTCAAGATGAAGCGGAGCGCCCAGGTCGTCTATCCCAAAGACCTGGGCCCGATCCTGGTTTACGCCGACATCGGCCCCGGGATGACGGTGCTCGAAGCCGGAACCGGATCGGGCGCGTTGACTCTGGGTCTCAGTCGCGCGGTGGGGCCGACCGGCAAGCTGATCAGCGTCGAGGTTCGCGACGACCACGCCGCTCACGCCCGAAAGGCGGTAGAGCGGTGGTACGGGGAGATCCCGGCCAATGTCGAACTGCGAGTGGGCGACGTGGCCGATGAGGTGGCCGGCTCCGCCCCCGACCGGATCGTCCTCGATCTGCCCGAGCCATGGCACGTGCTGGATGTGGCAGCCGAACATCAACCCGGCGGGGGAGTGTTCTGCTCCTATCTTCCGACGGTGCCTCAGGTCCAGGCCCTGGTCGAGCGGGCACGGCAGTCAGGTGCGTTCGCCGAGATCGAGGTGAAGGAGTTCCTGTTCCGGGATTGGAATGTGTCAGGTAGGTCGGTTCGACCCGAGCACAACATGATCGGTCACACCGGGTTTCTGGTCTTCATGCGGAAGACGGCACCGCGTCCTTAGGCCCCGATCGGGCCAATGTCGACCGGTCGCTACCATCGAAATCCAGATGCCCACCCTCCGTTTCTCACGATGAAAGTATGGATCGACCAGGATCTCTGCACCGGCGACGGTCTTTGTGAGGAAATAGCCCCAGACGTGTTCGTGCTTCTGGACGACGGTCTCGCCTACGTGCGGGAAGGCCCGAAGATCTTTGCCGAAAGCGAAGGAAACCCTCAGGGGGCGGTGGGGTTGGCGGTGGTGCCTACCGGCCAGGACGATCTGACCATCGAAGCCGCCGAGGAGTGTCCCGGAGAGTGCATCTTCATCGAAGCCTGATGAGACCGATCGGCCGCTCAAGTATCGGGGTCGGTTCGCCGACCCTTCTTGTTTGGCTGGCAGAGGTGCCAATATCGGTGGAGGCCGTTGGGCCGGACAACCCAGAGAACTAAAGAACCCCATTCGTATACTGCTAACAAGGTCAGGAGAATGCCTGTGGACGAAGGACGGAGACCGGACGACGCCACTCAGCTGCGTGGAGTGATCACCGCGCTCGAGGAGGAAGTCGCCGTCCTGCGCCGACGTCTGCGTGAGGCTCCAGCCCGAGTCGAAGAGCTCGAGTCCGAGCTGTCGAGGCTCCGGGAGCGCCTCGATCGGGCGATGTCTCAGAACGACAAGCTGTCAGCCGTCCTGGAAGAAGCCCGTGAGCAGCTCGGTGTCCTCCGGGAAGAGGTGGAGAAACTCACCGCACCTCCCAACAACTTCGGGACCGTGCTCCAGCTCAACGATGACGGGACCGTCGACATTCTGACCGGGAGTCGCAAGCTGCGCGTCGCTGCCCAGCCCAACGTCGAGGTCAAGAAGCTCCAGGTAGGTCAGGAAGTCCTGCTCAACGAGGCGTTCAACGTCATCGACGTTCGCCACTTCGAGCCCGCCGGCGATGTCATGCGAGTGCGAGAGGCGCTGCCCGACGGCCGGGTGGTGGTATTCGCCCATGCCGACGAGGAGCGGGTCCTGCAACGCTCGGAGGGGATGGCCGACGTCAAGCTCCGCCCAGGCGACTACGTGCGCGTCGACAGCAAAACGGGTCTGGTCCTGGAGAAGATGGAGCGGCCCGAAGTCGAGGAGCTGGTGCTCGAGGAAGTGCCCGACATCACCTACTCCGACGTCGGCGGTCTGGCCGAGCAGATCGAGCAGATACGTGACACGGTCGAGTTGCCCTATCTCCACAAGGACTTGTTCCGGGAGTACGAGCTCGAACCGCCCAAGGGAATCCTGCTGTATGGGCCTCCCGGCTGTGGCAAGACCCTCATCGCCAAAGCGGTTGCCAACAGTCTGGCCAAGAAGGTCTCGGAGCGAACCGGGAGCCCTGATGTGCGTTCCTATTTCCTGAACATCAAAGGCCCCGAGCTGCTCAACAAGTGGGTCGGCGAGACGGAGCGCCAGATCCGGCTCATCTTCCAACGGGCCAAGGAGAAGTCGGATGAGGGCGTGCCCGTCATCGTCTTCTTCGACGAGATGGACTCACTGTTCCGGACCAGGGGGACGGGGATCAGCTCAGATGTCGAATCCACCATCGTGCCCCAGCTTCTGTCCGAGCTCGACGGTGTCGAGTCGCTGAAGAATGTGGTGGTGATCGGTGCTTCCAACCGGGAGGACTTGATCGATCCGGCCATCCTCCGACCGGGCCGGCTCGACGTGAAGATCAAGATCAACCGTCCGGATCCGATCGCAGCCAGGGAGATCTTCCGCATCTACATCAGTGACGAGACTCCGATCGACCCCGACGCGATCGAGAAGGCCGGTGGCGACAAGACGAAGGTGATCGGGGACTACATCGAAGCAACGGTCGATGCGATGTACTCCGAGTCCGACGAGAACCGCTTCCTCGAAGTGACCTATGCCTCCGGTGACCGCGAGGTGCTCTACTTCAAGGACTTCGCTTCGGGGGCGATGATCGAGAACATCGTCAGGCGAGCCAAGAAGGACGCGATCAAACGTCAGATCGCCGGAGGTGAGATAGGAGTACGCCTGTCTGATCTGACCGAGGCCATCAAGCAGGAGTTCCGTGAGCAGGAAGACTTGCCCAACACCACCAATCCCGACGACTGGGCACGCGTTTCCGGCAAGAAGGGCGAACGGATCGTCTACGTGCGCACTCTCGTCGGCGGCGATGAGGAAAGCCGGCTGATCGAGAAGGTCTCGGGCGGCCAGTACCTCTGATGGCCATCCCCAAAGTGCTCGGCACCGAGACCGAGTACGGAATAGTGGTGCGGGGGGAGGCCGGATCCAACCCAGCCGTGTCTTCTTCGCTGGTCGTCAATAGCTATCCGGGTGAGAGGGTACGGGTCCAGTGGTCGTACGAGGAGGAGTCGCCGGGTCGTGATGCCCGCGGCTTCGGCCACGACACGTTCGGAATGGTCGACACCGAAGGCGCAGTCGTCAACTCGGTCCTGGCCAACGGCGCCCGTCTCTACGTCGACCACGCCCACCCCGAATATTCGGCTCCGGAGACGGTGAACCCGCTGCATGCGGCCCTCTACGACAAGGCGGGCGAGCGGGTGATGCAGCGTGCTGCGGCGGCGGCGTCGGAACTGGCCGGCAAACGGGTCTCGCTGTACAAGAACAACTCCGACGGAAAGGGAAACTCGTACGGAGCCCACGAGAACTACCTCCTGTCGCGGGAGACCCCGTTCGGCGACGTGATCCGATATGCCACTACCTTCCTGGTGAC
>DASWKK010000208.1:0-1714 GCA_036396655.1 Acidimicrobiia bacterium
ACCTCACCGCTGTTTGGCGACCTGACCTCGTTCTCCATCTTCATCGCTTCGAGAACACAAATCGGGTCTCCTTCCTTCACCGCGGTCCCGGCGGTCACGTGAATCTTGACGATGGTTCCTTGCATTGGGGCGGTCACCATCCCATCGGAGGCGCCGGCCGCTCCCGAATTCGCCAGCCGCGGTGGGCGTCTTCTGACGACAGCTCCGGCCCTGGTTCCCGGGTCGGGGGCCCAGTAGCTGACCGTGAACCTCCGGCCGCCGACTTCGACGGTGATGTCACGACGCGTGAGGTCCTCGTCCTGGGGGAGGGAAGGGTTCACCTCGGGCTCGGTCAATCCCAAGACCACGGTGTCCTCCATCCACCGGGTGTGATGTGACCCCTTGATGAAGTCGGGGTGAGCCAGAACCGCGAGATGGGCCGGGATGGTCGACGCGACTCCCTGCACCCGGAACTCCTCGAGCGCCCTCCTGCCCCGGTTGATGGCGCTGGCCCGGTCCGGTCCCCAGACGACGAGCTTCGCCAACAGATTGTCGTAGTACTGGGAGAGATTTGTACCGGATCGAATCCAGGAGTCGACCCGCACTCCCGGCCCGGCCGGCTCCTGCCATTCCACGATCCGGCCGGGAGAGGGAAGGAAGTCCTGATAGGGGTCCTCGGCGTTGATCCTGAACTCGATGGCATGCCCTCTCGGCTCGACGGCCTCGAAGGTCAGTGCCTGACCGCTGGCGATACGCAACTGCCATTCGACCAGGTCGATCCCGGTGACCATCTCAGTGACCGTGTGCTCGACCTGAAGCCGTGTGTTCATCTCCAGGAAGTAGAAGTCACCCTGGCGGTCGACCAGGAATTCGACCGTCCCGGCGTTCACGTAGTCGCAAGAGCTGGCGACGGCGAGAGCGGCTTTGCTGAGGGCTCGTCGCTGCTTCACGGACAGGCCCGGGGACGGAGTCTCCTCGATCAGTTTCTGGTGGCGACGTTGCACCGAGCAATCCCGCTCGCCGAGGAATACCCCCTTCCCGTGACTGTCGAAGAGGACTTGGGCCTCGACATGTCGAGGTTGCTCCAGGTACTTCTCTACGTAGACCTCGGGGTTGCCGAAGTAGGCGTCGGCCTCTCGACGCGCCCCATCGAACGAATCCTCGAGCTCCTCCGGCCCATGGACCACACGAAGACCTTTGCCACCACCGCCATGAGCCGCCTTGATCGCTACCGGGTAGCCAAACTGCTCGGCCACGGCCGCCACCTCATCGACCGTCGTGATCGGCTCGGTGACCCCGGGGACAGTGGGGACGCCGAACTGCTCGGCATTCCGGCGTGACGTGATTTTGTCCCCCATCGACTCGATGGCACTCGCCGGCGGGCCGACCCAGATGATGCCCTCGTTGCTGACGGCGCGGGCAAAGCTGGGGTTCTCGGAGAGGAATCCGTAGCCGGGGTGGATTGCCTCGGCTCCGGCTTCATGAGCGATCTGAAGGATCCGCCGCTGGTTGAGGTAGCTCCCGGCGGCGGGAGCTGGGCCTGCATTCCAAGCCTCATCGGCCAGGTCCACATGGGCGGCGTCGCGGTCCAGCTCGGAGTAGATCGCGATGGTCCGGATGCCCATCTCCCGAGCGGTGCGAATGACCCGAACCGCGATCTCGCCGCGGTTGGCGACGAGAAGGCTCTTCATGCGGTCCCACTACCCGTTTTGGGGGGGGGGGGGGGGGGGGGGGG
>DASWKK010000209.1:0-10558 GCA_036396655.1 Acidimicrobiia bacterium
CCCCCCCCCCCCCACCACACCATTCGAGTTCAGGCAGGTGAGGGAGGCCGATTGCTAGCGGTGGAGAACCTCGAGGTCGTCTACAACGACGTCGTCCTGGTCCTGCGCGGCATCTCGCTGGAGGTGCCCGACGGCAAGATCGTCGCACTCCTTGGCGCCAACGGGGCGGGTAAGACCACCACACTGCGGGCCATCACCGGGTTGCTCGAAGTGCACGAGGGAGACATCACCAAGGGCGATGTCTCGTTCGGAGGGGTCGACATCACCGACGAGGACCCTTCGGTGAGGGTGCGCCGGGGGATAAGCCAGGTCATGGAAGGTCGGCGCGTCTTTGCCGAGATGACGGTTGAAGACAACCTTCGGGCCGGTGCCTACGCCAATCGCGATCGGTCCAAGGTCAGCGAAGCTCGGGACCGGGTGATGTCCCTCTTCCCCCAACTCGACGAGCGCAGCCGCGCGACGGCGGGCTACCTGTCAGGCGGGGAGCAGCAGATGCTCGCCATCGGGCGAGCACTGATGCAGGACCCGAAGCTACTCATCCTCGACGAGCCATCGCTCGGGCTGGCACCGCTGCTGGTACAGGAGGTGCGCGACATCATCGTCGAGATCAACAAACAGGGGACATCGGTGCTGCTCATCGAGCAGAACGCCAAGATGGCTCTGTCGATTGCTCACCACGGCTACATCATGGAAACCGGGAAGATCGTGATGGACGGTGATCCGGCCAGGCTGCTCAAAGACGACGACGTCAAGGAGTTCTACCTCGGCGTGCAGCCAACTGGCGAGCAGAAGTCATTCCGTGATGTCAAGCATTACAAGCGTCGCAAGAGGTGGCTGTCATGAGCGGCAAGCTTCTGGAGAGAAGGGCCGAGCGGTCCGGCCCCAAGACGTACGAGCACCTGCTCGTGATCGACGACGTGCATCTCGCCTTCAAGGGGGTGAAGGCGATCGACGGGGTCTCTTTCCACGTCGACGACGGTGAGTTGTTCTCGATCATCGGCCCCAACGGGGCCGGGAAGACGTCACTGTTCAACTGCATCAATCAGGTCTACACCCCCCAAGAGGGTGACATCCTGTGGAAGGGCGAAAGCTTGATGGGTCTCAAGCCCAACGAGACGGCCGAGCTGGGGATAGCCAGGACATTTCAGAACATCGCCCTTTTCCCGCACATGACTGTCATCGAGAACCTGTTGACCGGTAGACATATCCGCATGCGGAGCTCTTGGTTGGCGGGGAGTGTCTGGCTGGGCAAGGCCAAGGCCGAGGAGATCGAGAACCGGGAGATCGTCGAGGACATCATCGACTTTCTCGAGATCGAGCAATGGCGCAAGTACCCGGTGGGGCTTCTCCCCTACGGGATCCAGAAGCGAGTGGAGCTCGGTCGGGCCCTTGCGATGGACCCCGAGCTGTTGTTGCTCGACGAGCCGGTGGCCGGGATGAACCTGGAGGAGACCGAGGACATGGCACGGTTCATCCTCGATGTGCAGGACGAATTGGGGATTGCCACCATCCTGGTCGAGCACGACATGGGTCTGGTCATGGACATCGCCGATCGGGTGCTCGTCGTCGACTTCGGCAAGCCGATCGCCATCGGCCCCCCGGGCGAGGTGCAGCAGAACCCCAACGTGATCAAGGCCTACCTCGGCGAAGAGGTCGAGACCGTCTAACGCCCCCCCCGCTTCGGGTAAGTGGATTAGGGGCGGGGGTGCTCGCCGACCAGTTTCCAGGCGCCGGGGAGGAGGAGACCGGCGGCGGCCGCCTTGATCACGTCCCCGAGGACGAAGGGGACTACTCCTGCCGCGATCGCCTGGCTGGTGCTCATGTCGAAGGACAGCATCAGCCCCACCACCCCGAAAACATATATGACAAACGACCCGAGGATGAAAGCGGTGAACATGGTGGGGAACTGCCGGTCCTGGCGACGCTCGGCCATGAACCCCACCAGGGCGGCGGCGATGATGAAGCCAATCAGATAGCCGGCCGTACCGGCAGCACGCGCCGCCTCCCAGCCGGCGGCGCCGCCCGAAAAGATGGGTAGGCCCAGCGCGCCCCCCGCCACGTAGAGCAGCTGCCCGGATGCTCCCAGCGTCGACCCGAGGGCGGCGCCGGTGAGCAGGACGGCGAACGTCTGACCCGTGATCGGCACCGGGGTGAAAGGAAGGAGTATCTCCCATTGCGCGGCCAGAGCGGTCAGTGCGGCGGCGGCCACCACCAGCACCACCGAGGCGACTCTCGATCTTGGCAGTACCCGCTGGGAGATCACTGCTGACGTCATGATCCTTTTAGCTCCTCGAAACCAGGGTTGTGCAACCTTACGTTTAAAGACCGCTACGCGGAGGCCACCGTTACTCTTTTTCGTGTGGAAGACCACAACGAGCGCGGCTCTTCCGGGCCCCTTTATCTGATTGGGGCTCTCTTTGTCGTGAGCGCCGTGATTCTCGGGGCATGGAACCTGGAGTTGCCTTACCTGGCCTTCTCATCCGGCCCGGTTTCCGACGCCGCCGACTCGATCGTTGTCAGCGAAGTGGACGAGTTCCCGCCTCAGGGGGAACTCCTGATGCTCACAGTGGTGAGCCAGGACGTGAACATCCTAGAGGCGGTCATCGCCGGGATCGACCCCACCATCGACCTGGTTCGCAAGGAGGCGTACCGCCAACCCGACGAGTCGGATGAGGACTATCGGAGACGGGTCCTCCAGCAGATGGACGACTCGCAGACCCGGGCTATCACCGTCGCCCTCGGTTATCTGGGATACGAGATGATCCCGGTCGACGTCTTGATCACTGATCTGGTGCCCGATAAACCGGCAGCGGAGATCCTCGAGATCGGCGATCTGGTCAACTCTTTCAACGGCAGCGAGATCACCAAGAGCACTGACCTGACCGATGCCCTGGACGGGTTCCAACCCGGAGATGTGGTCGACGTCGGCATCACCCGCGAGGGGACGACCCAATTGCTCCAGGTGGAGTTGGCCGAGAAGGACGACGACAGCGGCGGTGCCATGATCGGCATCATCGTCGGCGAGCTGACCGAGCCACCGTTCCCGGTCACGATCCAGGCGGGCAACGTCGGTGGCCCGTCGGCGGGAATGATGCATGCGCTGGCGATCATCGACACTCTGACCCAGGGTGAGATGACCAGGGGTCACATCATCGCCGGCACCGGAACCATCCAGTTCGACGGATCGGTGGGCAGCATTGGTGGCATCCGACAAAAGGTGGTCGGGGCCGAGGCGGCCGGCGCCGAGTACATCCTCGTGCCCGAGGGCAACTACGAGGAGGCCCTTACGGCCGAGCGCGAATCCATCGGAATTGTGTCCGTGGCCACTCTCCAAGACGCGATCGACTTCCTGGCCACGCTCGATGAGGTGTGACCAAACCCGGTTGGGAGCGGAATCTGTAAGTATCTTCTGAGGCTGATGGCTTCTGACATCGTCCCCGAGGATCTTCGACGAGCTGAGTTCAGCACGGCTCGGCGGGGTCTGGACCCGAGCGAGGTCTCCCGGTTCCTCGACCAGGTCGCGAGCCAGATCGAGGTGCTCCAAAAGGAGAATGAGCGGCTGGCGTCGAGGTTGGGAGAGTACGCCGACCGCGACCTCGAGACCGAGTTCGAGAGCATCGGACGTGAGGTCGCCGCTGTGCTGCAAGCGGCCAGAGAGGCCGCCGACTCGATGCGGGAGCGTGCCACGTCCGATGCCGAGCGCTGGCGTTCAGAGGCGATGACCGAGTCGGCGACGCTGCGCAACGACGCCAAGAACGATGCCGAGGCGCTGAGAGGTGACGCTTGGACCACCGGGACAGAGTTGCTCAGCCAAGCCGTGGCCGAGGCTCACCGTATTCGCCGTGATGCCGAGCGGGATGTGCTCACCGTTATGGGCGAAGCCGAGCGGGAAGCACACCGCTTGACCTCAACGGCTCGAAGAGATGCCGAGGAGGTGGTCCGGGCAGCGACCATGGATGCCGAGAAGCTGGCGTCGGAGGCCAAGAAGAACCACGACCAGCTCATCGATCAGGCTCATCGGCAAGCCGAGGCCGCCCAGGAACGCACCCGGGCCCTCGAGCAGCGGCGTGACGAGCTGATGGAAGAGCTGGAGAGTGCGCGTGCCACTCTCGACCGACTCAAGGGATCATTGGACGAGCAGCGAGAGCACCTCGATGCCTCGTCCGAGTCAACCAGTGTCAAGATCGTCCCGGCACCTGGTTGGGATCCGGTCGAGCAGACCTGGGAGCTAGGCGAGACGGTAAGGGTCATCCCACCAGGGGAAGTCGATCCATCTCGCACCAGGCCGGGTTCTCGGGTTGTCCCGCCGGCGACTCCGGAGCGGGCCGATCCGCGGCCGTCCGTGGAGGAGCGCCCTGAAGAGCCGGAGGATGAGCCCGAAGTGACTCCTCTCGAGCCTGAGGTGCGCCCTGACCGACACGAGGTGGAGGAGAACGAGGTCGCCGAGCAAATCCAACCTGAGCCAGCGGAGGAGCAAAGAACAGACTCGGCAAAACGAGAAGAGCTGGCGTCGGTTGGCGCCGACCGGCGAGGAGAGACTCGCCCCGACGACGTCGGCGCTCTGTTCGCAGCTTTGCGTGCCACGCCGCCGACGTCAGCCAAAAAGACGGCAGCGTCGATCCGGAAGACGACCGTGCTGACGCCGGATCAAAGCCGCGAGGACGAGCCGGCGTCTCCTGAGCCTGTGCCCCGGCTCTCGACCCGAAACGAGGTCATCGAGCTGCGTGATGCGAGGCTCTTGCCGATAACCAACCGCGCTCTGCGAGGGGTCAAGAAAGCGGTCACCGACGCGCAGAACGTCGCACTGGACAGTCTGCGCACCGAGAACGAGTGGCATCCCGATGCCGCGGCCCTGGCCGAGATGATGCGGGCCGACCTCATCGGACTCTGGGCCGAGAGCTACTCGGCCGGTCACGCTGCGGCCGAGGAGATGGCCGACACCAAGCTGAAACGAAAGGTCACACCGCACTCAGACGCCGCCGAGACCATCGGCGAAGACCTGGCCGGCGCGGTGTCCGACGCCATGGTCAACGCGGGCGACGGACAACGCGTGAGACAGTCGGCTGCGTCGCGTGTCTTCAGGGGGTGGCGCACCGACGAAGCCGAGCGTCGGGTGCGCGAGCTCGCCCTCGTGGGGTATCACCGGGGTTTGGTCGACTCCGTGTCTGGGGAGAGCGAGCTGGAGTGGGTGCCCAGTGGCACTCCGTGCAGCGCCTGCCGGGACGCCTCTTCCGATCCGGCCTCTCATCTCCCGCCGGTGCACGCCGGGTGCGAGTGCACCCTGGCCCTCGCCTGACGCAAGGTCGCGTTCGAGGGCCAGGTGCGCTAGACCCCAAAGCCGTTACTCTCAAGGCCGATGTTCACCAGGGTTCCCTCGGACTTCAAGTCTGATCGTCGTCGGCCACTCACATTGATCCTGATGGCGGTGGCTGCGGTCTATTTGGTGCTGACCGCCTTGGGCACGCTGTGGACCGACTACCTGTGGTTCGACTCGATCGGTTTCGAACAGGTATGGCAACGGAGGTGGGGCCTTTCGATCCTGCTCGGGGCGAGCGGCATCGCCGTCGCGTTCCTCATCCTCTGGATCAGCCTCCAGATCGTTGATCGCACCTCTCCCCGCTGGGCGCCGTTTGATCTGACCGAAGAAGAAGAGCTGATCGAGCGTTTCCGGGAATGGGTGGAGCCCCGGATCCGCCAGGTCCGGTTCTGGCTGACCGGGGGTTTGGCGGTCTTGTTGGGGTTGACGGTGTCGACCTGGCGCGACGACGTCTTCTTGTTCCTCAACGCCCAGGAATTCGGCACCGCCGACCCGATCTTCGGCCTGGACGTTGGTTTCTACATGTTCCGACTCCCAATCTTGGACACCGTCACCGATTGGGTATTCAACCTTCTCGTCCTCACCACCCTGGTGGTGGCAGTAGCCCACTACTTCAACGGTGGGCTGCGTTTCAACGGGCGTCGCATCTCGACCACCCGCCCCACCAAGACTCACATCTCGGTGCTGCTCGCCTTGCTCGCTTTGGTCCGAGCGGTCGTCTATCGGCTCGACATGTACGAGCTCTTGCTCTCGGACCGGGTAGCACCGACCTTCTTCGGACCTGGATTCACCGACATCACCGCCCGGTTGCCCGCTTACCGCTTGCTCATCCTGGTGGCCCTGTTGGCCGCGGTGCTGTTCATCGTCAACGTGTTTCGACCCGGCTGGAGCCTGGCCCTCGTCGCCGTGGGCTCGTGGCTGGTGGTGGCCATCATCGCCGCCGCCATCTACCCGGCCATCATCCAGAGATTCCAGGTCACGCCGCAGGAATTCGAGAGGGAAGGGGAGTACATCCAGCACAACCTCGACTTCACCCGTTCGGCCTGGGGTCTCGACCAAGTCGAGGTTCGGGTGTTCCCGGCGGCAGACGACATCGAAGCCTCGGACATAGAGAACAACCGTCTCACCATCGACAATCTCAGGCTGTGGGACCCATCGGTGCTGCCGCGGACCTATCAGAACTTCCAGGAGCTGCGCACCTATTACACCCTCGGGGTGGTCGACACCGACCGCTACCTGACCGACGGAGTGCCGACGCAGGTGATGATGGCTGTCCGCGAGCTGGAGGAGGTCAACCTTCCCCGTGACGACTGGCTGAACCAGCGCCTCCTCTACACCCACGGGTTTGGGGCGGTGGTCAACGCTGCCAATTTTGTAGCCAGCGACGGTCAACCACGTTTCCTGCTCAGCGGCGTGCCACCCCAGGCCTCGGTCGAGAACTTCGAGCTGGACGAGCCCAGGGTCTACTTCGGTGAGACCTACCAGGAGGGTCGGCCGATCATCGTCAACACCGGAAATGAACCCCAGGAAGTCGACTTCCCCCTTGCCGGCGAGGGAACCGAGTACAACGAGTACGCAGGCGATGCAGGTGTGGTGCTCGACAGCTTCTGGAAGCGGATCGCCTTCGCCTTCCGATATCGCGACCTGAACCTCCTCATCTCGGGGGAGGTCCGCGACGACACCCGGGTCCTGGTGGAGAGGAATGTGGGACACATCGTCAAGAACGTGGCCCCGTTCCTCCAGCTCGACACCGACCCCTACCCGGTGATACTCAACGGCCAGATCCTTTGGGTGGTCGATCTGTACACGACCAGCCCGTGGTATCCCTATTCCCAGCCTTTGACCAACGACGCCATCTTCCGGCTGGCACGATCCTCGGAGCTGAGAAGTGGCGTCAACTACATGCGTAACTCGGTGAAGGCGGTCGTCGATGCCTTCGACGGGGATGCCACTCTCTATCTGGTCGATCCCGACGATCCGGTGGTCGCTGCCTGGTCCGAGGCCTTCCCGGGACTGTTCACCCCCGCCTCGGAGATGCCCGAGGGCTTGGAGGATCATCTGCGCTATCCCCAGGATCTGTTCAAGGTTCAGGGCGAGCTCTATCTCGAGTACCACGTCACCGACCCCAATGAGTTGTTCCAGGGCAACGACGCCTGGTCGCTGCCTGCGGACCCATCGACGATCAGCCGCGGTACCTCGCCGGGCGCAGAATTGCTCTTCGGTGACCGACCCGACCCGACCACCAACAACCTCAGCTACAAGGCCGAGATCCTCCCTTATTACCTTCTGACCGAGCTTCCCGGGGAGGAGGACCTCTCCTATCTGCTCCTCCAGCCGTTCACGCCGAAGGATCGGAGGAACATGTCCTCCTTCCTGGTCGCCGACTCGACGCCCGGACGTTACGGGCGGCTCATCGACTTCAGGATGCCCCAGGGGGACTTCGTCGACGGAACCGAACAGATCGGCCAGCGGATCGACCAGGACGGCGAAATATCCGAGCAGTTCACGCTGTGGGACAACCAGGGCTCGAAGGTGATCAAGGGCGACCTCCTGGTGGTGCCCATCGAGGATTCCTTGCTCTATATCCAACCGATCTTCCTCGAAGCCGAGGGTGGGGGCATCCCCGAGTTCCGCCGGGTCATCGTGGTCCATGGCGATCAGGTCGAATGGGCGCAGTCTCTCGATCTCGCTTTGCAGCAGGTCTTCGGCGCCGGGACCGGCGGCGAGCCTGTCGACCCTGCTCCGCCGACCCCGGACGGAGACACTGTGGCCGAGCTTCTGTCCGAAGCCGCAGCCGCCTTCGACCGGGCGGCGGAAGCGCTCACCGCAGGCGATCTAGCCGAGTATCAACGGTGGGTCAACGAGGCACAGCGTCTGATCGAAGAGGCCCAGGCGATCATCGAGGGCGCGGTCGAGGCACGGGCGGGATTAGCTGGCTAGAGGTGGTCAACCGGGTTTGAGTCTCCATTGCCGACACCCCGGGTCTGCCTCCTAGACTGTCCCCTTCTTCCAAGGAAATCATGGCAAAAGACGAAGAAGAATATATAAGGATGCGGGGCACGGTCCTCAAGATGCTGCCCGACTCGACGTTCGAGGTGAAGCTGGACAGCGGGTTCGAGCTGTTGGCCAAACCGTCGGGGCGGATGCGGCGGGGACGTGGTATCCGGGTTCTCCCCGGGGATACGGTCGACGTCGAAGTCTCGACATATGACCCGACTCGAGGCCGCATCGTCTGGCGCTACCGGTAATACAGCCGAGTCCCGCCGCCATCTGGGGGCACAAGTAGTTAGCTTCGCACGATGAAGCTGAGCCATGTGATCCTGCGTGTCTCCGATATGGAGAGCGCGATTGCGTTCTGGAGCGACTTGGTCGGTCTGCAGTTGGACTGGTCCGGGGAGGAGTTCGCCTTCCTGTCGCTGGGTGACAGCCGGCTGGTCCTCAATCACCCCGAGCACTTCGAAACCCAGACCTCCGACACCGAAATCGTGCTCGAGGTCGACGAGGTCAGGGCCGTTTTCGAGGAGATGCAACGGAAGGGAGTGCCGTTTGAAGTGGACCTCCGACCGGTCACGTCGGACGGAGTCAGGACGCTATTGGCCACCCACTTCCGTGATCCCGATGGTCATCTGGCCAGCGTCACCGGGTGGGTCGACACAGACCACTAGGACGTGGGGGGTGTCACCGGGATGACACCCTCCAACGGCCCCACCCGGCGTTAGCCGGCGGGGGTAGTGGTCGTTTCGAGGGGAGCGGTTGTCCCGAGGGGAACAGTCGTCGTGACCGGATCTGCGGGATCGTTGGGGTCGGGGTCGTCGTCGGCACAGGCACTCACCGCGAATACCAAAGCTAGCGAGGCTACGAGGGCAGCCGGCCTGCGCAGTTTCCGTGTACTCATTCGGTACCTCCATTCACAGGAGCGTGGCCCCCTGCCCTTTCGCTGGAGGTCACACGCTCGACGCCGGGGCAGTTACCACCTCCAGCACCACCTCAAACCGAACAGAGGGCAGGTTCTGCAGTGCAGTGCGTCGCGCGACGCCAGGCTGGATTCCGCCGCCTTCGCCAGCACCGGTCGGAGTAAGTTGTGAGCGTGGCTACCGCGACCGGCACAATCTCGGGGGTCCTGTGGAAGGCGTTGTTGGCAGGCGGTGCGGTAGCGGTGGCGGCCGGTGTCTACGGCTCGATCCACGACCCGGCGGGGCAACAGACGATCTCGCTGTTCTTCGCCAATACCCTGAGTTTCAAGGCGTGGACCACCACGCTGATCCTGGTGTTTGCGCTCTATCAGCTCTACTCGGCGTTGCGAATGTGGGGCAAGGTGAGCTTCCCCCGCGAGATGCCGTCTTGGTTCGGCGACGCACACCGGCTTTCCGGGACCCTGGCTTTCGCCCTCAGCCTGCCGGTGGCGTTCCACTGTCTCTGGGCGCTGGGCTTCGAGCCCGACTTCAGTGAGCTGCGGCGCTTCGCCCACTCCTCACTGGGTTGTCTCTTCTATGGTGCGTTCGCCGCCAAGGTGACCCTGGTTCGCTCACCAGAGGCGCCGTCATGGGCCCTGCCCGTGGTGGGGGGAGTCGTCTTCACCACGCTGGTGACGATCTGGCTGACCAGCTCGCTCTGGTTCTTCACCACAGTTGCCTTCCCGGGCATCTGATGTTCAAGCGTCTCGTCGACCTGGTGCAGATTCTGGTGGCGGTAGCCACAGTTGCGACGGTGGTCCTGTTGTCCACGGTCTCGCCGACAGTCGCCGAAGTGGAGTCACCCGACACTGCCCTTGGCGGCGACCTGTACCAATCGAACTGCGCCGGATGTCACGGAGCCGGGGGAGAGGGCGGGATCGGCCCGGCGTTGGCCGGGGGCCTCGCCCGATTCGAGTTGGTCGAGGAGGTGGCCCGGTTCGTGTCGACCGGCGTGCCAGGGAGGATGCCGGGCTTCGAAACGAGACTGGACCCCGACCAGGTCAACGCAGTCGTCCAGTACGTGTGGGCCGACCTCGCCGGCCGCTAGTTCTCCTCGGTGGGTCGTCCCCGCCCCCGGTACTCGGCCGACACCAGTTCGGTCAGCTCCTGCACGGAGGTGTCCCCGACCGCGGTCTCATAGGAGATGCGACCGTGCTGGAGGAAGTTGACCCGGTCGCACACCTCGATGACCTGGGCGAAGTTGTGGGCGATGAGGATGATGGAGACGTCACGGCGTTCCTTCAGCTCCAGGATCAGGTCGATGATGATGGCGCTCTCCTTGGCCCCC
>DASWKK010000210.1:0-16480 GCA_036396655.1 Acidimicrobiia bacterium
CCTCCCCCTGGTGCCGGGTCAGCAGCCCGGTCTGCTCGAGCACCCCGAGGTGATGGGCAACCAGGTTGCTCGGGAGACCGACGACGTCTCCGATCTCCGCCGGTGTCCGGTCGCCGAGGAACAACTCGTCGACGACCTGGAGCCTCACCTGGTCGCCGAGGGCGTGGTGGATACGGGCTCGCTGGGATAGATCCATCAGTCGCAGACTATTGAGTCAACTTCTGTTGAGTCAAATCGCAGCCTTATCGACTCAGTCGTGGGAAGATCTGCAGCGCCCATGCCGTCACGACTACTCGCCTTCCTCCTGCTCGGAACGACCCTGTCGGCCTGTGGCATCGCCGAGACCAAGCTTCCGCCCGAACCTACAGTCGAGTATCTGCCCTGTTCCGGAATGGACCTCGATGCATCCCGGCGTGTCGACCCGCTCACTGTTCTCGTGGGGCTCTCACCCGATCTCGAGCAGAGACTCTGGGGTGGGCGGTGGACGGAGGGCGACGAGTTACACGTTGGTATCACCGATGTCGGCGAGATCGACTGGCAGGTGGCCTGCATCGAGATCGACGACCCGGGGCTGGTGGTGCACGAGGTTCCCTTCGTGTTGGGTGATCTGCAGAGGTGGTCGCAGGAGGTGGACGAGTCGATCGAGACCATGAGTGATCCCGGCTCTATGTCACACGAGATGATGGTCGTTGGTGGGCAGTACGTCATCGAGATCAGGGCCGACAGCGTCGAGCAGGCGGGTGAACTCACCGAGGGGATTCCTCTGGACGCCTGGACCTATGGAGGGCCTGTCAGTTCGGGAAGCTGAGAACCGACCATAGACTGCAAGTCGTGAAGCGGATCTCCCCAGTCATCATTCTCGGCGCGATCGCCGCCTTCTTCTTGTGGCGTCGGCGCGAGGCCGAGGTCGTCATTCCCGACGCAGCCTGGAATCCAGTCGAACCGTCGTGAAGGTTGGAGTCCTCGTCACCGGGGACATCGCGGTACGGGCAGCCCATTCCCTCAGCGCTCACCCGGGAATCGACGAGGTCGTCGTAATCGGCTCGGCGCGTAGCCGGAGTTTCAGAGTCGTGCCCGACGCCGATGGCTGCGACGTCCTGATCGGCACCGGAGACGGGGCACCCGACAAGGCACGTGAACTCGGAGTCAGGCTGGTTTGGGATGGGGACGACCCGGCCGACGGCGTGGTGGTCTGGGGAGCTTCCCCGGTGGGAGTGGCCCTGGCACTGGCGGCACGCGAGTCGGAGTCGAGGGTCGTGGCCGTGGCCCATCCCGATCTGGACGAGGGCACCGACCACCAAGTCAGATTCCCCGATCCGATCGGTGCGCTGAAAGCCTCCGACGTCGTCTTCGGGGAAAGACATGTCGCACTGGCCAAGTCCCCCGATCAGCTGGCTGCCTGTCTGGCGGTGGGGGCCGAGAGAAGAGTGACCATCATCGACGACGGTGCCTTTCTGTCCGGGATCGCTCTCGCCGCCGGAGTGGCAATCGTCGCCGACGAGCCGGGGCCGGTCTGGGACTCGGCGCTGAGCTATTTGCAAACGGCGGCTGCGATGGGGCTGGTGATGGCCGACGACCGCTGAACGCGGTTCTTCTGTGTCGGGGGGGAGCCAGGAGTTCCCCCCTCCCCGGCTACGCCGGTACTCCCCCCTTCGGGGGGAGAAAGGGCGGTGTCAGGAGGTGCGGACCCGTGGGCTTTCCTGGGTTGGGATGTCGGCTTGGTCGGGGGGCGGGGTGACCGACCCATTGCCCGGCGTGTAGTCGCTGGGCGGGTGCAGGACCTGAGACGGGGCCACCGGGTTCAGCGTCTCCTCGAGGACCACCAACTCCAGCCCACCAACGACATCGGAGACAAGGTTGTAGACGATGGCGCCCGCCACGGTGGCACCGGTCATGGTCACCCACCAAACCACGGATCCAAAGACCATCACGCGGAAGAACTGCTCCACATTGGCGAAGGGCTGCGCTCCCTCGTCGAGCAGGGTGATCTCCACCATGAAATCGGTGATGTTCTGGGGGATCCCCGCCCGCTCCAGGACCGACCAGAAGATGATCCCGCCCAGCACCAGGGCCAGGGCGAGCACGGCCCAAACCACCGAGGACACCTTCAATGCGGTCCAAGGGTCGATCTTGCGGATGATGCGTCGTACGCGTCGAACTGTTGCCATAGGGGCTCCTGGTTATGGGGAGAGTCTAAGAGACCCTCACGCTTGTCCAACGACAAAGACCCCTTATAGGGTTCCGAGGTCGTCGTCGGGCACGATGGCCAGAGCGGACAATTCGTTGCCGGCGCCGACGTCGATCACCCGCACCCCGGTCGAGTCCCGCTTCTGACGGCTGATCTTGGCCACCGGAGTGCGGATGCCGATCCCCTTGGAAGAGATCAGGAACACGTCGTCGTCCTTGGACACCGCCCTCGCTCCGATCAGGCTTCCCCGGACCCGGGTCAACTTGAACGCCTTGACTCCTATCCCGCCCCGGGTCTGACGACGGAACTCCCCGATACTGGTCCGTTTGCCATATCCGGCCGATGTCAGGAGAAGCACCTCGTCACCCTCGACGTTGGACACCGCTCCTACCACCCGGTCACCTTCGCGCAGTCTTATCCCCCGGACTCCCTGGGTTCCCCGACCCATGCTTCTCAGGTCGGCCTCCTTGAAACGGATCCCCATGCCCTCGCGGGTGAAGATCAGCATGTCGTTCTCGCCATTGGTGAGACGCACCGAGACAAGTTCGTCGTCGCCGACGAGCTTGATAGCGACCAACGTCTGATTGCGAGAGTCGTACTCCTTGAACTCCGACTTCTTGGCTATCCCACGCTTGGTGACCAAGACCAGATAACGCCCGGTCTCGTAGTCCCTGGTGTCGATGATCGCCTGCACCGTCTCTTCAGGCTCCAGCGGAAGCACCGACTGGGCCAGGACCCCTTTGGCCGTCCTGGACTGACGGGGGATGCCGTGTGCTTTGAGTCGATGGACCAGGCCCTTGTTGGTGAAGAACAGCAGGTAAGCGTGCGCCGTGGTGTGCACCAAATGCCGGATGACATCTTCGCCCTGGACTTCGGCCGCCTTTACCCCGCGACCACCCCTCGCCTGAGTGCGATAGGTGGAGGCCGGGACCGACTTGACATAGCCGGCTTCGGACACGGTGACGATCAGCTCGTCGTCGGCGATCAGATCCTCCAAGGACAGATCACCTTCGTCGGGGATGATCCGGCTCCGCCGACTCTCACCAAAGGTGGCCCGGATCTCGGTCAGCTCGTCCTTGATGATCCCCCAACGGATCTTGGGGTCGGCCAGGATCTTCTCCAGATCGGCGATCAGTTCCCGGAGCTCGGCGAGCTCGGTCCGCAGCTTGTCGACCTCGAGGGCGGTGAGACGACGCAACGGCATGTCGAGTATGGCGTTGGCCTGGATCTCGGAGAGCTCGAAGCGGGCGATGAGATTGGTGCGGGCGTCGGGAGTGTCTGCCGAGCCCCTGATCAGCTTGATCACCTCATCGATGTTGTCCACCGCGATGATCAGGCCTTCGAGGATGTGGGCCCGGGCCTGTGCCTCTTCCAGACGGAACCGGGTGCGTCGCTCCACCACCTCCATCTGGTGGTCGAGGTAGTAGCCGACCATGGCGGCAAGGTCGAGAGTGCGGGGCACCCCGTCGACCAGCGACACCATGTTGTAGCCGAAGGAGTCCTGAAGCGGGGTGTTCTTGTAGAGCTGGTTGAGCACGACCTGGGGCACCGCATTGGACTTCAACTCGATCACGAGCCGGGTGCCGACCCGATCCGAGCTCTCGTTGCGGACCTCGGCGATACCTTCCAGTCTCCGGCCGTCGACCAGTTCCTTGATCTTGGCGATGATCCGCTCGATGGACACCTGGTAGGGAAGTTCGGTGGCGATGATCGCGGTGCGCCCCTTGCGAATCTCCTCCACGTCGCAAACGGCGCGGATCTTGACCGATCCCCGCCCCGAGGTCAGGGCGTCACGAAGCCCGGCAGTCCCGATCAGGAACCCGCCGGTGGGGAAATCGGGGCCCTTGACGAATTGCAGCAGCTCCTCGGAGGTGGCATCGGGGTTCTCGATCGTGTGGATGCAGGCGTCGATCACCTCCCCCAGGTTGTGTGGCGGGATGTTGGTGGCCATCCCCACCGCGATCCCCTGGGAGCCGTTGACCAACAGGTTGGGAAAACGGGCGGGTAGGACCGAGGGTTGTTGCATCTCCCCGGAGTAGTTCTCGACGAAATCGACCGTGTTCTCCCTGATCCCGTCGAGTAGATGCGCCGAGAGCTTGGTGAGACGACATTCGGTGTACCGGGCAGCTCCCGGCGGGTCGTCGATGGTGCCGAAGTTGCCTTGGGGGTCGATCAGGAGGTGTCGCATCGAGAAGTCCTGGCCCATCCGGACCAGAGCGTCGTAGATCGCCTGGTCACCGTGGGGGTGATAGTTCCCCATGACGTCACCAACGACCTTTGAGCACTTGCGATGCGCCGACGCCGAGGTGATGTTGTTCTCGAACATCGAATAGATGATCCGACGTTGCACCGGCTTGAGACCGTCCCGGACATCGGGCAAGGCCCGGGAGACGATGACCGACATGGCGTAGTCGATGAAGCTCTGCTCCATCTCGTCGGTGATCTCGATGTCGGAGCTGGGACGGGTTGGCTCGAGTGTCTCTTCGCTCATGGGATCAGATGTCCAGGAATCGGACGTCGTCGGCGTTCTGCTGGATGAAGGCCTTTCTCAGGGCGACATCATCACCCATCAGGGTCTCGAACACGTCCTCGGCCCGGAGGGCGTCCTCCATGGTCACCTGGAGCAGGGTCCGGGTCTCGGGATTCATGGTGGTCTCCCACAATTCGCTCGGGTTCATCTCGCCGAGTCCTTTGAACCGGGTCGGCTTCACCTTGGGATGTTCCTTCTTGAACTCGTTGAGGGCTTCTTCGTGTTTGAGATAGTGGACCTTGGATCCGATCTTGACCCGATACAGAGGCGGCTGCGCCACGTAGACGTAACCGTGGTCGATTAACCCCCTCATGTGACGGAACAACAGAGTGAGCAGCAGTGTCCGGATGTGGGAGCCGTCGACGTCGGCGTCGGTCAGGATCACGACCTTGTGGTAGCGGGCCTTGGTGGCGTCGAACTCGTCGCCGATCCCGGTTCCCATGGCGGTGATGATGTCCTGGACCTCGAGGTTTTGCAGTGCCTTGGCGAGACGGGCCCTCTCCACGTTGAGGATCTTTCCCCGGATAGGGAGGATTGCCTGGGTCGCCGAGTCCCGCGCCGACTTTGCCGGACCGGCGGCGGACTTTCCCTCGACGATGAACAGCTCGGATTCCCCAGGGTCGCGACTCGAGCAGTCGGCGAGCTTGTCGGGCAACCCGCCCGATTCGAGCCCCGACTTGCGACGGGTCAGCTCTCGAGCCTTGCGCGCCGCCTCCCTCGCCCTCGCCGCGCTGACACATTTGTCGACGATGCGACGTGCCTCGGGCGAATATCGCTCGAGCCACTCGGGGAGCTTGCGGTTGAGAGCCCTCTCCACATAGGAACGGATCTCGGTGTTGCCCAGCTTGGTCTTGGTCTGACCCTCGAACTGGGGCTCTTTGACCCGCACCGAGATCACGGCAGTCAAGCCTTCTCGGACATCCTCGCCGGTCAAGTTCTCGTCTTTCTCTTTGAGAAGCCCCTTGACCCGGGCAAAGTCGTTGATCGCTTTGGTCAGCGCTTTGCGGAAGCCCTCTTCGTGAGTGCCCCCTTCGTGGGTGTTGATGTTGTTGGCAAAGGAGAGCACCGACTCGGTGTAGGAGGTGGTCCACTGCATGGCCACCTCGAGCTCGGCGTCTTCACCGACATCGATCATGTCGATCACATGAGCGTGGAGCGGGTCACGCTTGGAGTTGAGGTGCTTGACGAAGTCGACCAGACCACCCTTGTAGTGGAAGACCTCGGTGCGGTCAGGCTCCTCGCGTTGATCGGTGAAAGTGATCTGAAGGTCTCGATTGAGAAACGCGGTCTCGCGGAGTCTCGACACCACGGTGTCGTAGTCGAAGGAGGTCGTCTCCTGGAAGGTGCCTTCACTGGGCCAGAAGCGGATCGTGGTGCCGCTCTTCTTGACCGGCTTGATCTTCTTGGGATCGCGGGTCTTCGGCGTTCCGTCCTTGAACTCCTGGTAGTAGAGGTGTCCCCCACGCCGGACCTCCGCTTCGAGACGGGTGGAGAGAGCATTGACCACCGAGACACCGACGCCGTGAAGACCACCGGACACGGTGTAGGCCCCTTGCTCGAACTTGCCACCCGAGTGGAGAGTGGTCAGAACGGTGGTGAGAGCCGATCGTTTGGTCTTGGCAACGTGCTCGATCGGGATCCCCCGACCGTCGTCGATGACCTCGACCCCTCCGTCGGGGAGCAGGGTCACGCTGATCCTGGTGCAATAACCGGCCATCGCCTCGTCCACCGAGTTGTCGACCACCTCCCAGATGAGATGGTGCAGACCGCGGGGACCGGTGGAACCGATATACATGCCGGGTCGGCGTTTGACCGCCTCGAGACCCTCGAGAACGGTGATGTCTTTGGCTTCGTAACTGTCGCGAGTGGCCGTCACGACCCTCCTTGTGAGCCCTCTTCCGGGAATCTGATGACTGACCTGGCTGACTTACCCGGGCTGACTGCAGAGGCAAGTTGCACGAATGTCATTTTACAAGAATTACCTGACAAAACCGAATTCATCAAGGGAGCTGGCGACCTCAGCGACCCGCCGGCGGGCGGACATCGATCCGGTCGACCACACCCTCCCCGAGACGGTCGGCAATCGCCCGGATCAGCTCGGCTGAGCCGTATCTGAGGAAGGCGACCATCGACGGCGAGCTGGCCTCTACCACCAATGTCGTGCCCTGAATGAACAGAGGAGTCGAACGACCCGACCAGGGGCTGCCGGCCAGCTCGTCCCACTTCTCGGTCAGTTGCGACATGACGATCGGATCGGGCAGACCGAGACGGCGAAAGACTTCGAGCAGCGACGATTCGAATGACGAGAGATCGTCATCCCTCATCGTTGCACGCCCTCCCCTACCCGCCACACCGACCCCACTATCGGCACGTCCTCAGGGCGCGCCGAGGTGATCATGGTCTGGGTGTCCCCGGGGAGCGCCTTGGCCAGAGCCCCGGCGCGCTCTGGGTCCAGCTCGGAGAAGACGTCGTCGAGGAGCAGGACCGGTGGCTCGCCGACCAGGTCGGCAACTGCGCGATGTGAGGCGAGCTTGACCGCCAGCGCCATGGTCCGCTGCTCCCCCTGACTGCCATGTGTCCGGGCCTCGGTCCCGTCGATTCGGAACACCGGTTCATCCCGATGGGGCCCCACTGTGGTCAGCCTCCGTTCGTAGTCCGCCCGCCGGGAGACCTCGACCGCCTCCAGGATCGCCGCCGAGAAGTCGGCAGCCGTGCGATTGAGGATCTGATCATCCCCTCCCCAAGAGGCCACATAGCCGATCGACGCCCGGTGCCGCTGCTGGGCGATGTCCTCATAACACGCATCGAGCAGCGAGGTGAGAGTCTCGATCACGCGGGCACGGCGAGCCATGACCCTGCCCCCGGACTGAGCGAGACGCGCGTCCCAGACCGAGAGGGTGGCGTCGTCCCTTGCTCCCGATTTGAGGAACGCGTTCCGCTGACGGAGAGCTCGATCGAACTCGGACTGGTCGAGATAGGCCGCGGGCCAGAGTTGCACCGCAATCGCATCGAGCAGGTCACGTCTCAGGGCCGGACCACGTTTCACCAGGTCCAGGTCCTCGGGTAGGAACGCGATCACCCGCAGTGCTCCCAACAGGTCTGCCGTGCGGTTGAGCCGGGTCTTGTCCACCTGGGTTCTCCTCGGCCCGACCCGCGGTATCTCGACCTCGATCAGCCGCTCCCGGTCCACCCCGGACACCCCGGCCCGCACCACTGCCGAGTCGGCGTCGTCTCTGATCAAGGCCCCGTCGCCCACCGACCGGAAGGAGCGGAGTGAGGCCAAGTAGGCGATCGCCTCGAGAAGGTTGGTCTTCCCTGCCCCGTTGGGGCCGAGAAGCAGGTTCACTCCGGGTTCAGGCTGCCACTCGAGAGTCGGATAGGAGCGAAAGTCGGTGAGGGCGATCCAATCGACTTTCATTCAAACCCGAACGGGCATCAGGAGATAGAGGAAATCGTCGTCAGCGCCACTGTCGATCACGCTCGGCTTGAACGCATCGATCACTCTGATCCGTACCGAGTCTCCAGGGATGACAGTCACTCCGTCCTGGAGATACCGCGGGTTGAAGGCGATCGAGACCTCTTCGTCGCTGCCCGAGAACTCGCCGGGGAGATGCTCGGTCTCACCACCGACATCCTGCCGGGTGACGCTCACCTCGACCCCTCCTTCGAGCAACTTCAATCGGACGGGGATGTGATCCTCGGCAACCAAGGTGACACGCCCCAAGGCGTCGAGAAGCACATCCTTTTTGATCACCACCTGATTGGGATAGCTCTCGGGGAGCAAGGACTGGTACTTGGGGAAGTTGCCGTCGATGAGTCGGAGACGAAGCATGCCTTTGTCGGAGGTGAACACTGCCTCGCGGTCCCTTAGCTGGGCGGTGACTTTGGCCGCCCCGATCGCCCGGGGAAGCTCCCGCAAGCCTCGTGCGGGGACCAGCCCCGAACCTTCAAGGCCAACACCTTCGAGGTCCCGCTTGGCCAGGCGGTAGGAGTCGGTGGCGACCATGCGCAGCCCCGAGTCCGAGCTCTCGAACAGCACACCGGTCAGGATCGGTCGCGCCCCGTCGCCGGAAGCAGCCACCGTCACTTGGGCGATGGCTTCGGCCAGGACTTCCCCGTCGACCTCTACCCCGTCCGAGACCAAATCGTCCTGGACCGGGAAGTCGTCGACGATGAGGGGTCGCAATGTGAAGCGCGGCCCGTTGCCCTGTATCTCGATGTCGGTGTCACTCACACCGATGGTGACAGACCCGGCCGGCATCTTCCTGACGGCTTCGGAGAGGAGCCGGCCGGGGATCACCGCCCTGCCCTCTTCGATCACCTCCACCTCGGCCGTGGTGCGAACCGTCACGTCGAGGTCGGTGCCGGTTACTCGCAGCGTGGTGCCCGACACCTCACAGAGCAACCCCTGGAGGACCGGCAAGGCGGCTCGGGCCCCGACGGCCCTGGTAGCTCGGGCGAGCACGTCGGCAAGGTCGTCTCGCTGCGCTCGGATTCTCACAGGTGGCAATCCCTTCTTCTGTTGCTATTGAAGTTCATTAAAAAGAGTATTAGTCGTAGTAGGGGGTTGTGGATATGGGGATAAGTGGAGTTTGGGCTGAGCGTGCCTGGTGTTTGTGCTGGGGATCCTCATGTTGGTATGGCGGGGACAATTCGAGTCGTCCGGGGGAAAACTCAGGTGCCTGGGGAAACGCCCATACCTTTCCTCAGGTCCTGTGTGAGTTGAGTGACCCGGTCGAAGACGGCTCGATCCGAGCGGAGAATGCGCTTCACCTTGTCCACCGAGTGGAGGACGGTGGTGTGGTCACGCTGGAAGGCTTGGCCGATCTTGGGCAGTGAGAGGTCGGTCAGTTCCCGGCACAGGTACATCGAGATCTGACGGCAGAGGACCAATGGTTGGCGACGGCTCGGGCTCAGCACGTCTTCGACAGAGAAACCGTAGGCCGAGGCGGTGGTGCGCATGATGATCTCCGGGCTCAAAGGCACCGGCTCATCTGTGGTGACGATGTCTCTGAGGACTCGCTCGGCGGTCTCGAAGTCGATGTCCCTTCGGTTGAGAGCCGACCAAGCGGTGACCCGGGTCAGCGCCCCCTCCAGCTCGCGGATGTTGTCCGAAACCAGGCTTGCGATGTGCTCGAGCACTTCGATCGGTACCGGCCGAGGGGCGAATTCGGCGTTCCGCTTCAGGATGGCGAGCCGGGTCTCGACGTCTGGCGGCTGGATATCGGTGAGCAGACCCCACTCGAACCGGCTGCGGAGTCGGTCCTCGAGCGAAGAGAGATTGCGCGGATGACGGTCGGAGCTGATGACCATCTGCTTCCCCGACTCGTAGAGGGAGTTGAAGGTGTGGAAGAACTCCTCCAGGATCTGTTCCTTGCCCTCGAAGAACTGAACATCATCGAGGAGCAGGATGTCCACTCCCCGATAGCGGTGTTTGAAGTCATCGGGGCGCTTGCGTCTGATCGAGTCGATGAAATCGTTGAGGAAGTTCTCCGAGGAGACATACCTGACCACGAGATTCGGGTACATCTCGAGTGCCTCGTGACCGACCGCGTTGAGCAGGTGAGTCTTGCCCAGTCCAGCTGCGCCGTAGATGAACAGTGGGTTGTAGTGGGCGCCGGGTTGTTCGGCCACGGCCATCGAAGCCGCCCAGGCAAACCGGTTGGATTGACCGACTACGAAGCTCTCGAAGCGATAGCGGGAGATGAGGTTGGTGGGCGGAGTGTCAGTGACGCTGGTCGTCCTGAGCCCTGAGTCGCCGTTTTGCTCCTCCCCACCCAAGGGAAGCGCCGGTTCGGAGGGTTCGGGCTCGACCACCCGAAAGCTGGGACTGACTTCAGGACCGAAGACGTCGCGATAGGCGGCCTCGAGCAGGTCACCGTGCTTGTCCCGCACCCAACGAAGATGGAATTCGCTGGGAGCGATCAGTGTTGGCGCTTCCCCGGCGAAATCCGGTCTGAGTCGCGACAGCCACGTGTCCCAGTTCCCCTTGGAGGCTCCTGCCTTCAAGACGGCTTGAAACTGGCCCCATCCGTCGGGCGCCACATGTTCTTGTACCAAGACCACTCCTCCCACCGGACAGGTTGTCCACAAACCCGTCCACATCTGTGGAAAGGGCCGGCGTCATCCTCCGGGACATCTTTCTGCTTGTCACCGAGAGCGGTCCAGCCGTACAGATCCGGCTGAGGAAGTGGATCACGCTCACAAGGGCAAGGCAGGCGAGTATCGACATCGGATCACTGGTCCGTCAAGAACGCGAGAATCATCGGTGTGGAAGAGTCCTACCAGCTATATCCACAGGAAAGGCCCAGGCTACGCACCGTTTTTCCATTGTCTGCCAGGCGGTTGGATGTCTGGAGAGACCTCCAGAGGGCTGTGGTTTCTTTTCGCGAGCTATCTCAATTCTTCGCGCTCCA
Organism: Acidimicrobiia bacterium; assembly: GCA_036396655.1. Taxonomy (GTDB): domain Bacteria; phylum Actinomycetota; class Acidimicrobiia; order Spongiisociales; family ZC4RG35; genus JARDZU01. The sequence goes on from DASWKK010000210.1 coordinate 11,135, forward strand.
GGTCCGGCGGCGGAGGGTGACGACAGTCTTTGGGCAAGATGAGACTTTGACATAGCTCCGGGAGGCTTCGTAACCTGTGTCGACTCACCCCTCTACCCCCTTTCTTTAGTCATGAAGCGGACTTACCAACCCAAGGTTCGGAGACGAAAGCGCCGTCACGGCTTTCGTCACCGTATGCAGACCAGGGCCGGTCGCGGCATCGTCAAGTCGCGTCGTCTCAAGGGTCGGAAGCGTCTCGCTGCCTGACTTCGAATCCCTTCGAGCCCCTCGTGACTTTCGAAGGGTCCTGAAGGAAGGGACGAGACGTCGCTCAGGCGGGGTCGTGATGGTGAAATGCTCCGGTGAACCGGGTGTGACGCGGGTCGGGCTCGTAATCTCCAAGAGCACCGGGAACGCGGTCACTCGGAACCGGATCAAGCGCCGTCTTCGGCACTGTCTGCGCGCGGTGCAACTGAAACCAGGAACGGATTACGTGATCATCGGCACCAGCGAGGTAGCAGATGCCCCACACCCCACTCTGATGGGGTGGATCGAACGCGCTCTAGAGGACAGCAATGTCTGAACGTCTTCGTCCTCGATCGTGGGCAGTCGGTTTGATCAGGATTTACCAAAAACTGGTAAGCCCCAACCTTGGCGCCAATTGTCGTTTTCAGCCGACATGCTCCTCGTACGCCGCCGAGGCCATCGCCCGCTTCGGTGTGGTCCGTGGGGTCTGGCTCGGCGTGAAGCGAATCGGCCGGTGTCATCCCTTGCGTCCCGGTGGATACGACCCGGTACCCAAAAACTGGAGAACCAACTAGATGGGTGCAGCGTTCGACCTCCTGAAGGAAGGACTTGGATCGGTCCTCGCCTTTTTCTACGGTCTGCTCGAGGGGTTCATGTCGGAGGGCCTTGCGCTTGGCTTTTCGATCGTCCTACTCACCATTTTCATCAATCTCGTGGTGTTCCCGCTGACTCTGAAGCAGACCCGGGCCACTCGAGCCTTCACCGAGATACAACCGGAGATCAAACGGATCCAGAAGGAGTACAAGGAAGATCCGCCGGAGATGCAGAAGCGTCTCATGGAATTGCAGAAATCGGCCGGGGCCACCCCCGGTGGTTGTCTTCTCCCCCTCCTCGTCCAGATGCCGATCTGGTTTGCCTTGTTCCGACTCCTGCAGACACCGCTTGAGTCGCTCGATCCCGCCAGTGCCCTCGGTGTTGCCCTCAGAGACGGGACAGTCAAGACCTTTCTCGGCATGGATCTGAGCACCACCCCCAGTGAAGCGGTGAGCATCGGCATCTTGGTCGCCATCCCCTATCTGATCATGATCGTGCTCATGGTCGCCACCCAATATGTCCAACAGTGGCACTCCACCTACGGTCAGGAACGACCCAGTGGCCAACCCGGAGCGGGGGCGCAGCAGGCAATCACCAAGATCATGCCGTTGTTCATCGGATTCATATCGTGGAACTTCCCGGCCGGTCTCGTTCTGTATTGGAGCACCTCCAACCTGTTCCGACTTGGTCAGCAGGCTTTGATATTCAAGATCGATGGGCGTCCGACCCCGATGGCTAAGACCGCCGAGGAGTCGAAACAGGTCAATGACTCCGACGAAGGCCAGGTCAAGAAGCCTCAATCGGGCGCCGCCAAGAAGCGCCGTCGGCGCAGGAGGAGATGACGTGAGTTACGTCGAGATCGAGGTAAGGGCGAAGTCGGTTGATCTGGCGGTGGAAGCCGCGATGCAGGAACTGGGTGTCGCTGATCGGGACCAGCTCTCGGTAGAGGTGATCCAGGAACCCGAACGGGGTTTTCTCGGGATCGGCGGTCAGGATGCGGTGGTTCGGGTCAAACGACGCAAGGGGCGACGTCGACGCAACGAGCGTAAGAAGACGGGTCAGGGCCAGGTCTCGAGCGGCGGTTCCAAGCAAAGAGGGCAAGCTTCGGCTAAGAATGGTGGTGGAAACCAGCGTGGCCAACGACAGCAGGCCAGAGATAAGGGTCGCGACATGAGCCGTAATGAAGAACAACGAGAACCAAAGATCGATGACCGTCCCGAGATGACGATCGAGGAACAGGCACGAATCGCCGGCGAATTTCTCGAGGGGCTGGTGAGCGCCTTTGGGTTGGAAGGCACCGTCACCACCAAGGTCGAGGAGGATGTCATCGTGGCGGATGTCGACGGGGAGCAAACCGAGGCATTGGTCGGGGTCAGAGGATCGGTGCGTTCGGCGATCCATGAGTTGACTCGCACCGTGATGCAACGATACGCCCAGGACACGGCCCGGCTTCGTCTCGACATCGCAGGTTACGCCGAACGACGTCGACAAGCGCTGACCATCTATGCAGAGCGTCTCATCGACCAATTGCTCGAAGAAGGTGGCGAGATCATGTTGGAGCCGATGAGCCCGGCCGACCGCAAGGTGATCCACGACGCCGCCGCGGCCCGCGACGGTGTCAACTCGTATTCGGAGGGTGAGGCCCCGCGTCGTTACGTGGTGCTCAACGCCACCAAATCCGTCGCCGCCGAAGAGGAGTAGATCTCTTGGGCGCCCGGTGGGACCTTTCGGACAAATCGGTTCACCGACTCTTGGGCCGACCGCCGTCGGTGAGGTTTGGCCAACTGAGTAGGGTTTGTTTCACGTGGAACCCCCAGTCTGGACGCGATGTGTTGAGTGGGCCGGTCTCGAACTGACGTCGGCTCAGAGCGCACAACTACAGGTCTATCGGGAATGGCTTCTCACCGAGGCGGTGGAGGCCGGTGGGCTCGGTCCCAACGAGACCGATCGTATCGACAATCGTCACATTGGCGACTCATTGCTGTTTGTTGGCGGTTTTGAAAAGCCTCCTACTGTGGTCCTCGATGTGGGGTCTGGAGTCGGTCTTCCCGGTATCCCGATGGCGGTGGTGATGCCAGGTACCCGGTTTCAGCTACTGGATCGATCGCAGAGACGGGTGGGTCTGATGAAACGGGTGACCCGGATGCTGGACCTACCCAACGTCGAAGTGGTTCAAGGGGATATCGCCGAATGGGAGCAACCGGTGGACGGGTTGGTGTCTCGCGCCAGTCTCTCTCCGGAGCGTGCCCTGACCGACTTCACACGGTTGCTGAGCTCGGGTGGGACCGCGGTTATCGGGGGCTCATGGGCAGCGAAACCAAATGTGCTGGGGTTCGAATTGCTCGAGATTCCGGCGGCGGTCCTTGACCAGCGGGTGTGGCTCCTTATCATGCGACAACATTGAGCAAGAAACGTTCACTCGTCATCGCCCTCGCTAACCAAAAGGGTGGTGTCGGCAAGTCAACGACCGCAATCAATCTTGCCGCGGCGTTGGCTTTCCAGGGGCAGCGCACCCTTCTCATCGACCTAGATCCACAAGGCAATGCCACCAGTGGGCTTGGCATCGATCGCTCCAGTATCGACACCTCGATATATGACGTCTTGCTCAAGGACGTGGAGATGGATGATGCGGTGGAGCCGACCTCGGTGCGCGATCTTTTTGTGATACCGGCCACTATCGATCTCGCCGGGGCCGAGATCGAGCTGGTCTCGTTGTTTTCACGTGAAACACGGTTGAAGACGGCCATCGCCGATCTCAGTCAGAAGTTCGATGTGATTCTGATCGACTGCCCACCTTCGTTGGGTTTGCTCACGGTCAATGCCCTCACCGCCGCCGATCAGGTGATCATCCCGATCCAGTGTGAGTACTACGCCCTCGAGGGTCTCAGTCAGCTGATAAAGAACGTGCAGTTGGTGACTTCGAATCTCAACCCGTCATTGAAGGTGGGTGGGGTGATCCTCACCATGTATGACGGTCGGACCAAACTCTCAAAGGATGTCGCCGGTCAGGTGAGGGACCACTTCGGTGACTCCACCTATCGCACGGTGATTCCGCGATCGGTCCGTCTGTCGGAGGCCCCCTCCTATGGAGAGCCGATCGAAGCCTTCGACCCGATGAGTCGAGGGGCCATCGCCTATCGCCAGTTGGGCCGCGAGTTCATAGAACGACAGGGTCTTTGAGTGAGGAGAAGTGAGATGACTACCAGAAGATCGGGTCTGGGGCGTGGATTGGAGTCACTGATCCCCATCGAGCCATCGAGTGGAGCTCCCGGTGGTCTGATCCAGGTTCCGGTGGATCGAATCACCACCAACCCGGATCAACCACGCACCCGATTCGATGACGACTCCCTGGAGGAGTTGGCGGCTTCGATGAAGGAAGTCGGAGTTCTGCAACCGATCGTGGTCACCGGGGATGAAGGCGGGTACGTGCTGATCGCAGGCGAGCGAAGATGGCGTGCGGCCAAACGAGCAGGGCTTGCGGTGATTCCCGCCGTGGTCAGGGAGAACACCGGCACCTCCACCCTGGTCGAGGCACTGGTCGAGAATGTTCAGCGGCAGGATCTGACTCCGCTGGAAGAGGCGCACGCATACCAGCAACTCCTGGAAAATTATGGAATGACTCAGGAGCAGGTAGCGAGCCGGGTGGGAAAGTCGCGACCGGCGATATCGAACACGCTTCGTCTGCTGCAGCTACCGGTGGAAGTACAGGAGATGGTCGACGCGGGGGAGCTCTCGGCCGGCCATGCCCGGGCCCTGGTCGGTCTCGACGACACCGCCTACGCCACCCATCTCGCCAAACGGGCAGTTGACGACGGCTGGAGTGTGCGACAGATGGAGGAAGCAGTCCGGCTACGAAAGGGAGCTGAGAGTCGCTCCCCCTCAGGAGTGCGTCAGCTGCGCCCGGTGGAGATCATCGAGCTCGAGAAGCGTCTGACCGACCGTCTCGGCTCGCAGGTGAAGATCAACTACCGCAACGAAAAGGGAAAGCTGGAAATCAGGTTCGGCTCACTGGCCGAGCTGGAACGTCTCTACCGGATCTTCAACGAGTAGCAGCCGCATCGGCGAAGAACCGGGTTATCCCGTCAGCCACGGCTGAGCCGACCCCGGCATCGAGTTTCGCCCGCGACACCACCACCGCCGGCGCCCGCGTTTCCTTGAGCAGCGCACCGGCCCGACCTTCGATCTGACCACCGGCCGCGGCTGCTATCGATCGCGCCAGTAGCTCACCCGCGGCCGAGGTGCCATGCTCTGTGGCGAAGTAGAAGACCAGGTCATCGCCGTCGGGATTGACCTGAAACGCCACGATCAGGTCCGATCCGAGCATATTCGCCCGGCGAGCGCGTAGACGCTCGGGGAGTGATGCGTCCTGGGATCTGGACATGACCGGGATCGCTCCCTGTTCCTGGAGGTCGAGCGCGGTGGCTGACGCCGCATCCCAAGCCACCGAGGCCTCGTGGGCGTCACGGCACCCGGCATCGAGGTAGACGCGGGCTCCGGCAACCGTCGAAGGAAGCCGGCGCAGCCACT
>DASWKK010000211.1:0-8419 GCA_036396655.1 Acidimicrobiia bacterium
ACCGAGCTACCCAGATCGTTGCTCACCGATGTTCCGTCCAGTGTCAGGAACTCCACGACGGGCTCCACGCTCACATCACCGCTGGGCACCGCCATGGCCGGGCTCGCCCCGAGCACCAAAAGCGTGACTATCGCCGCGACTACAGATTTATTTCTCATCTCTCTCCTCCTAGCTGTATTCGCCCACGGCGTAGATCTCGTCGGCGACCAGGCCGTGAGCCTCCCGGTGCACTCTGACCGCGTCTTCGGCGCGGGCCGCCTCGACCAGGCAGAAGATCTTCCCGGCCACCTCGTCGACCCAATAACGCTTGTATTCCACGCCGTAGGCGCCCTGGGTCTCCAGATCCTTCTGGTGAGCTCCGGCGACGTCGTCGGCCGACACCCCATCTTCGATGGTGTGCACGTCCATGAACAGCGGCATCTCTCTCCTTTCGCTGGATGAGCCCCTCACGTGAGGGGACTGTCGCCGAAGGTAGGGATCGCCGGGTGCGGGCACATCGGGCGAAATCCCTATATCGGGGGTCAGCCGATCAGGTGGAATGGGTAGGGATCGAGGACCGAGATCTCAACGATGCGGTCGACGGGGAGCCCGTTGGCGCGGGCTGCGAGACGGATCGCCTCGGGGCCGGGAGCGTCATAGATGCAGAAGCTGGTCCCACGATCGGATGAAATGTAGGAGCGGAGCCAGGTGATGCCACGGTCGGAGTTGCAGGCGATGATCCCGCCGAGTCTTCTCTTACCCTCTCGCCCTATGGGCACCTCGAGCCCGTTTGGGAAGGTGCGGATGACTATGTAGCGGGGCAGTGCGACTCCTCCATGATGCGCCAAACCTATGGCGCACCACCCCGGCCGGCATCGGGCTTTGTCCCTACTTTGGCTCGTTCCAACCGTTGGCAACGGCGAGTGCCACTGCCTGGCCACGGCTGGAGACGTTCAGCTTCACCAAAACCGATGACACATGGTGGCTGGCAGTCTTCTTGGTGATAAACAGCTTCTCGGCGATGGTCGCGTTAGAGAGCCCCTCCGCGAGCAGGCTGAGGACCTCGGTCTCCCGGACGGTCAGTCCGGCGGGATTCTCCCGGGTGGAGGCCCGCTCACCCCGGGGGACCCGTTTCACACCGCGGCGTTGCAGGTCGCGGCGAAGGCCCCGAGCTACACCATCGGCACCCAGGGCGACCAGGTCCGAGAACACCTCGTCGAGATCGGGCTCCGGGGTCGAGGCCCGGGAGATGATGGACTGTATTCGATAGCCGCACCGGTCCCACTCCGCTGCGGCTTCGCTCGCCTGACCGGTGATCTCGAGACCCGTCGGTCCGGTGATGTCGCCGGGAGGTGGCTCCCAGCCCAGCCGGAGAGCCCAGAGTGCCAACATGGCCCGGCTGTAGTGATCCCCGTCAGGGACGATTTCGATGGTGTCCTGATACATCGCAGCGACTCTCTCGACAGGGATGATCCCGGTCCATGCCGCTTCCATGGCCATGACGCAAGCCTCGATCCGGGTCCAGACGTCGCTGTATGTTTCCAGCCTGTCGAAAACCGTCTCGACCATCTCCGCCGCTCCCGGGTCTGCGCGTCGAATCCGAAGAGTGGCCGCGATGACCAGCATCTCCACCTCCGATGAGAAACAGGTTCGCTGACCGGCGACGACCTCCAGAAAGGCGTCGGCGTCGTCCCACAAGCCCATCTCCACCGCGATTCCGGCCGAGGTGATGACGGCCGCGATATACCAGGCATCGAGCTCGTTCGCTGTTGAGTACTCCTGCAGATCCAGGAACCACTTCCGGGCATCACCCAACCGCCAGGCACTTCTCGCGAGGACCCCGAGATTGTTGAGGGCCTTGGCCCCGAACTCTCCGGCATGTGCCTCGATTCCGCGCCGTGCCGCCGCCTCCACCTGGGCAAGGCCATCTGGTTCGCCGAGGTAATAGCGGGCGGTGCCCATCGTGGTGGATGCGTTGATCTCCATTTCGATCGAGCCACACGACCTGGCAATGGATAACGCTTCCTCGGCGATGAGGATCGCATTGCGCATATCGCCCCGGATGAAGGTTTCAGTGGCGAGGACGGCCAACGCCACAGCGAGCTCTTCTGACTGATCCGTACCCCTGAGTACCTCGAGAGCTGCCTCTGCCTCCTCGGCGGCGGCGTGCGAGTTGTTGAGGCGGTTTTCGAAGAACGCGACCCACGCCCGCGCCCGGGCTTCCTCGAGTCGCGACCCGGCGAGCCCGAGGCGGCGCCGACTCAGGGCGACTGCGGTCTCGAATGCGTTGATGTAGTTGTGCTCCCGGGCGGCGGAGAGCAGCGCGGCAGTCAGGGTGCTGGTTTCGATCACGTCGGAGAACTCGAGCGCGTTGGCGAAATGGAAGGCGGCCTGGCGATGGGCGCCACCTGCCGCCGCGTAATCACCAGCGATGAGTGAATACTCGGCCGCTTTCTCCACGTCGCTGGCCCCGATAGCGTGGTAGGCGAGTCTCGCCATGTCCCGAGAGTCTGAGGACGTCCGCTCGATATGGGCGAGCAGCCTCTTGTGGAGACGTCTCTTCGTGGCTGGAGGCAATGCCTCGACCAGGCTCTGCCGGATCAGCTCATGCCGACAGGAGACCTGCCCTCTCGCCGATGTCACCAGGCGCCGTGAGAACGCCAGGTCGCAGTGGCTCCCAGTTGGATCCCCGAGTTCGCCGATATCGGCGAGGGGCACCCCGTCGGGGCTGAGGGCCACAGTGTTGACGAACTCGAGGGCATCTGCGGGAAGCTGAGCTGCGTTGGCCAAGACGGCATACTGAATGGTCGGGGGCAGAGCGATGTCCGGGTGCCTGAGGACTTCGTCGACGAAGAACGGGTTCCCCAGCGTCGCCTCGTGCACATGTCCCGGGTCGAGCCCGGTCCCTTTCGCCAGCTCTTCGACTCCAGAGACTGTGAGTGCAGGCAGCTCGATTCGGGTGGCCAACGGCCCGAGGTCGGCGACGACCAGACGCAGCGGGGGGTTGACGTTGATCTCCTCAGACCGGAAGGTGACGATGAGGACACTCTCTGTGGCCCCCATCCTCTTGCCCAGGTAGCGGACGAGGCCGAGGGTTGCCTCGTCTGCCCAATGCACGTCCTCGATGACGAGGATCACCCGGTCGTTCTTGACCAGATCGAGCATTCCCAAGTACACGGGCATCCGCCCTGTGCCGGAGCGAATGTCGTGCTGTAGCTCCGGCGGCAACTCGCCGATCAGGTCGTAGAGGGGAGTGAAAGCCGCCGGGACGTCCAGGGGCTCGGAAGCCGCCAGGAGAACCCGCCACTTGTGGTCGAGAGTGTCCAGGCCGGCGTGGAGCAGCGATGTCTTGCCGAAACCTACCTCCCCCGACAAGAGCACGACACTCCCCGACTGGGACGGCTCGGCGAACACCTCAGTGAGAGCTTGCAGATGTTCGTCTCTCTCGACGAGGGATTCAGACGTTCTCAATGACAGGAGGATAGAGCGTCCGGAGGGGGACGGCTACGGGAACACCCAAACTTGACGTGGCCCGAAATAGGTACTTCACCCGATGTGGCCTCTCGTCTCCCTTCTCATGATGGCATCAGCCCGAGAGGGTGAGCAAACGAGAGGAGCGAAGAGTGCGGTCCTACGACAAGGAGTTGTCAGTGGGTTCCTTCTCACAGGGAGGTGGCGCTGGCATTGGTCGTCGTGAGTTCCTGAAGGCGGCGGCTGGCGGCGCGGTGTTGGCGGTGGCGTCTCCATGGTCGGCCTCGTGGGCCAACGCAGGCGTGAGCGGTTTGGTCCGCCAGTACGACGCGTCGGTGCCCAACGCTCACGCTCGAGTGGTCTTCCGCCTTATCGAGTCGACCCCTGGTTTCACCCCGCCTGTGGCGTCACGGTTGTTGGCGTATTTCGGGGTAGCGCTCTATGAGTCTCTGGTGCCGGGGATGGTGGGATACCGGTCGCTTCACGGGTTTCTTCCAGGGTTTTCGATGGTTATGACAACTCCACATTCGGGCCTGCATTGGCCCACCGTGGCCAACCACGCGCTCGGCACCATCGTCTCGGCGCTGCTCCCGCCAGGCAGCCCAGGGCTGGGGGTGGTCGATGCCCTGGTCAACGAAATCGACCGGGGACACTCGATCCCCGCACCGATACGGCGTCGTTCCATCGAACGGGGTGTCGAGGTCGCAAAGGCGGTCCGAGCTTGGGCGGCCGCCGATGGCGGCCACCAGGGGTATCTGCGGAACTTCCCAGCCGGCTATCAGACGCCGACGGGACCGGGTCTCTGGGAACCCACCCCACCCGGTTTCCAGCCCATCCCCCTCCAACCCTTCTGGGGTGGAAACCGGCCATTCGCCGATGAGGGTTGCGCCGCACCACCGCCCCCCACCTACTCCAACTTGCAGGGTTCCGATTTCTTCGCCTATGCGGCCGAGGTCTACCACACCAGTCTCACCCTGACCCCCGAACAGAAGGCAATCGCGGTGTTCTGGGCCGATAACCCGGGGACACTCACACCACCGGGCCATTCGGTTTCGATGCTGCGTCAGATCCTCGAGGCCGAGGACTCGTCCCTCCAGACCGCAGCGGAAGCCTATATGCGGGTGGGCTGTGCCGTCGCCGATGCCTTCATCCAATGCTGGCGGACAAAATACCAATGGAATCTGGTTCGTCCCGTCACGTTCATCCGCGCCAACATCGACCCGGAGTGGAGCTCGCTGGTGGTCACACCACCATTCCCCGAATACAGCTCAGGCCACTCCACCCAGTCGGGGGCATGGGCTGAGGTCATGACCTCCATGTTCGGCGACGGCTACCAATTCACCGACCACACCCACGACAATCTGGTGCTTCCACCCCGCTTCTTCACCTCATTCCAACACGCCGCAGAAGAAACCGCCGTGTCGAGACTGTACGGAGGAATCCACTACCGATTCGGGAACGACAACGGGTTAGCCGCCGGAATCTGCATAGGAAAGGCGGCAGCACAACTACCCCTGCGCTCGTGAACGGCAAACAAGGCACCAATTTCTCCTGCTCGAGGGTGACCACAGGCGGCCGGCCGGGCCCCGGTTGACGGTGTCATCGAAGGCTGCGGCGCCGAGGCGCCGCGTCGAACAGGGCCTCCCGTTTGTCTTCGAACTCACCATCGCCTGAGACCTTTGCGCGTCATTCGGTGTGCAGCTAGAGCCGGTTGCCGGTTGTGGGCGCTCCGGGTCTTGTTCAGCCACGGCGAGACCGGCACGCCTCACAGGTACAGCTGAGGGTCCGTGATGGAGCCAGGGGACTCCTGTGGATTCCATCGGCCGAAACCGCCGCCGGGCTGCTCATACCCAAAGTAATCTAGATAGGTTGAAGCATGAATTCGGCCGTAACCTGAAGGCCGGTACTAGTCAGGATGGAGTCGACGATATGGACACGGAAGAGCCGGCCCGATCATCCGATGTCGAGGCAAGGAGAGAAACCGGGGAGACCGCTCCTGTGGCGGCTCAGGATCGGGTGTTTGCGGGAACCGGCCTGTTTTGGGGGCTGATCGTTGGGGTCGTCTTGGCGGGGGCGGTGGTAATCCTGGCGGCCCAGAACACCGATACCGCCACCATCTCCTTCCTCGGCTGGGACTTTTCAACCCCCTTGATCGTGCTGATCCTTGGCTCATTGCTGATCGGCATCGTCCTTGACGAGCTGTTCGGACTGGTTTACAGGAAGCGCAGGCGGCGGACGCTGCGGGACAAGGACCAACTAAAGCGCCTCCGGGGAGAGCAGTAACACCCTGGACCATCGCCTCGACGAGTCAGCCGAGCCGGTGACCAAGTGTCTGCACACCCCAGCCTTCAGCCCCCCTTGAGGGTGGTACGGGCATCCAATCTCACCGAGCGCGCCGCTCCCCCGAGTAGGTTTGTAGGGCAGACCCGGTTGGCCTGAAACACCAACCGTGAGCGAGCCGTAGCACCTAAAACTGGGTGCATCGTATACAGGAAGAGGAGGCGGAAATGAGTCGATCGATCTGGTTCGTCCTCGGGATCATCGGATTGATTGTGGTGGTCGTCTGGGTGGTGAATCGCATCTAGCCGAGTTGCTCTCGTTGAACTGACCTGGCCCCCAAAGGTGTGTTCGTCGGTCTTCTGACCGACAGCCAGCGACCCGACTGCAGAACCTCACCAAACCTTCGCTATCCACAGAAAAGGGGGCGTCTCTCCGATCACTCCGAAGGGACCGGCATTCGGGGTCGATGTCGTTCACTGCCTCGTCGACTCCGGGCCCAGCGCGCAGTAGTGATGGCTGCGATCGGTGGTGGCGTCAATCCTCTGGTGCAAATGACGACGGGCGTAGGTTCCTCCCGAGGGGGACCAACTCGAGGAAAGAGACCTACAGACGATGTCGAGACGAGTATCGCCTGCAAGGGATCTCGCGATTGATGACCTGTTCGCCTCTGCCCTACCTGGCGTAGGATCCCTCAGTAACCTCGCTCTTGTGTGCCGCAAAGGCAGCTAGAACCTCCTCCTTCTCCTGCTCGGGCACGCCGACGAAGTCAAGGGTGCGCCCGAACTCGGCCGCTACCTCGTCGAATTCCTCGGGAGAGATTCGGAACTCGCGGTGGGCTTCTTCCAAGCCGAGAGGCGTCATCCCTGGCTTCGTGCCTGCATATTCGAAAGGTCCACCCGCAACGTTGCAGACCCACAGAGTTCGCATAAACTTCAAGCCCGGCAGTCTGCTCAGCTGGTTGGTGTGCCACTCCCGTAGGGCGGGGTTCTTTGAGGCCTGGCCAACAGTGGGATTCTTGACGACCTCATCGCTGAAGTGGTCGATCACCGCGGCGATAGCAAAAACGCCGCCGAGCCTGTCGTAAAGGGTCTTCTCTGCCATGGGTGCTCCTCTCGTCGTCACTCGACGACACCTGTCAGGTCCAATACGCACCGTCCCACTCGATCGGTTCTCCACAGCCACATCATGGGCAACCCCTCACAGCGACGGACCACCCTAGAACAGTGCCTGGGTGCGTTGGCCTGGATGGTTCCGAAGGAAGCCCTTGAGCGTTTCATCCACGACGGGCGGGTCGGTCGCCTTCCATTAGGGCATGCTTGCGGCGCCGATCAGCTGAGTTGGCGAGTTGGAAACAGTCCCCGGCTTGGGCACTCGACGTAGAGAGTGTTGTTGCCTTTCACAACCCGGCCGGGCCCAGGCGGAAGCACAAAGGTCAATGCTTTGTAGGCGGTCTCAAGCCTGCGCACAAGCGACGAGGTGCCCGTGCTCACCCCACAGCCGAGTCTGAAAGAGCTCGACAGACTGGTCGAGCAGGTGCAAGCGGCCGGCCTGCCGGTCCAAGTGGCCGTCGAAGGCGAGGCGCGAAACTCCCGTCGAGCGTTGACGTCTCCGCCTACCGGATCGTGCAGGAGGCGCTGACAAACGTCCTCAAGCACGCCGGTCCCGCACACGCCCGGGTGCTTCTCCGTTACCGCAGGAACGACGTCGAGCTCGAGATCACAGACGACGGTCCCGGCATCGGTGACGGTTCCGGCCCCGGGTACGGTCTGATCGGAATGCGCTAGCGCGTCTCCCAGTAGGTGGCGAGCGGCGATGACAGCGAAACCGACCCGCTGATGCAGCACCGTCCCGTCGCCGAGGGTCTGGTCGGCCGGGACGCAGTGCCCGCCCGCGTCCACGTTGTCGCGCGTTCAATCCTCTCCAGGACTATTTCGGTCAGAAGCCGGAAGTGCTCAGCGTCAAAGAGCCCCCCGTGTGGGTGGTTGTCCGGAGGCCTTCGAGCTGACCCGGGCTGTCAACGCCGAATGCCGCCTGGCCTGCACCATCCACGCCAACTCGGCGCCGGACGCTCTCGCGGCGCCTATCGGGCGCATATGGACCCCGAAACCGGCTGGTACTCGACGGGGGGCGTTGGGACGGTGGAGCAGTAAAACCCCTGGTGGTTTGTGGGTTCAAGTCCCGCCGGCCCGACCGAGGAGTTGGGGCTCTCGACGGTGGCAGTAGCATTCTCACAGGAGGAGGCATGGCCAAGTTCCACGGTCGGCTCTGGCTGGCCCGCGACCGATCGTCCGAGTTGAGAGCTGACATTCATGTCGAGGGCGATCGCATCCGGATCGTCTCGGGTGACGATGTCATCGGGGAGTGGGACCGCTCCGACGTCGGTATCCAGCCCTATGAAGATGGTGTCCAGCTGCTCGCAGAGGGCGAGGAGTTGGTCGTCACGTCCGATGATGTCGGCTTCGTGGCCGCATTGGTCGGTCGGGTCGCGCCCGAGGCCGGCCTTGCTTCTCGTTTCCGAGCAGCAGGGTCACGTGGCGCGCACGCCAGCACGGCACCGAGGCCTTGGTGGCAGCGATGGTGGGCCATCACCGGGGCGGCCGTCCTCGCCTTGGTCTTCGTCTCCAACCTCGGCGATAACACTCCGACAACTGATGCCGGGTTGGGCGAGACCCCTTCCGACTTCATCTCC
>DASWKK010000212.1:0-9956 GCA_036396655.1 Acidimicrobiia bacterium
GCCCCCAGGAAGATGTGGCGGATCATGGACAGCACCGCTGTGTTAGGTCGGACAGGCTTCGGACCGCCTGGTCGACCCCTAACCCAGCTGAGCCTTGGAGAAGTCTGGCTTCCCCAGGAGGGCACCTTCGCCGTCGGTTCCGTCAGGACCGATGCCTATGACCCCGAAATCCACCACTCGGCCCTGGCGACGCTCGACTAGGGCAGGCGAAATCGGTCGCGGTTACGGCCTCACTCATGGTCGATTCGAACGGTGGCGAGTCTTGCCCGGCTCTCTGGGGGTGGCCGGGTCGGGCCCCCGATGACGAACCTGCCCTGGGCACACCCGTAGCCTCGCCGACGACCTCCGATCCGTCGGGTGGGCCGAAGAACTAGCCGGATCCGGTGTTGTCAGGCCTACTTGCATTCGTACCAGCGTTCATAGGTGGTGGTGTCTTGAGCCTCGGATACTTCCACCCCATCATCGGCATCGTGGCCTCGGTTCTGGTAGCGGGGGTGTCCCTTCCTTGGCGCGAAAGGCGTCATGGCTTTGCAGAGCCGGTCTGGTGATTGGAGGGGACCGACTTTGTATCCGTACGTGTGGTGGGGATGCATCGCACTGTCGTGCATTCTCTTAGGGACGTTGATCCGCTTTGCAGTCTATCCCGGAGTGAACGCGTCCAATGAGGAATGGGCCGCCGTAAGTCAGTGGCAAAGCGCAGCCGGCGTTGTCCAGCTGGCGGGATGGGGCATTGTCTTCTTCGTGCCTTTGCTGAGCTTCTAACCGACGCCCGAGCGCCAGAGTTGAGTTCTACTTTGAGCCGAAAGTCGCTGACCGATTCGGATTCCCAGGTCACGGATGGGTCTTTCGTGGTGCCGTTCAGTTCGTCGACCCGGATGTCGCCTTGGAGCAGACGTGGACTGCCCTGTTCTGGCCCGATCCAATGCACTTCGAGGACGGAAGGATTGTCGCTACCGCCAGACCGACGTCTGATGATGCTCCGCCCAAGCTGCTGGCTCCTGGGCGCAAATTCTGGATTCGCTGGACCACCACGAAGCTTGCTCATGGTCGCGTTTTCTCGGATGGCGAGATTCCGATCTGACTTAGGGTACGAAGACAGTTCCGCAGCATGTCGGAGCTAGACCGACATACGAGCCCACCAACATACGGGTGGACAGCGCCACCCGTTTGGTTGCGAACGTTCGAATTTGACTTCACCCCGAGCGTTAGCAACCACAGAACCCGATGAGTCGGTGACGGTCACGACGACCATCGCAACTTCCGAAAACTGAGCCTCACCGAACGGTACATATACCTCGTAATCGGACTGCCCTGTGATTTCGAAGTTCGTGGTGGTACAGGTCTTCTCGTCCACACACGCTTCCAACTCATATGCGCCTGAAGCGAGCTCGTCGGAGAGGCTCACAGCAATCGCGCTATCGCAACCTATCAAGGTGCAGCCTCCCGCCAGAACTCCGGTCATGATCAGCAAGGTCGTCAGAGCCACCGCGACCACCAGCAGCCCTAGTCCGAGAGTCCATCGACGGCTCGGCCTTCGTCCGACAACGTCTTCGTGGCCTTCGTCGTCCACATCGCGATGCTAGGGCGAATCCCGCCAGGACCTCCACGGTCGTCCGGGCCGGCTAACGGTTGGGACCCCGCCGCTCACAAACCGTTGGGTTGTGGCGGAGCCAGGGGTGCCAATCGCCCCAGCCCGGTAGCGCCAACGCGACCTCGCCGCTTCCGAATAGCAGGACCGCACCCTGATTGTCGACATGTTCGGACCGCAACGACCTGGCCCGCGCAAACGTTCTGGCATGAATGACCGTGCCAACCGGTGCAGCGCGATTTGTCGTGAACGAACTGCCTCTGTCCGTCGTCTCCCTTGTCAAACGGATAGGAGGAATGATGTCGTTGGACACTTTGACAGACACTGACTCGAGCACCGAAAGCCCGCCCACGAAGAGTGTCACATTCCTTCGGCGCCGGATTGTGCTGGGTGCAGTGGCCGCCGTCGTGATTCTCGCCTCGGCGGCGGCCGCGTTTGGCCTCAGCCGTCCGCCGGCTCCGGTACTGGTATCCGACGGTGAAGGTCGACTCTCTCTGATCAACGTTGACACCGGAGAGCCGGCATATACGGTGAACGATGCCGTTAGAGCACCCGCTGGCTCGAAGATCCTTCGTGCCGAGGAGGAGGGTGAGGCGACCGAGGTCGAGGTGCTCAGCCCAGAGTCTGGTGAGGTCGTGGCCTCCACTCGAATAGAGGGCAGTCTCACGATCAGGGCAGTGTCACCCTTCGGCGGTGCAGTGGCATTGATGGCGCCTCGCCCGAAAACGACCGATTTGTATGTCCCTGAACCTCGCGAGCAGACTTTGGTAACCGTCGTATGGAGTGAGGAGCGCGAGCCGCGCACCTACACGCTCGAAGGCAATTTCGAGCCGGAGACATTCTCCGCGGACGAGGAGACACTGTTCCTGCTGGAGTTCTACCCTCCCACCGATCCGGATCGTTACTTCGTCCGTCAGCTCGATCTTGCCTCCGGTGAAATCTCAGACGTGGAAACCCCTGATCAGGAGTTGGGCATAGAGCTCAATCCCGAGATGCGTGGGCACGCCAGGGCACAGGCAATGGCACCGGACGGATCGTTCCTCTTCAGCCTCTACACGATCGGCAAGGGAGAGGCAGCGGTGCACGACCCGAACGATCCAGAGACGGATCGCTGGGCGTTCGTTCACACTCTCAATCTCGAGGAGAAGTGGTCGCATTGCATCTTCTTGCCGCTTCCCTTCGGAACGGAATCGGAGGCGGCTTTGTCGCTCGGCATATCTGGTGACGGCAAGCATCTGTTCGTGATTGATGCCGCTACCGAGAGCGTGGCACGCATTGATGCCCGACGACTGGAGGTCGAGACAGTCGAGCAGATACCTGGTCTCTATTCCGCTCAAGCCCGACCGGTCGCCGTCGGGCCCGAAGTGGTCTACATCGGGATGGGAGACTCGGTGCTGGAGATGGGGAGTGATACGTTGATCCCCAACGCAGCGTTCGTGGTGAGCACCGGCAACGGCAGTCTCGGTGTTCGAGGTCTCGAACTGGCGCCCGATGGCCGGACGCTGCGAGTAGCCCATGGGTCTTCGATCAGCGTCCTCGACATGCCCAGCGAGCGCGTGATCGCCACCCTGACAACGCCTGAAGGGGATGCTGATTCCTTCCTGGGTGACCCGGTGGGCGATCGGATCGATCTCTCGTTGGAATGGATCATCCCCGGCAGCTGACATCCATCGCTGTTAAGCAAGGGTGTCGCTGGGTCCTCGTGGGACTGAGGACTCGGGCCTCGCCGGGCGACGATCGCCCTCGGATGAGTGTCCTGGGCAGCGGATCGCTTCTTACCAGTCGGATTGTGACCAACGACTCTGGAGGGGTCTCCTACCCGGTCTGATGATCGCGCCGAGGAGCCAAATGAGCACACAAAGGAGAAAGGTGCCTCGGCGCAGGCAACCTCGGGTGGGTCGCCTATTGATCACCCGACACGCCCCGGGTGGCTCACGGGGCTGGCTGCTTGGCTCTTCGCCTTCGCATACTCCACCCCAGCCGGACCGACGTGGGTTCTCCCTGCCTTTTCGCTGTCGATCCTCTATGGGGTTTCATGTCAATGCCATGAGCGTCGGTTCATGTCTCGGATGACTGGCGCGAGGCGTTTGACGGTGGCCCTCGTCTTGGTTGTGGTCGCAAGTATCACCGGCTGCGGATCATCGGTCGACGGCACAGCCACGCAGACCACAACGACCGGACCGCCACCTGCTGAGCCTTCCACGGTCAGGCTGCTGTTCGCCGGTGACGTGATGTTGGGGAGACGGGTGGCGTCTGTGCTCGCCGCGGAAGGTCCCGCGGTCTTCGAAGCCGTTCGCTATGTGATCTCCTCGGCCGATGTTGCTGCGGCAAACCTGGAGTCTCCGCTGACCGAGCTCCCCCACATCTCCGACAATCCCAATGCACTCGAGGCCGATCCCGACTTTGCTGCCCTACTGGCAGGAGCCGGTTTCGATGTGATGGCCTTGGCGAATAATCACAGCGGCGACGCCGGCCCCGAAGGTCTGATCGACACGATCGATGCCCTGACCAAAGCAAGGATACGGCCCCTGGGGGCAGGGCGGGCCGCTTCTGAGGCAAGCCGACCGGTCGAGATGGTGGTCAACGGGATCCGCGTCGCCCAGTTGGCCTTCGATGTCACCGGACTGAGTCTGCAAGCCGGCGACACGACCCCTGGAGTCACCCGCTTCACCCCGCAGACAGCCCGCGCGGCTGTGGAGCGAGCCGCTGCGTCCTCGGACGTGGTGGCGGTCGCAGTGCACGGTGGTGTCGAGTACCTCGTCGAGGAGGATCCGATCCTCGGTGAGGTCGCCGCGGACCTAATCGGCTGGGGCGCTGATATCGTGTGGGGCCACGGGCCCCACGTCCCGCAACCGATCTCTATCACCGACGGGGGGGCGATCGTCGCCACCAGCCTCGGGAACTTCCTCTTCGACCAACAACGGTCGGCCACACAGACTGGCCTGATCCTG
This sequence comes from Acidimicrobiia bacterium, assembly GCA_036396655.1. Lineage (GTDB taxonomy): Bacteria > Actinomycetota > Acidimicrobiia > Spongiisociales > ZC4RG35 > JARDZU01. Next base: position 4,540 of record DASWKK010000212.1, read on the forward strand.
GAGGTCCTCGCCTCCCGTCAGGGCGTCGAAGCCTTCCGCGTGGGACGGGTGGATCATGCCGATCTACGAACCGAGTTCATCGGGTGGGACCTTCCCAACGCACCCGCCGTACTGATCGGCACGGAATGGTGGTCGCTGGTATCGACTCCCGAGCCGCCACCGACGCAGCCGGTCGCATTGGAGGGCTTTCGGCTGGGAGACGTCGTCTACGCCGGCATAGGGAACGCCACCGGCGAAGGATTGCAGGAACTCGTCGTCTCTTATCGGCACCCTTTTCGGGCCAACGAAGTCAACGCTCTCTATCCCGACCGGGTTTTCGCAGATTCCCTCGGGCGCAGCGCCCATCTCGGAGTCTTCGACGACGACACTCTGGAGCCGATCTGGGCGGCGGGGACACTGCTGCGCCCAGTCGCCGAGGTCGCCGTTTGTGACGGAAGCGTCGCCCTCGCGTTCGATGCTCTGGATGATCCCGGAATCGTCGCCACCGGTGCCTGGGTGTGGTGGGACTTCGGGTTCGCCACTGCTCCCGAGCTACCAGGCCCTGGAACACCCGCCTGCTTCGACGTGGACCGGGACGGCCTGACCGACCCGGTCATTCTCCGCAACCAAACCGGATGACCACGCAAGAACGGTCGTTCGCCCCTAGGCACATCTCGCTCCCGGGCAGATACTCCTGTCAAGGGAACCGGTACGCCGCTACCCCGAGTGGCGGGAGTGGGCGTCCGGGAAGGAAGATGACGTTGAGACGTCTCATCGTGCTGCTCGCTGCATTGGCCATGCTGGCTGGGGCCTGTATTGATGGGGACGCCGGGGAAACCACCACGACCGCACCGCTCACGACCACCACGAGCACAGCCACCACGTCGACCACGGTCCCCCAGGTCCGGTCCGCGGCTGGGCTTCGTCCGGTAGCCCCATTCGCTGAATTCCAGCTCATTCCCCTGCTGGGGGACTCGCCGCCCTACCAGGGGCCGGCGACACCCACATCGATCGAAGGCATCTACATGCCGTCGTCAGTGGAATTCGACCTAGGCCCCGAGGCGTTAGAGGTCCTGGAACACCAGGGTTTCGTGGTAGTGCCCGGTGCGAACCAGCTGTTCCACCCGGTGTATCAGACCTTCTTCTACGAGGGCGAGGTGTACTTCGTCACGACTGACGTCGCTTACCACTACATGCACCTGGCGTTCTCCAAGATCCTCCGCGAGCTGGAGCAGGACCAGCTTCTTCCGATTCTGGAGGAGCTGGTGACAGGGCTGGTCGAGGCAGCTCGTGATCAGGCTGACGAGCTGGCAGGGACCCCGCTCGCGGACGCGGCCGATCGGGTGGCGCAGCTCTACGAGGCGGCGGCGGTGCTCCTCGAGCTCGACGTGGAAGACATCGGGCCGTTGGCTGAGGAGGAAGTATCCCTGGGTCGCGAGGCAGCGGAACTCGCGCAATCGCCGATCACGGGGCTCTGCCCCGACACGGAGGAGTCCATGGAGTGCTTGGTCGACTTCAGCCTCTTCAGGCCCCGGGGCCACTACACCCGCAACACTGACTTGGAGCGCTATTTCCGGGCGCTGTCCATCCTTGGTAACGAGAACTTCGTCGTGGAGTATGCCGAAACCATGACGCTGGCTGCGCTGGCCTCCAGGGTGCTGGTCACGGATCCCGAACTGCTCGAACTCTGGACCCTCCTATATGAGCCGACTGCCTTCCTGGTGGGCATGGCCGACGACTACACCCCGATCGAACTCGCCGACCAGCTCGACGGGTTGGCTTCCGGATGGCGGGAGGATCCCAGCCTGATCGATGCGGCGGTAGCCGAGGCCGCTGGTCGAGAGCTCATCGAGATGAGGTCGGTAGGCATCGACCCCGAGGCCGCCTCCGTGCGGATCATGGGTGTCCGCTTCGTCATCGACTCGTACATCTACGACCAGCTTCGGTTCCCGTCCGTGGGTGATCCTCAGTTTGGACGGAGGTACGCCACACCCTTGGATCTCGTTGCCACCTTCGACTCCGGATTGGCCTACGAGATACTGGGTGAGGAGGAAGTCCCGTTCTATCCCGAAGAAGGAGACGGCGAAGCGATCTACCTCACCGACCCCGACACCGGTGAGCACTGGACCAACTACGACCCCCAACTCGAGGCGCTCACCGAGATGGTCAGCGTGCGGGAGGCTTCCGACTGGGCCACGACCGTCTACGACGCCTGGCTGTACGCCCTGGAGCCGATGTGGCAGCTCCTGGGTGGGGCCTATCCCGACTTCATGCGGTCGGGGGCCTGGGAGATCAAAGACCTGCAGACCGGTCTCGGCTCGTACACAGAGCTCAAACACGACACGATCCTCTTCGCCAAGCAGTCCTTCGCGGCGCAGGGTGGTTTCGAGCCGGTCGACTACCCGGAACCACGGCACTGGGTGGAGCCCAACCCGGTCGCCTTCCAGCGGATGGCTTCGGTGATCGGGCTGCTGGAGGACGGCCTCAACCAACGTGAGCTGCTGCCCTCCGATAGCGACAACGCCCAGCTCATCGAGGCCCTTGATGACTTCCTGCGTCGTCTGGCCCGTCTCGCCTCCGACGAACTGGCCGGCGATGTCATCTCCGCCGAGGACAACGAGTGGCTCGCCAGCATCGGCTCGGTGATGGAGGCGCTGTGGATTCGCTCTTCCGACGAGGTCGACGAGACGACGGGAGAGTTCCCCGATGAGGATCTCCACTCGGCTCTGATTGCCGACATCATGCGAACGACGTTCCACATCCTGGAGATCGGAACCGGCAACGTCGACTCGTTGTACGTGCTCGTGCCGGCCGACGATGGGCGTTTCCAGATCGCCCGGGGCGCTGTCTTCTCCTACTACGAGTTCTGGCGGTCCGCCGACGACGGTCGTCTCACTGACGAGGAATGGTGGGCATTGCTGGGCAGCAATCCTCCTCAGCGCCCAGATTGGCAGGAGCCCGTCTTCCCGGCCGGTCTGCCTTAGTGGTGCCGTGGGTCTGCGAACGAGCTCACGATTTCAGCGCCAGCTGCAAAATGTTGTTGTGTGAGCGATCCTGGGACCGTTTGCCTGCACATCGACGACAAGGGCAAACTCCTGGACACCATCGACGCACGCTCGGCCTCGTTCTGGCCGACCATCCCGTGAGTCGCTGGCGAATCTGACGTGTTGGGTAAGACCTACGCAAGGGCAGGGTTCCGACCTCGTGAACCCACTCAACCACCCTGTTGCGCCTCCCGCAGAAACTCGACGATCGACCGGATCTGTGCCTCGTCGAGAGTGCCACCGAAGGCCGGCATCTCGTCCTTCCCATTGGTGACACGCAGTGCCAGCCGATCATCCGACTCCTCCTCGGCGTCGGAGCCGGGGCCTAGTGCTGGCGCCACTTCCCCGCCCTGAAGGTCCACACCGTGGCAGGTGGCGCAGGCCATATTGAAGAGGTCGCGGCCACCGAGGCCCTCCTGAGAGAGTGGATAGCGCCAATCAGGGAAGTCGGGAGCCTCCTTCTCCAGAGAGCGCAGATAGACGGCAATCGCCGCGATCTGCTCCTGGGTGAGCGACCCGCCGAAATCGATGGAATATGCTGCCATCGGCGAACCTGGTATGCCGACGGCGATCAGCTGACTCAACTGGGCGTCGGTCACCGACTGCAGGAACTGCTTCGACCTTAGGGCCGGTGCCAGTCCGCCACCGGCTCCGATACCGTGGCACTGAGAGCAATTGTCGGTATACATCTCGGCGCCCAGGGCGGCCAGATTGGCAGCACGCTGCTCTTGTGCCTCGGCGCGGCTGCGTGGCTCGAAGGCTCTATAGACGGGAAAAGCCGCGGCGAAGCCAAGCAGCAGGATGGCGCCCCACTGCATCCAGCGCACCGTAGAAGCCTGCATCTCCTTGTCTTCGGGATGGTCCAGTGGCATCGCTCACGCCTCACTGGTACAGGCGGGACCACGGGGCGGCTCGTCCAGGCTCTCCGTGCCAGGGCCGGATCCCGGAACGACGGTTCCAGTGTCGATGAGGAGCACCCCGTCGACGACCTCGGTCCCGAATCGATCCATCCCCCGCGGGCTGGGTCCGGCGCGGTGCTCCCCAACCCGATTGAACACCGAGCCATGGCAGGGGCATTCGAACTGCCCGGAGCTCTCGCACCAGGGCACCCGGCACCCCAGGTGGGGGCACTTCCACCAGAGCGCTACCACCTCACCGTCGACCTTGGTCAAGTAACCATGAGCCGCCGAGAGCTCGAGCACTCCACCCTCGGGAACGAGGTCTGGTGGCACGGCTTGCACCACTCCACCAAAACCGGCAGCCGGGACAGGTCGGAGGATGTCCCAAGACGTCCAGAGCGCGGCTGCGCCGATCAGGCCCGCTCCCCACTTCCAGAGACGGGCCAAGAAGTCTCGTCGTCCGAATAGCTCTGTCATAGCTCCCCGTACCACTGGTCCCAAGGCCACACCCAGACCCAGTCTGGGCCCCGGAAGGCGAAACCGATCAAGGTCAGGATGACCCAAACGATCAGGAAGATGGTGAAGGCCCACACCGCCACCTTCCTCGAGCGCGGCCGGCGTGCCGGGTTGCGGTCGAGATAGGGCAATGCCACCAGGCCGATGACGATCGCCGCGGGCACCAGCACCCCGGCTACCACCGGGTGGAAATGGCTGAGCAGCTCCTGCAGTCCGACGAAGTACCACGGTGCCTTCTCCGGGTTTGGCGTGACATTCGGGTTGGCGATTTCCCGCAGGGGGGCGTCGAACAGCAACGACACGACCAAGGTGACGATCAGCACCACCAGCGCCGCAACCGCGTGCCGCACCAGCAGGTGGGGCCAGACCATGACCAGCCCCTGTTCCTCGGGTACCTTCCGCTCCCCGGCGGTGGGGTGGCCGGGGACGATACCCAGCAACCTGCGCCCCTCGGCCAGTTCCGGCTCGTCACTCATCGACGAATCCCTTCTCTAAATCCAGCATCGAATCCTTGCGCCATCTCCAAAGGTGCAGAGCCACCACAACCACCAACAGGGCGGGGAGGACGGCGACATGGAGCACGTAGAAGCGAAGCAGCGCCGCCGACCCAACCTGAGGGCCGCCCAGCAACATCTCCTGCACCTGCTCCCCGATGAAGGGCACGAATCCGGCGATCGAGGTGCCCACTGTCACCGCCCAGTAAGACAGCTGGTCCCAGGGCAACAGATAGCCGGTGAAAGACAGGAGCAAGGTCAGGAGGAGCAGGACCACTCCGATGACCCAGTTGAATTCCCGGGGCGGCTTGTACGCCCCCCGGTAGAAGACCCTGGCCATGTGAGCCGCCACGGTCACCACCATGAGGTGGGCCGACCAGCGGTGCACGTTCCGGATGAACTGGCCGAAGCCCACCTCGCTCTGCAGGAACTGGATGTTGCCGTAGGCCGAGCCGGGGCTGGGCACGTAGAAGAACATCAGATAG
>DASWKK010000213.1:0-6570 GCA_036396655.1 Acidimicrobiia bacterium
TTCCTTTCTCCGTCCCTTCGGCGCCGCAGCCTACGCCACGGTCTTGATGTAGCGGCGGGCAGACTCGAACTGCCGACCTCTCGATTATGAGTCGAGCGCTCTCACCAACTGAGCTACGCCGCCTCAGCCAGGCTCCGAGAAGCTCAAAGCCTCGAGCCCCCTTCCGGATTTGAACCGAAGACCTCTTCCTTACCATGGAAGCGCTCTACCGACTGAGCTAAGGGGGCTGGGTTGTCAGGCGCCAGGCGCCCGTGCCGGGAGAAGGATTTGAACCTCCGAAGGCGTAAGCCGGCAGATTTACAGTCTGCTCCCTTTGGCCGCTCGGGCATCCCGGCATGTAGAACCCGCACGCCGAAAGACGGTCAGTTCGGGAGGGGAAATGTTAGCTATGCGGGGAAACAGTGCCCAACTGTTGCCGACCGCGGCCTGTGCTCCTACCTGATCCCCTGGGCGATGCGGGTGAGACGGTCGATGCGCTCCTCGGTCGATGGATGGGTGCTCAGAAGCCTCATCATGCCTCGGCCCCTCACCGCCTTCATCGGGTTGTCGATGAAGAGCTGAGCGGTCGCCGGGTTGACATTCATCGGGATGCGGGAGGTTCCGGCCGAGATCTTCTCGAGGGCGCTGGCCAACATCATGGGACGCCCGGTGGTCTCCGCCCCGGTGGCGTCCGCCTGAAACTCCCTCGTCCTCGAGATGGCAAGACGGATCAGCATGGCAGCGATAGGGGCGACGATCAGGGAGAGGATCAACCCTATGGCCCCGAGGGGGCTCTCTCGATTGTTCCCCCCACCACCAAACCAGAACGCCATACGGGCCAACATGGTGAGCGCAGAAGCGATCATGGCCGCAATCGAGCTGATCAGGATGTCGCGGTTCTGGACGTGGGCCAGCTCGTGGGCGAGGACTCCTTCCAGCTCATCGACCGTGAGGACCTGAAGGATCCCGCTGGTCACCGCAACCGCGGCCTTCCTCGGCGAGCGACCGGTGGCGAATGCGTTGGGCTGGGGTGATTCGATCAGAAAGATGCGTGGTTCGGGCATCCGTGTCTGCTGTGCGAGACGTCGGACGATGGCATAGACCTGCGGCAGCTCCTCTTCGGTCACCGGCTTGGCCCGACTTGCCGCCAGGGCCAGCTTGTCCGAAAAGAAATAGGCGAGAAGGTTGAAGCCGACCGCGAACATCAGCCCGATGACAAATCCCCCCTCGGGGAAGAGAGCAACCGCGACCAGCCACAACAGGGTGGTCATGAAGGCGAGGAGGGCGACCGTCTTCAAGTTGTTCATCTGGCAAATCCTACCGAGGCGCCGGGCATATTCGATGGGGCGCCCTCAGGCGAAAGTTCCCGTGGACGTCACCACGAACTGTCGTGTAGGGTCGCCGCCGGTTGACATTGGGTCGCTGTAGTGTGGAGGGCCGGCTCCCTTTGGGGGCGGTCCGTTGGACAACCAGAGGGAGACTCCTACGTGAGACGAAAGCTGCTCGTCGTCGTGGCGGCCTTGGCCACGGCATTCGCAACCGCGATCCCGGCAGGAGCCGGGCCGGCCGGTTTGATCGCCGCCACCGACAACTCGAGGGCCCCGTACATCGTGGTCATGGAGGCTCAGCCGGTCCTGGGCAATGAGGAGATAGCACCAGAAGGGAGCGAGGCTCCGGAACCCGACGCCCCCGCGGTCGAGGAATACGTCGAAGAGCTCCTGACAGAGAAGACCGCCGTCCTCGAGGGTGCCGGCGTCGACCCCTCGGCCATGGTCGCCAGTTACGACTACGCCACCAATGGTTTCAGCGCGTTGCTCACGGAGGCCGAGGCCGACGCACTCTCCACGCAGAAGGGTGTGGCTTCGGTCGTACGTGACGAGTTGCATCAACTCCACACGACGAACTCACCACACTTCCTCGGATTGGACGACCGTCGAGGGGCGTACGCGAGCGGCTACACCGGAGAAGGTGTTGTCGTTGGTGTCATCGACACCGGGATCTGGCCCGAGCACCCGTCCTTCGAGGACCTGGGGAATCTCGGCCCGTCACCGATCAAATTCGAGGAGATCGACCTCGACCCGGATCCGGCGACCGAGTTTCTGAGCACCGGGTGCGACTTCGGCAACACCGGATACAACCCCGATGACGATGATTTCACGTGTAACAACAAGCTGATCGGTGCTCGCAACATGCGTTCGCTTTACGACACCCTCATTCCCGGCGAGCTCTACCACTCGGCCCGTGACTACGACGGGCATGGAACACACACCGCCAGCACCGCCGCGGGCAATGCCGACGTCCCCTCGGAGATCTTCGGCCGTGACTTCGGAGAGGTCTCGGGGATTGCCCCAGACGCCTGGGTAGTCATGTACTCGGCGTGCGGCGACCTCGGATGCTTCGGTGGTGACCTCGCCGACGCCATCGACCAGTCGGTCGCCGACGGTGTCGACGTGATCAACTACTCGATCGGGAGTGACACCCCCGGGTTGAACGGTCCCGACGACATCGCCTTCCTTTTCGCGGCAGACGCCGGGGTGTTCGCGGCGACCTCCAACGGCAACTCGGGTCCCGGAGCCGAGACCGTGGGAAGCCCGGCCACCGTGCCCTGGGTCACTTCGGTGGGCGCGAGCCAACAGAAAAAGACATATGTGGCAGAGGTCAGGACCGGTGACTCCACCCAGTTCAAGAGTCGCTGGTCCCACTGGTTCAACAAGGACCGTGGCGTCTATGAGGGCGCCTCGATCACTCCCGGGACCGACGGTCAGCTGCCATTTGTCGACGCCGGCGACCACGGCAACGAGCTCTGTGATCCCGCAGTCGACTTCGACCCGGACATCACCGGGATGGTGGTCCTCTGTCTCCGCGGCGATGTGGCCAGAGTCGAGAAGAGTCAGGCTGTTTCCGAGCAGGGCGGTCTCGGCATGGTGTTGTACAACAACGATGACATCCAGGCCCTGGTGACCGACAACCACTTCGTGCCATCGGTCCATGTCAGCTTCACCGACGGGACTGCCTTGAAGCAGTACATAGTCGACAACGGAGCGGACGCCACCGTCGAGCTCACTGACGGCGAGACAGTGCGTCAGCGGGGCAACATCATGGCCGACTTCTCCTCACGGGGGCCTGTCGGTCTCCCCGCATCTCCTGACATAATCAAGCCAGATGTAACCGCCCCAGGCGTGAACATCCTTGCCGGGAACTCTCCCACGCCGTCACTCGGCGCACCAGGCCAGTTGTTCCAATCGATCTCGGGGACGTCGATGTCCAGCCCTCACGTGGCCGGGCTATTCGCCCTGCTCAAGCAGGCACATCCGGAGTGGTCCCCGGCGATGGCCAAGTCGGCCCTGATGACCACCGCCCGGCAGGACGTCAGGAAGGAGGACGGCACCACCCAGGCCGATCCCTTCGACTTCGGCGCCGGGCACGTCGACCCGAGCGGGAAGGCGAGCTCCTTGGGCTCGATCTTCAATCCTGGGCTCGTCTACGACGCAGATCTGTTCGATTACGTCGGCTTCACCTGTGGGGCCGACGCACAGATCTTCACACCTGGGTCGTGTGACTTCGTCGCCGGCCTGGGCGTACCACTCGAGACCTACAACCTCAATTACCCCTCGATCGGGGTCAGTGAGGTGCCAGGGACGAAGACCGTGGTCCGCACCGTGACCAACGTATCCGACAAGACGACGACCTACCGGGCGAGGATCCATGACCCCCGTGGCTATGACGTCGACGTCAGCCCCAACCGGCTGAAACTGGCCCCGGGCGAATCGGCGACGTTCGAAATCACCATCCTCAATGAGGAAGCGCCGGTCGGCGAATGGAGGTTCGGCTCCCTGACGTGGGTATCGGGTCACAACAAGGTGCGAAGCCCGATCGCAGTCAAGGCTGCAGCCTTGGAGGTCCCGGGTGCGATCAGTGGTGAAGGTGAGTCGGGCACGGCGAGCTTCCCGGTGGCATTCGGCTACACGGGTGCCTACACCGCGGCTCCGCATGGGATGGCACCCAACGTGCCGGCGCTCGGCTCGGTCGACCAGGATCCGAACAACTCGAACTGGTCACCGTCCGAGGTCGAGGGCACTCGCCAGCACCCGATCGTCGTGGACGGTGCTGCTCACCTCCGGATCGCGCTGACGGCCGATGACATCACGCCTTCGGCTGGAGTCGACATCGACCTCTTCTTGTACAACTCCGCGGGAGAGCGTGTCGCCCAGTCGACGGCAGGTGGAACCGACGAGCTCATCGACGTGTCCCTCCCCACCTCTGACACTTACATCCTGTACGTGAACGGGTGGCAGACCACGTTCCCGCCGGGAGGTGGCGAAGTGGCCTACTCGCTGTCTGTCTGGACAGTGCCACTCGCCAGTGGAGGGTCGCTGTCGGTTACCAACGCACCTGCTTCGGCGACTCTGGGAACGATTGGCACAGTGGAAGTTGCCTGGTCAGGGCTCACGCCGCCGGGGGGCTACCTCGGCGCGGTGTCTCACTCCGACGACGCAGGGATTCTCGGGTTGACCCTGGTGCAGGTGGGCTCCTAAAGCCATCGAGCAACGAGAACAAGAAGGGGGGGCACCTCGTTGAGGTGCTCCCCTTTCAATTGTGCTATTCGTCGAAACCCGGGGGCGGGGTCATCTCGAGCTCACCGGAGTAGTCCTTGGACACGGTGAACGAGTCTTCGGCCGGCTCCTCGCAGAGGAAAAGCCCATCGCCACCCTGGTGATAGGTATAGGCGACGTCGTCATGAAGCAGGGTCACCCTCGCCCCATCGACGAGAGCCTGGGTGTAGGACATCCCCGGCTTGGGGCACCCGATCGAACCGTCGTTCCAGACGACGGCTGATGCGCCGGTGATGGATATCTCCTCTTCGGCAACCTCGAGGTGTGCGGCGAGATCGGACCTTGCCTGCTTGGCCAGTGCAAGTAAGTCGGCGTCGGTTCGTGGCACGGTCTGCAATGGGAACACCTCCGTGGTCGTCGGCCCGGCGCCGCCAGTGGTGGCGGTGCTGAAGTTGGTGACACCCGTCGTCGTCTGTTGGCTCGCCGGCTCCTCGGGGGCAGCACAGGATGCGAAGAGCAGCGCGAGAGCTGTAAGCGCTGCCAATCTGGTCATCATTCACCTCCAAGGATAAGACGAAAGCCAACCCCGGGCGGTTCCCCGATCACTTGGTCGCCACGAGGACCCGGAAGTCGCCAAGACCGCGGGGATGCAGCAAGGTCTCGGCTTCGGTCGTCATGCTTCGGAGTCGGAGACGCTCCATATCGTCGCCCGATCGCGCTGCGTCCAGCTCTTCGAGACGGAGCTCGGTCAGCCGATCCCGCAACCCGAGAGCGGCGAGGAACTCGTCCTGACGATGCAACTCAACCTGCGCTCCTGCGGTCTCGGCGGTGGTCATGAGCGCGGTGAAGTTCACGTCTGCGGTGATGTCGGTTTCGCCCGGCTCGTCGAGGGGATGTGGGCCGAGATGATGTGCCCGATAGGTGCGAAGGGTCCCGTCCTGACGACGTGGGAGCAGGTTCTCGGCGGTGTCGCCGTAGTCGATGAGGACGACCGAGCCCGCCTCCACACGCTGAAGCACGTCTACGAGCCACGCCTTAGCGTCGAGCTGTGCCTCGACCCAGCCCCCTTCTCCGACCTCGCCCGCGTTCGCCGAAAGCCAGTCGAGGACCTCGGTTCGGGGCACGGCATCGACGAATGCCAGGCCTCCACCACCTCGGCCCACCCACCGTTCGCGCCACACGCCTCCAACCCGCTGAGCCAATGCCATCGGGAGGTTGTCGATCAACTCATTGGCGATCACCACACCACGCACCCGGTCGGGGAGCTCATCGCTAATCCGATGGTGGGGAAGCACCGCCCTCAACGCCATCCGCGCCGCAGGCGAGGCTTCGACGGCTCGAGCCGGCACTTCGACCGACTCGAGAAGCGGCCGCAGCAGTGAGCCCGAACCAGCCCCAACCTCGACCACTTCGAACGGCTCGCCGATCCGGCGGCGCTCTCGATCGACATACACGGCGAGGCTCTCGCCGAAGAGGCGGCTGACCTCGGGTGAGGTGAGGAAGTCTCCTGCCTTCTCAGAGCGAAGATTCCCGGTAGTGAAGTAGCCGCCTTCGGGGTGGTAGAGGGCAAGACGCATGAACTTCTCGAACGGGATCGGACCGTTGGCGGCTATCAGTTGTAGTACGTGTTCTTTGAGCGACATCGCCTAGCGTCTGCGTGATGAGATTCGGAGTCTCCATGTTTCCCGCGGATACGGCAATTCGCCCGGACCATCTGGCTCGTGAGGTCGAGGCCCGTGGCTTCGAGTCTCTTTGGTTCCCGGAGCACTCCCACATCCCCGTCTCCCGGGAGTCGCCGTGGGGTGGAGTAGATGGGGCACCACCACTGCCGGAGGAGTATTGGCGTTCGCACGACGCTTTCGTCTCGCTCTCCTATGCGGCTGCGGTCACGTCGAATCTGCGATTGGGCACCGGGGTAACCCTGGTCGCCCAGAGAGATCCAATCTGGACCGCCAAGGAGGTGGCGTCACTCGACGCCCTTTCCGGAGGCAGGGTCCTGTTCGGGATCGGTTATGGCTGGAACAAGGAGGAGATGGAG
>DASWKK010000214.1:0-20578 GCA_036396655.1 Acidimicrobiia bacterium
AAGACGATGGCGCTGGTGGTCTCCACCCGGGGGTCGGGATGGGTGTTGCGGCGGTCCCCGTCCACCTCGATGATCGAGACCGGTCCCCAACCGGGTTGTGGCGCCGAGAGCTCCTCGATCACGTGCCCACGGGCGGCCAGATCGCTAAGGGTCGATCTACTGAGCCCGGGCTCGACCTGAAACCGAGCCTCGGAGTACGGGCCGAACTCCTGGACCGTCCACCGTGGAGCGTTCTGGGCGGTGGCGAGGCTCTGACCCGCGATCACGACCCGGGCCGCGACTTGGGCCACGAGCTGGGGTTGGACCGCTCCTCCCCTGGTTCCGATCACCCATCTCGGTTGCCGATCGGAAGTCCAGATGGTGGGTGAGAGTGTGTGCAGAGGTCTCTTCCCCGGGCCCAACTCGTTCGGGTGTCCCCGGGTCAAGGTGAACCCGGCCCCACGATTGTGGAGCAGGAACCCACATCGGGCTGCACCAAACGCCGAGCCGGTTCCGAAGTAGTTCGACTGGATCAGCGACACCGCCATGCCCTCAGCGTCGACGACACTCAGGAAGGCGGTGCCGGACTCCCTGCCCATGCTCGTCGGCCAGGTCCCCGCCCTCTCGCGATCGATGGTGGCGGCAGCTCGCTGGAGTCGATCGGTGTCGAGCAGGATCTCTGCCGGAAGGGGTGCATGGTCGGGATCCGCGACCAGGTCGTCGCGCTCCCAGGCCACCGAGCGAAACGCCTCGATCAGGAGGTGCCACCAGTCGGGATCATCGGGATCGATCGGGGCTCCAGTCATCTCGAGCACTGCCAGGGTCGCCGGGCCGAGGTATCCCTGGGAGTTTGGTGGGATGGTCCAGGCTTCCATCCCGGCCACCGGGCAGCCGATCGGGGGCACCCAATCGGCATGCGACCCGGCCAGGTCGTCGTGGGTGATGATCCCGCCTAGCTCGGTGACGATGTCATGGGCCGGGTCGCCCCGGTAGAAGGCATCTCTGCCCCCTTGGGCGATGGTGCGCAACGTCGCGGCCAGCTTCTTCCGTCGCACCACCGCTCCGCGGCTAACCGGTCGGCCATCGGGATAGAACTCGCCAACCGCGGGATGACTCACATACAGGGAGGCGGTTTGCCGGAACGCTTGCTCCTGTTCGACCGACACCTCGAAGCCTTCGATGGCGTGTTCGATCGCAGGTGCGAGACATTCTCCGAGGGTGAGCGTTCCCAACTCCTCGGATAGGGATGCCCAGCCGTCGACACACCCAGGGACGGTCACGGACAACGGGTGATCTCGCGGGATCTCGTTGGTCCCCGTCGCTCGCAGGGCTTCGGCATCCGCATTCGACCCGGCGCGACCCGAAGCATTGAGGGCACGGGGGCGATCCCATCCGGGGCGGTGGATCAGAGCGAAGAGATCTCCACCGATGCCACAGGTCTCCGGAGCCACCACACCTTGGGTCGCGGTCGCCGCGATCGCGGCGTCGACCGCGTTTCCACCAGCCAGGAGGACCCGCTCGGCTGAGGCCGTCGAGAGATAATGGGGGGTGGATACGGCGCTGGTCAGGGTGTTTTCAGGTCGGGAAGGAATCGGTTCAGGGCGTCGAGCACGGCCCTCACGACGGCCCGGGACTCTTCGTCCTCCACGTAGGCACACCCGATCAGGTTGCGTTCGGTGGCCTCGGTGACCACCACCACCTGGGCGATCGCCACCAATCGACTTCCCAGGACCGGCACGTCCATCGAGGCGATGGCCAGGGCGACATCGCGTTGTATCGCCTGCCGTACGGCCTCGATGGTGGCCTCGGCGATTTGACGGGCCCGCACCGAGGTGGCGGCGGCGCCGTTGGCCGACCCGGAGTAGAGCTCGTTCTGCCAGCGCAGGGTGACGGTGACGTCGGCCCGCGAGCCGTCGAGTGTCTCCGAGACATCGACGAGGGCGGGTCGAAAACCGGTCTCCAGATCGGAGTCAGCCAGTTGGACGACAGAGACGATGCGGCGATCGATTTCCTCGCCGAACAGGGCCTGACTCAGCGATTGCACGTCACGGACCAGCTGTTTTGGCGGTTTGTTACGTCGCGCCAGGACATGGATCTCTTGGATGTGCCCGTTGTCGCCGACGATTTTCGCCGCCTCGACCCCTTCGATCTGGCCGATCTTGTCCTGAAGCGCAGACACGTCCATCCCGGGAGGCTACCTCCGGAGATGGGCGTTTCTGGTTTTGGCACGGACCATTTCTTCTTGTCCACCGAGGGACCAGCATCTAGATTGGAACTTGCTGGAAGCTGTTCGCGGAAAACCGTGGGGTATTCGAGGTCATCGCGACCCGTCTGCCTCAGCCCGTGGCGGGCGAAGTCAGGGGCCTTGTTGACATGTGAAGCTTCCCCGTCTACCCGACGGGGAATGGTGAGAACCGGCGTCAGACGTCGGCCTCGTGAGTGACCGCCCATCCACCCAACAAAGCGGAGCGGATCGTCAACGTCGACACACAACGTCGACGGAATACGACAGCAAATCAGGTGAGCGTCTCAGATGCAGGCATTTCTGGCCCCCATTACCAATCGCGTCGCGAGCCTGGAGTCAGTGCTCGCAGGCACGAAAATCGGCTGATCAATCCGACGCCGGATCTCATCAACACTTCTTGCAGCAAGTCGGGGGACCTATTGAAGCCAGGGCGGAAAAGACCGTTTCGGGGGTGGTTTGGCCAACTCCGTCCCACGGTGCAGCGTCGTCTCCAGATCGCTGTGCCCTATTCGCTGGTGGGTCTCTGTGCGCTGGTGGTCTCGTTTCTGGTGGCGAGCCCACCGAGTTGGAGTTACTGGGTTCCTTTCGCTGCCCTCTTTGTCCTGCTCGAGTTCTTCGCGGTCGAGGTCAACGATCGCATGCGGCAATCGGCCTCGGTGATGGTGGCGATGACTGCCGGGGTGGTGCTGGCGATGGAGCCCAACTCCAATGCCATGTTCGGGTTGGCTCTGATGGCCGCGTTAGGCCCCCTGACGCCGCTGGACTTCAAGGAGAGGCGCTGGTTCCAGCCTCTGGCCAATTTCGGCCAGATGGTCCTGGCCGGGGCGGTGGCCGGGTTCATCCTCGATTTCTATCTCGGTGGGGTGCCGGTGACGACGGGGTCTTTGCCCCGGGTGCTCCTGGTTTCGGCCGTGGCCGCTTTCGCCTTCACCACGGTGCAAACAGTCCTGGTCCGGTATGCGGTGAGGACCGTGTTTGGTCGGGGCAATCTCGAGCCATGGTCCCAGATGCCTTTCCTGTTCACCGGACAGGTGGCGATGGGCTTGTTGGGGGGCTTGATCGGGGCTGCCTTTCTCATCGCCGCCCGGGAGGCGATCATCGTGTTCATCGTCGGGGTCTACGGGATCGGGCATATGTCGCTCTACGCCTTTGCCCAGTTGCGCGACTCCCACATCGGCTCGATTCGGGGCTTTGTCAAGACTCTCGAAGCCAAGGACATGTACACCCGCGGTCACACCGAGCGGGTGGCGGTGTTCGCACAGATGATCGGTGAAGAGCTCGGTTTCAGCGGCACCCAACTCGAGACGGTGCGTTGGGCCGCCCTCATCCATGACCTGGGCAAGCTGGCGGTGCCAACCGCTCTGATCAGGAAGCGGGGCCGGCTCGACGACGATGAGTACGCCGAGATGAAGTCGCACGCCCATCTTGTCGAGGAGATCCTGGCCGAGGTCGACTTCCTCCAGCCGATGGTCGAGATCGCCTCCGGTCATCACAGCAACTTCGACGGCAGCGGCTACGGAGGCCGGGGCCACAGCGATGGTTACCCACCGAGTCTCGAAGCGTGCATCGTGGCCGTTGCCGACTCCTTTGACGCCATGACCTCGGCGCGCTCATACCGAATGGCCCTCTCCCAGCAGTATGCGTTGGCAGAGCTGAGACGGCACTCAGGAGGGCAGTTCCACCCCGAGGTGGTTGACGCATTCGAAAGAGCCCTCAATAGCGCCGGGCAACGCTGGGGCGCCCCGCATGTCAATGACGAGGAGATGGCCCGCCGCCTCGCCGAAGAGCCGGAGCTGACCCTTCGTGGCTAGTTGGAGCAGCCGGACCCTGTCGATCACCTCGTGGTTGTTCGTGCTGGTCATCGGTGGATTCGGCCTCTACGCGGCGATAGTGGCCACCGGCGAGCCGCTCCGGATCCTGGTAGCGGTGACCGCCCTGGTCGTGGCCTCCCTGGTCGGGGTTGCCGCATCGAACTCGGGCAATCAGTTCACCACCGGGTTGGCCGTGGCCGCGGCCATCCCCTTCGTGCTCGGCGATGGAAGCGGAGTCGATCTTCCGGCCGCTATCGCCAGCTACGGGATCGGCGTCGCCCTGGTATGGGTGCTCCGATACTCCCGGGGCGAGAAGCACGACGACCTGCTGCCGACGATCGTGCGACGCTTCTTCGGCTACGTCACCTATGCCACCGTCTACTCGGCGCTGAGGGTTGGCCCGTTCACGGAGTTGTCTGGAGAGTGGAAGGACCTGTTCCCGTTTGGCGTCGCCCTCGTCGCCTGGATTGCGGTCGAGGTCACGCTGCGCGCATTGCTGGTAATGGGCAAGCGGGAGCTGTCGCGAACCTATTTGGCCCGGGCGTTGATCCATGATCTCAATGTGTTCCTCGGCCTGGCCATGACCGGTGCCCTGTTCGGCGAGCTGTGGCCCGAGCTCCATTGGTGGGCGCTCCCGACATCGCTGCTGCCCTACTCATTCGCCCATCTGGCGTTCCGGCGTTTTCAGGAGACAAAGGTCACCTACAAGCAGACGATCCGCGCCCTGGCCCGCATCCCGGAAGTGTCGGGTCTCGGTGTCGACGGTCATGCCGATCGCACCACCGAGCTGGCATCGGCGATTGCCAAGGAGATCGGCCTGGGACCGGTGCAGGTCGAGGATGTGGAGTACGCCGGGCTGATGCACGACATCGGGAGGGTCAGCCTCAACGAACCACAGATCTTGCGAAGAGGCTACGACGACGACGACATCGCCAGGTGGAGCTCGGAGATCATCGCCGAATCTCCCTACCTGAGCCGGGTCGCCACTCACGTCCGGCACCAGTACCAGCCGCATCGCAAACCGGGGGAGCAGACCGATCCGGATGTCTCGATCGTCTCCCGGATCATCAAGGTGGCAGCTGCCTACGACTGGCAGGTACACCGCGATCGGCTCTCCCCGCTTCAGGCTCTGGAGAACCTTCACGCCGGTGCTGCCTATCAGTACGACCCCGAGTTGGTGGCATCATTGCGCCGTCTGCTCGAAAGCCGTGGCGTCCTGGTTCCGGTGCGTGCCTGAGATTTCCGGTGGGCCCGGCACTAGCAGTTGATCAGGGCTTGCTTGCCGAGCCAGGCTGAGCGTGGGCGCCATGTCTGAAGTAGCGACGCGGACGGCGTAGCTCCTGCTCGAGGAATCGCCCGAGACCGACTGCGAGGAACACGTCCCCGAGACTTATCACCTGGCCCAGCGACCACAACCTGAGCGGGATCACGTCGGACAGGACGGTCAACCGGGAGGTCTCGTCGAGGATCACGTGCTTGAACGATCCGGACAGGTCAGGGTCTTGGACCTTGAAACCACTGGCCACTTGGGCAGCTTCGGCCAACACCGGCATTCCCCCATTGAGAGCGATCACGGTGAAGTTCATCAGCACTCCCAGCCCCGCCAACCACATCCCGGTCCGGTTGCGATTCAAGAGCACCAGGACCATCAGCACGAAGAAGGACGAAAGGACCATTGCCAGACCGACGCCCTCGGCCCAGTCTGTGTCGGGGAGAACCGACGTGCCCAGTTGGAGACCGAGCGCAATCGGGAGAAGCCACCAGGCGCGGAGCTCGACATCGCCGAGATTCGTCAGACGGCCGCCGCGCAGGACGGATATGGCCAGAGCTATAAAGAGGACGATGGCCAGCCATAGCATGGGGGCCGACGGTAATACCACCGGGCACACACCGGAAGAGCGTGAAAAGTTGGTTCATTACGAAGTTGGCGAAGGGCGGGCCACGATCACCATCGCCGATCCCGAGCGACGGAACCCGATCTCGGTGGAGACCATGGTGGAGTTGCTCGATGCCACCAACCAGGCGTTAGCCGACCCCGAGGTTCGGGTCCTGGTCTACACCGGGGCGGGGGATGTCGCGTTCTCGGCCGGCGGCGATCTCACCGGCTCGTTCGTAGACGACCCGGTGGGCCTTCACTCGGCAAGGGGGGTTCTGGCAGATCTGTTTCGAGCGATGATTCGCGGTGGGAAACCGACTATCGCTCGAGTCAATGGTCATGCCCTCGCCGGAGGATTCGGGCTCGCGGCAGCATGCGACGTGACGATTTGCGTCGAGGATGCCAGGTTGGGCGCCACCGAGGTGAAAGTCGGTCTCTGGCCGATGATGATCTCGGCGGTGCTGATCAGGGTGATGCCGCGGAAGGCGGCCCTTGAGTTGATGCTCACCGGGCGAATCATCGATCCCCACGAAGCGCAGCGATTGGGGGCGGTGTCACGGGTGGTTTCCCGCCAGGACCTGGACGTCGTCGTTACCGAGACGGTGGAGGCGCTCAAGACAATCAGCCCAGCCACATCGCTGATCGGGCGGGACGCCTTCTTCGGCATGGCAGATCTCGACTTCGACCTGGCGTTGGATCGTCTTCAGACCGGGCTCACCGCGACGGCTCTGACCGACGATGCGGCTGAGGGGCTGGCCGCATTCCGCGAGAAGAGAGAGCCGAAATGGAAGTGACCGCTCGTTCCCGGTCGGAGGCGGGCCGGGGCGCTCACCGCCGGAAGCGGGGGAGTGGTCGGCGGCGCAACACCCAGATCCTCGGTTGGACACTGATCTGGAGTGGTCTGTTCATCTTCGGCTATCTCGGTTGGCAGCTGTTCGTCACCGACCTTGTCAATGCCCGGGTTCAGGCTGCCGCTGAGGAGACGTTGGACGTCATGCTCGATGAGGCGCGGGAGAGCCCTCCGGTGGTAGAAGAGGTCGAGGATGCCGCTGGGGAAATCGTCGAGTACTTCCCTGAGGACGCAGGGCCCGAAGATCAGGCGTTCGCCTCGCTCCGTGTCCCTCGCCTCGCCTTGGATGCGGTGGTTTTCGAAGGGGTGTCCGTGGACACCTTGACCAAGGGGCCCGGTCACATGCCGGGAACTCCGGTGCCGGGCCAACCGGGCAACTCGGTCATCTCAGGGCACCGCACCACTTATGGGCGACCCTTCTTCGACTTCGATCAGCTGGGGCCTGGAGACCGGATCGAATTGGAGACGGCGATCGGTCTGCATGTCTACGAGGTTCGGGAGTCGTTCGTCGTTGAGCCGACGGACGTCTGGGTCGTCGATGATCGACCTGGGGCATGGCTGACCCTGACGACCTGCAACCCGAAGTTCTCGGCGCGGGAGCGCTTGATCATCACCGCCGAGTTGGTCCAGGGCCCGAACCTGGTGTACGTCGAGTCGCTCGAGGGACGCCTCGACAGTCTCTCCTAGCGCTCTGGCCAATGTCGTTGGAATGTTGAGGCGTGCCAGGGGCGCAGACCTTCAGGTCGTCGTCAGCTCCTCGAGACGCTCCTTGGTGAGCAAACCGTTGAAGACGTGAGTCACCACGCCTGAGTCGTCGATGAAGTAGGTCACGGGCAGGCCGAGGTTGGGGTACGAGCTCTCGAAGCCGCCGTCGGCAAGACCGAGCGGATAGGAAGGATCCAGCTCAGCGGCGAGCCCACGAGCGTCTTCTGGTTGGTCCTCCACCGCTACGCCGAGCACCGCAGTGCCGGGATGCGTCACGGCGAACGCCGAGAGAGTGGGTATCTCCGCCCGGCACGGGGCGCACCAGGATGCCCACAGATTCAAGACCAGGGGACGCCCGTCATCGGCGAGATGCCCGGCAAGGTCGAACTCTCCGCCATCGAGGAGCTCGACGGTGAAGTCGGGTGCGGCGCGCCCGGCGAGCGCTACCTCTCCTCCATCGTCGACGACCCAGGCGACGATGAGCCCGATGGCGAGGACACCGACGAACACACCGCTGAGCAGGAATCTGCGGCTGGACAGCGACTCAACCGACTCGTCAGACAGAGGCCATCTTTCTCAGCACGTAGTGGAGGATGCCACCGTTGCGCAGGTACTCCACTTCGATTGGTGTGTCGACTCGAGCGATGACGCCGAACTCCTTGACCGAGCCGTCGACGGCCAGCGCTCTAACCGTGACTCTCCGTCTTGGCTCGAGAGCGTCGTCGATGTCGATGTCAAACGTCTCGGTGCCGTCCAGCCCGAGCCCATCGGCGCTCTCGCCCTCGACAAAGGTCAGGGGCATGACACCCATCATCACCAGATTCGATCGATGAATCCTCTCGAACGACTCGGCCAACACCGCTTTGACCCCCAGCAGGAACGTGCCCTTGGCAGCCCAATCGCGCGACGAGCCCATCCCGTAGTCCCGCCCGGCAAGGACCACGAGGGGGACGCCTGCCTCCTGGTAGTGCATCGCCGCGTCATAGATCGACTTGACCTCACCGTCAAGAAAGTCGGTGGTCCAACCGCCCTCGATCCCGGCCGCGAGTTGGTTGCGGACACGGATATTGGCGAAAGTGCCGCGCGTCATCACCCGATCGTTGCCCCGCCGGGAGCCGTAGGAGTTGAACATCGCCGGCTGGACTCCCTGGGAGATGAGAAACAGCCCCGCCGGGCTGGTCGGCGCGATCGAGCCTGCCGGGCTGATGTGGTCGGTGGTGACCGAGTCTCCGAGTTTGGCCAGAGCCCTGGCCCCGGTCACGGGTGCGATCGAAGTCACCTCCGGAGTAAGCGTCACGAAAAACGGCGGTTCCTGGATGTATGTCGAGCCTGCGTTCCACGGGTAGAGGTCGGACTCGGCGGTGGTGATCTCCCGCCATTCGTCGGATCCCGTGAACACATCGGAGTACTTGTCTACGAACTGTCCCTGACTGACGTGGGAGGCGACGATGCGCCCGATCTCCTCCTGACTCGGCCATATGTCACGCAGGAACACGTCGTTGCCGTCCCTGTCCTGTCCGATCGGCTCGGCGATCGGGTCCCAGTCCACGGTCCCGGCGATGGCGTAGGCGACCACCAGAGGGGGGGAGGCGAGGTAGTTGGCGCGCACATCGGGCGAGATCCGGCCCTCGAAGTTGCGGTTGCCCGACAAGACTGAGACCGCGACGAGGTCGTTGGCGTTGATGGCGTCGGAGATAGGGCCGGGAAGCGGGCCCGAATTGCCGATGCAGGTAGTGCATCCATATCCCACGATGTAAAAGCCGAGCGTCTCCAGATCATCCATCAGCCCGGCGCTGGTCAGGTACTCGGTGACCACTTTGGAGCCGGGCGCCAACGAAGTCTTCACCCACGGCTTTCGCTGCAGCCCCAACTGACGAGCCTTGCGGGCCACCAGTCCCGCTCCCACCATCACATCGGGGTTCGAGGTGTTGGTGCATGAAGTGATTGCGGCGATGACGACGTCGCCGTCGGTCAATATGAACTGCTCTCCTTCGTAGACCACGTCGACGCCGGTCTTGGCCTTGAGCCCGTCGGTTTTGGCGGGGCTGCCTCCCTCGTCCTCCCAGCTCACGACAGTCGACGTTCTCGCCCCTCCGTTCTTGCCGAAGAGGTTGGTCAAGTCGGACTTCCACTGGGGCTCCATGGCCGAGAGGGCGATCCGGTCCTGAGGTCGTCGCGGCCCGGCCAATGACGGCTCGACCGTCGACATGTCCAGCTCGAGCTCGGCCGAGTAGGTGACCACCCTGTCGTTCTCCCGCCACATCCCCTGGGCTTTGTAGTACTGCTCGACGGTGTCGATGAGCTTCTCGTCACGCCCGGTGAGTCGCAGGTATTTGAGGGTCTGCCCGTCGACCGGGAAGAAGCCGATGGTGGCGCCGTACTCCGGGGCCATGTTGGCGATGGTCGCCCGATTGGCCACGGGCATCTCGTCGAGCCCGGGGCCGTGGAACTCGACGAACTTGTCGACCACCCCGTGGTCCCGGAGCATCTCGGTCACCCGAAGCACCAGATCGGTGGCCGTCGCCCCCTCGGGAAGCCGGTTGGTCAGCTTGAACCCGACCACCTCGGGGAGGAGCATGTGGATCGGTTGGCCCACCATCGCCGCCTCCGCCTCGATGCCTCCCACTCCCCATCCCACCACCCCGAGACCGTTGATCATCGTGGTGTGGCTGTCGGTGCCGACCAGGCTGTCGGGATAGAGCCACCGGTCGTCGTCCCAAACCACTTTCGCCAAGTACTCGAGGTTGACCTGGTGAACGATCCCGGTGGCCGGCGGGACCACCCTGAAGTTGGCGAACCCGGACTGTCCCCATTTCAGGAACTCATAGCGCTCCTGATTGCGCTCGAACTCCTTTCTCGAGTTGATCACCAGGGAGTCGGAGCGGGCGAAAGAATCCACCTGCACCGAGTGATCGACGACGAGATCAGCAGGTATCAGCGGATTGACCCGTTGGGCGGCAGCCTGGTCGCCGGTCATGCGGACTATCGCCGAACGCATCGCAGCGAGGTCGACCACCGCCGGCACGCCGGTGAAGTCCTGGAGGACCACCCGTCCCGGCACGAAAGGCACCTCCTGCTCGCCCACGTTGGTGGCGTCGTAGGAGGAGAGGCGTTGAACGTCGTCCTCGGTCACCGCGACACCGTCGAGGTTACGAAGAGCCGACTCGAGCAAGACCTTGATCGAATAGGGGAGCCGGTCTGATCCTTCGATAGCGTCGAGCCGGGCTATTTCCCGGGCCCCGAGCGCAGTTTCGAGGGTGGCCCGGGAACCAAAGGGGTCAATGGACATGGGACCTTCCACAGTTGAACAGTGTTCCAAAGGTTACCGGGGCGCAGGTCCTGCGCTCTCATCCGCACCCGCGATAGATGACTCGTGTTGCAAAGACGAGAAGAAGTCGGAAAATCTTCGACATCGGTGCGGGGAAGACGTGTTTAGTGGCCCGTCGCAGAAATACTGGCGGTGTCTCTCCGGCCCTCGACGCGCCTGGCTGCGTCCAAAATGCTCGCCGCAGCTCCCGGCTGCGACTGCGCTTTTCTCCTTGCCAGATCACGCCGATGACTCGGAGACACCCTCGCCCTATTTCAGCGACAGACCACTAGGAGATCGTCACCGGCACCCGGGTGACGCAGTCGTCCTCGAGCGCGGTGTGGGGGATGATCACCGGATTGCAGTCAAACGACAGGGCACCGAACATGCCGGCGACGATGCCTCGGTCGAGTGAGCAGACCACCTCGGGGTGACTGGTCGCCGCCTCACCAAATGGACAGTATGAGGTGAGAAGCCGTTGACCTTCGATGTCAGGGTCGACCGAGAAGCCGAGACCGGTCATCGCGCTGGCCACGGCTTGCACCGCGCCGTCGTAGCCGGGCTCGTCGGGAACCCCTATCTCTGCCGCCAGCTCTTGCCCGTATGCCCTTCCCACCGACTCTGCCACCTTGGAGAGGTCATCAGGAGCCACCTCGTCGAGGATCCTGATCAACATCTCGACCAGCATCTCGAAGCGACGCGGGGCGAAATGGACCGACACCTCTTTGGCGGTGGCTTCGTAACACTTGGCGGGGCGACCGGCGCCGGGCCCACCCACACCCGATGGTCTCCGGTGACTCACCATCAGGTAGCCGTCGTCGGCTAGGCGGTCGAGGTGGTGTCGGGCCACGTTGGGGTGGATGTCGAAGAGGGCAGCAACATTCGAGGTTGTGAGCGGCTCCGGTGATTCCCGGACGGCGATATAGATGGCGCGTCGGGTGGGGTCGCCGAGCGCCGCGGTGAGATCCGAGATGCGGGAGTCGAGGGTCTTGGTGTCCATGAGGGGTACCGACTGGTCAAAAGTATAGTTGGGCGAGTCTTCTAACCACTGTCGCCATAGGGGAAATCAATGTCTTCCAACAACGAGGTGCTGGATGCAGTCGCGTCCGTGGAGTCGCCTCTCCTCGCTGGTCGCACCCTCGGCAGCCTCGGATTGGTCAAGGGTGCGGAGAAGAAGATGTCGGGCAAGATCACGGTCGACCTACTCCTTCCCACCCCCAACCCGCCGCAGCTGCTGAACGAACGTCTTCAGAGCGCTCTCGAGCCATACGGACGTGGGGCGGAGGTGACGGTGGAGGTGATGACCGAACAGGACGCCGCCGAGTGGATCGGACGGATCAGAGCCGATGCCGGGCCTTCTCTCGGTGAACCAGGGTCGCATACGCGGGTGGTGGCGATCTCGTCGGGCAAAGGCGGGGTGGGCAAGTCGTCGGTCAGCTGCAACCTGGCGGTATCGCTGGCGATGGTCGGAAAAAAGGTCGGCATCGTCGACGGGGATATCTGGGGGTTCTCGATCCCGAGGATGCTCGGGATCGACCAGCCACCGGTGCTCATCGGTGAGTCGATCCTCCCGCCGACCGCCCATGGGGTCAAGGTCATGTCGATGGACTACTTCGTCGGAGATGACAAGGCAGTCATCTGGAGAGGTCCGATGCTGCACCGCGCCATCGAGCAGTTCTTGAAGGATGTCTTCTGGGACAACCTCGACTTCCTGATCGTCGACATGCCCCCCGGCACCGGGGACATCGCCATCTCAATGGCCCAGTTTCTGCCCCGGGCCCAGGTGCTCCTGGTAACCACACCCCAGCCGACTGCGCAGCGGGTGGCGCGTCGGGCTGCTCTGATGGCTGCCGAGGTGGATCAACAAGTGATCGGGGTAGTGGAGAACATGGCTTGGTTCACCGGCGACGATGGGAAACGCTACGAGTTGTTTGGCGCCGGGGGTGGCGCTTCCCTGGCCGGGGAGCTCGGGGTAGACCTGATGGCTCAGATCCCTCTGTTGTCGGCGATGGGGCGTGGAGCCGACCTGGGTCACCCGGTGAGTGTCGCCGCCCCCGGCTCCGAGGCGGCCGAGGCCTTTGACGCTCTCGCCGGAGCGGTCATCGAGAAGCGCCCGCGGATACGGACCAACCCCGCACTGGTGATCAAGTGAGCACGGCTCGTGTCACTCACCGCAAACGGCGGTTTGCCAGCGGTCTGTCGGGTTGGGCTTTCGGTCTCGCATCGACGGTGTTGCTGGTCGGTCTCTGGGGTCGCGCCATCGTGGTCGATACTCAGCAGCTGGCTGATTCACTGACCCCGCTGGCGAGCAGTGAGCTCGTCGCCGAGCGATTCTCCACCTGGCTGGAAACCGAGTTGGTCGAGACCGGGATCGACCGGCCAACCGCCTCTGTTGCAGCCGACGAGGTGCTGTCACATCCCGCGGTGGGCCCGGTGCTGGTGGATCTGGTGGAGGAAGGCGTCCAGGCTGCCGCCTCGGCCGACCCCTCTGGCTCGTCGGTCGATGTCGCACGGATCCTGGCTCCTTCCGTCGGGGTGATCACTGCCGGGCTGAACGATGCCGGAGTGCCCGTCTCGGTCGAGCAGGTCGAGATTGCCGTCGCCACGCTCGACCCACTGGTGATTCGCGATTCGGCGGATCGACCCCTGGTGGGCGTTTCGTCACCTCTCGCTTCGACACTGGGGACGGCAGCCTTGCTGGCAGTGATGGTGATGCTGGTCACTGGTTGGATCTATGTGGCGGTCTCCCGTGATCGGGTGCGTGCCGTCAGGAGCCTGCTCAATCGGTTCGCCTTGGGTGCTCTCTCCTTTGCGGTACTGCTCAGGATTGGCGCATGGATCGTGGACCCTCAGGGTGGCCGAGCCCCGGTAGGTGAGAGTCTGGCTCGTGTCGCCGACTCCAAGTGGCTGGTCCCTCTCACACTGGGTCTCAGTTCCCTGGCCGCAGCTGCGATTGCCTGGCTCTTCAGGAAGAGGGTCAGACCGGAGGCAATGTTCCGGTCAGGGCGCGAGCGACCCATACGCCAAGAAGCATGACCCCGGTCCCGATCATGATGGCATTCACCCACCTGGTGGGGAGGGGGCGCACCCGCCCCGACCGTCGAAGCTGATACCACAACCATCCGCCAACCGCCATCGCCGCGATCAGGGGGATGAGGGGGTGATAGGCCAGGGCGGTCGTCATGTTCCCCCGAATCAGATTGGACGCAGCCCGGGTCATGCCGCAGCCGGGGCAGGCCATCCCGGTGCACAGAGCAAAAGGGCAGACAGTCGGGCCATCGCCGTCGGGTGAGAGGAGTGCAAGGAACCCGATCAGCCCGAGTGGCGCGGCTAGCACCATCCGGTTCCCCCAGATACTGGTCACCGGCCGACTTCGGAGATAAACGGGAGCGCGAACATCCCTACCAAGCCGAGAATCAGCACTATCAGACCGAGCCCGAGGAGGGCGATACCGATGATGCCGAGGATTCGGGAGGCGTTGGCGGTCCCCTCATTCTCCGGGTTGCGCCGGCCCGCTTTGATTCCTTCGAGTTCGTTGTTGGCCATTATCCAGGCGAAGATTCCCAGCGGCGCACAACAGACGATACCGAGGATTCCAAGGACCAATGCGGTGGTTGCCTGGCTGGGCTCGGGATAGGTGGATGTCTCGGGAAAGCTCATGAGAGGAGCCTATCTGTTGATTCGGTCGAGCGCTCGATAGAGGATCGAGGCAGGTGTGAGGAACCAGGGTTTGCCCCGGTAGTAGAAGCGCGTCGGGTGAGGAACCTTGGTGAACACACTCGGCGGGTCCTCGCCCAGGAGCATGCCGGCGAGCTCATGACCCATCAGCGTAGAAAGCCCCACACCATGGCCGGCGTAGCCGAGGGCGTACCAGGCGCCGTCGACCCGACCCATATGTGGGACGAGGTCGAATGGCGCCCCGAGCTTGCCCCCCCACACGTGGGTTATCGCCACTCCCTCGAGATCGGGGAAGTAGCGAACGAGTTGGCGACGAAGATCTGCGGCCGACTCATCGAGGTCGAGCCCGGTGTGCAGATTGCGCCGGCCACCGATCAGGATGCGATCGTCGGGGGTCCTCCTCATGTAGTGGAGCAGGCGCTTTTTGGTGTAAGTCATCGAGCCCCGGGGGAAGATTGCGGCGGCACGTTCGCCCAACTGCTCGGTCACGATGATGTAGGAGCCAATCGGCACGACCCGACGGGCCAGGGCAGGCGAGGGACGGGCCGTGGTGTAGCCGTTGGTGGCAAGAACCACTTCACCGGCTTTGATTGGCCCACGCGAGGTGTGGATTCGAAACCCGGACCCGTCCGCCTCGAATGAAACCGCCTGGCAGTTGTCGACGAGAATGGCTCCCGCCCGGGCGGCTCTTTCGGCAAGGCCGAACACGAACTTCGCAGGTTGGATGCCCATGCCCTCCGGCTCGAAGAGAGCGCTGGTGAAGTGGTCGCCGCCTACGACCTCGGCGATGCGATCCGGCCCCAGCACCTCCCAATCGACACCGACGTGGTCCCGATACCAGGCCACTGTCCTCTCGAACCTCGACCGACTGGCAGTGTCGGCGCCCAGGGCTGCCATCCCGCCACGGACAATTTGAGCGTCGATCGACTCGCCTGCAACGAGATCGGAGACGATCTCGACCGAGCGCACCGTGGCGTCCCACATCTCTTTTCCGAGCTGAGGCCCGTACCGGGCAAAGATGACCTGTATCCCGGCCTTGATGTCGGGGGAGACCATTCCCCCATTGATGCTGGAAGCACCCGAGGCGATATCACCTGTCTCCACTACGACCACGGAGCGCCCACCGCGAGCGAGCCGAAGGGCGGCGGTTATGCCGGTCAGACCGGAGCCGACGATCACGACGTCGGCCTCCTCGGGCGGAGGCGACGTTATGTTCCGGGGAAGGGGGTGCTCGTCGACCCAGAAAGGGGTTTGCTTCACAGACTTTCTAGACCGGTGCGGAACAACCCGGCCATTTCGGCCACCTGCTCCGACGTCATTATCAGTGGTGGCGACACCTGTAGCCCACCTCCCCCGACGGCACGTGTCAGGATTCCAGCCTCCCTGCAAGCAGCGGCTGCCCGGAAGGGGAGGGTCTCGTCGTCGCCAACCGACAGCTGTACAGCGGCCAGAGCCCCCACGCCGCGCCGGATATGATCCACCACATCGAGCTCCTCGAGGGGGAGAAGTGCCTGGTATAGCTCGTCTTCGAGCTCCGCGGCCCGTGCCAGGAGGTCCTCGCGCTCGAGGATGTCCATCACCACCAGTCCGGCGGCACACGCCGTCGCGTGCCCCGAGTAGGTGTAGCCATGCCGGAACATGAGCCCGGGCGTTTCGAAGAATGGGGCCGCGACTTTGGGAGAGGCGATCACCCCGCCCAGTGGGGCGTAGCCGCAGGTGACACCCTTGGCGAAAGTGATGAGGTCAGGATCGAGGCCGTAGCGATTGGCGGCGAACCAGGCTCCTGCACGGCCGAACCCGGTGATCACCTCGTCGGAGACATAGAGACCGCCAGCGCTCTTGATCGAGCTCTGCACCGATGTCAGATAATCCGCACTGACAGGTCGAACCCCCCCGGCGCCGATCACCGGTTCGACGAAGATCCCGGCGATGCGGTCGGCGCCGGCATGATCGATCGCCTTGTCGACCGCCTCAGCGTCGTCGTAGGGCACGAACACGACGTCAGCGACGAGCTCGCCGCTGTAGCCGGTTCGATTGGGCTCCATTCCGCCCATCGACGTGCCGTAAGGGTGCATCCCGTGATAGGCCCACTCCCGAGATATGAACACGGTGCGCTGGGGCTCGCCGATCGCATTGAAGTAGCGCCGCGCCATCTTGGCCGCGGTGTCGACCGCATCCGAGCCGCCCGACCCAAAGAAGACCTTCGAGCCAGGGTCGGGAGAGACTGCGGCGATCCGGTTGGCGAGGTCAATCGGGGGCCGGGTGGCGTACTCGATGAAGGTGTGGAACGCGGGCAGCTTGCGCAGCTGGGCGGCCATCGCGTCGACTATCTCCTCTCGGCCGTAGCCGACGTTCATGTACCAAAGCGAGGCTGCGGCATCGAGATACTGCCTACCCGCCTCGTCGTAGACATAGATACCTTCTCCACGATCAACGATGAACGGGTTGTGCTGGACTTTGCTCATCTCAGCGAACGGCTGCCAGAAGGAGGACATGGGCGCCAGCGTAGCCGGGCAGGTAAAGGGCTACGCTGCCCGGCCGATGCCAGCAGATCTCCTCTTTGTGAACGGCCCGGTGTTCACCGCCGACTCGGCTCGATCCTTTGCCCGCGCCCTGGCCGTGACCGGGACCGCCGTGAGCGCGGTGGGCGGCGAGGCTGAGGTCGTCGACGCCGCCGGTGCGGCGAAACGGGTTGTCGATCTGGCCGGACGACTGCTCGCGCCGGGGTTCCAAGACGCTCACTGCCACCCACCGAGCAGCGGCTTGGACTTGCTCCGCTGCTCCTTCGCCGGCTGCGTGGGATCGGACGATGCCGTGGCCTACGTCGCTCGCTATGCAGCCGACAACCCGGGATTGCCCTGGATCCTCGGCGCGGGATGGCAGCAGACCTGGTTCCCCAGGGGCTGTCCCCCAAAGGGCTTGTTGGACGCCGTTGTCTCCGATCGCCCGGTCCTGGTCTACAACGCCGACGGCCATGGGGCCTGGGCGAACTCGCTCGCTCTGTCGATGGCCGGTATCGACGCCACCACCCCTGACCCGCCTGATGGCCGCATCGAGCGAGATCGGGAGGGCTCGCCGCAGGGCACCCTTCATGAGGGAGCCACCCGCCTGGTAGAGCGGCTGGCCCCCGGGGACACCACCGATGATCTCAGGCGTGGAATCCTCGCTGCTCAGAGCTATCTGCTGTCCATGGGCGTCACCGCCTGGCAGGACGCCCATGTGGATTCCTCAACCCACGAGGCATACCGGTCCCTGGCCACGTCCGGAGAGTTGGTCGGCTCGGCAATCGGGGCCTTGTGGTGGGACCGGCACCGGGGGATGGAGCAGATCGATGATCTCGAACAGATGAGAGCTGAGCCGCTGGGTCGATATCGATCACCCGCGGTGAAGTTGATGCTCGACGGGGTGGTGGAGAACCACACGGCGGCACTACTCGAGCCCTACAACAATCGGGACGGAAGTCTGACCGACAACCGTGGCTTCGACTTTCTCGAGCCGGGGCAGCTCGGGGAGATCGTCACCGAGCTGGACGAGCGCGGGTTCTCCTGTCACTTTCACGCAATCGGCGACGCTGCCGTTCGCCACGGTCTAGATGCGGTCGAGGCGGCGCGGCTCGCCAACGGCTGGGGTCCCGGACGTCATCACATCAGCCACCTACAGGTGGTGCATCCCAACGATCTGGCGAGATTCCGGCGTCTCGGTGTCGTCGCCAATGCTCAGGCCTTGTGGGCTCAGGACGGTCCGGACCAGATCGACTTGACCAGGCCTTTCTTGGGGGAGGAGCGCTCCATGTTGCAATATCCGTTCGGCAGTCTGCTCAGGTCCGGGGCAACCATGGCCATGGGCTCGGATTGGGGTGTGTCGACCGCTGATGTCATGGACCAGATCGACACCGCGGTCACCCGGCTGAATCACGACGAGCCGGAGCTTCCGCCGCTCAACCCCGGCGAGCGCATTTCGCTCCTGGACGCACTGGCCGGATTCACCGCGGGTTCCGCGTATATCAACCACCGCGAGAGCGTCAGCGGGACCCTGGCCGTAGGTATGCTCGCTGACCTGGTGGTCTTGGATAGGGACCCATTGGTGGATGGGCCGATCCGGGAGACTTCCGTGGCAATGACGGTCGTCGACGGGAAGGTGGTATGGGAGGAGGATTGATGTCCAAGCCGGCAGTCGAGTTGACAGGCGTCACCAAGCGGTTCGGTGACGACGTGGTAGCGGTCAGCGAGCTCGACCTGACGATCAACGACGGAGAGTTCTTTTCTCTCCTCGGGCCCTCGGGCTGCGGAAAGACCACCACCCTGCGGATGATCGCCGGCTTCGAGTTCCCGACCGAGGGCAGCGTGAGGGTCCACGGCTCTGAGATGGGCTTGAAGCCACCCAACCAGCGGCCGATCAACACGGTGTTCCAGTCGTACGCTCTCTTCCCGCATATGACGGTCACCGAGAACGTCGCCTTCGGCCTGAACATGAAGAAGGTCGAGAAGTCCGAGGTCCAGAAACGAGTGGGCCGAGTCCTGGATCAAGTGCAGCTCTCAAAGCGGGCCGATGCCAGGCCCAGCCAATTGTCCGGCGGAATGCAACAGCGGGTGGCGTTGGCCCGGGCACTGGTCAACGAGCCCGAGGTGCTCTTGCTCGACGAGCCGCTGGGCGCCCTCGACCTCAAGCTGCGTCAGGCGATGCAGGTGGAGCTGAAGGACCTTCAGGGCCGGGTCGGCATCACCTTCATCTACGTCACCCATGACCAACAGGAAGCCCTGACAATGTCGGACCGGATCGGGGTGATGAGCGACGGCCGTCTGCTGCAGGTAGGCAGGTCCGAAGAGATCTACGAGCGACCGACATCTCGTTTCGTGGCCGACTTCATCGGTGATATCAACTTCATCGATGTGACCATGAACGGCTCCTACTCGGCCCGGCTCGGCAGCGGGGTGGAGATAGGAGTGCCCGAGGGGGGAGCACAGCCCGGAAACGACGTGACCTTGGCTCTGCGGCCGGAGCGGCTTGCCCTGTATGACCTCGACGAGGAGATCCCGGCCGGGCACAACCGTTTGAAGGCGCGGGTGACGAGACGTCTCTACTACGGCGATGTCTACTTCTACGACGTGGACGTCGGCATCGGGACCGAAATCGAGGTCAAGGAGGAGAACCGCCCGGGGGTGGGGCTCTACGACGTGGGGGACGAGGCCTATCTGGTGTGGAGCCCTGAGGCTGCCAACGTGGTGCTGAGCTGATGACGGCACCGCCGGTTGCTGCCGAACCGGAGACACCTGCGCCGGTCACCCCAGAGCTCGAGCATGCCGCGATCAAGGCCGAGTCGCGCCGGGGTCTGCTCATCTCCCTCCCCGCCTACATCTACCTGGTGCTCCTGTTCGTGGTGCCCCTGGTGCTGGTCTTCGTCTATTCGTTCGCCACCAGGGATTCAACGGGCCTCACCGTCCTCGAAGACTGGAACCTCGAGTCGTACAAACGGCTTTTCACCGAGATCGTCTTCGAGATCTTCGCCAGGTCTCTGGTGCTTGCCGTGGTCACGACCGTGATCTGTCTTCTGTTCTCTTACCCCTTCGCCTACTACATCGCCACCAGGTCCCCCCGCGTCCGCAATCTCCTGCTCATTCTCGTGATGATCCCGTTCTGGTCGAACTTCCTGGTCAGGACCTATGCATGGCGGGTGATCCTGGGCTCGGAGGGGCCGATCTCCCAGATCAGCCTGGCCATGGGCGGTGAGCCGATCCGTCTCTTGTTCACCACGACCGCGGTGCTGATCGGGCTGGTCTACGGATTCCTGCCCTTCATGGTGCTGCCGCTCTACGCGGCCTTGGAGCGTATGGATTGGCGGCTAGTCGAAGCGGCTCGGGATCTCTACGCCGATGGTTGGACCTCGTTCCGCAAGGTCACGCTGCCACTGTCGATGCCGGGTGTCGTCGCCGGTTCGATCCTGGTCTTCATTCCTTCGCTGGGCGCCTATGTCACCCCCGCCATCCTCGGCGGGGCGAAAACAACCCTCCTGGGCGACTACATCGTGAGCCAGTTTCTCGCCGCCCGGAACTGGCCATTCGGTTCGGCGCTGTCCTTCGCCGTGATGTTCGTGATGCTTCTGGCAACGATCTTCTACTTTCGGGCCGGG
>DASWKK010000215.1:0-3289 GCA_036396655.1 Acidimicrobiia bacterium
GTCCTTGGTCGCCGGGTGGATGTCATTCGGTTAGGAAGCTGCGACGAAGCAGTCTGGTTATGTTCTCGGCGTATTGCTCTGGTGTCCAGCCGAGTTCTCGGGTGAGCTCGCGCCAAGGTCCGTTCATGGTGACCGTGTAGAACAGATCCCCTGCGGTGTCGACGGTCCAGCCATCGGCAAGCTGGCCTTCGTCGGCGACGCGCTGGATGATCGCCCTATGGGCGGCTCGGGTGGCGTCCATCCGGTCCCTCCAGGCCGCGCCCAAGTCTTCATCCTGGTACTGAGCCGCCTCCAGCACCTGGGCGACGGAGTCGATCTTCGACGTGTATGTGCTGTGCAGCTTCACGGCCCGCTCGATCATCTCGGCACCGGTGGGAGCGTCGAACACGTGGGCGAGCTGCTCCCGGAATCCCAGGGTCTCGGGCATGTATTGGACCAGAGCGAGAAGCACGCCCGCCCTGTCACCGAAGTGCAGATAGACGGTCTGGCGGGACACGCCGGCGCGGTCGGCGGCGTCGACGAGCGTGATGCCCGAACCGCCTTCTTCGATGAGCTCCCAGGTGGCCCGAAGAATCCGATGTCGGGTCTCGGGGTCGCCGTAGAACGGCTCGGCACTTGACATGATGTAAACCTATCAGATAGGGTGGGTTTACAGCGCGTAAACCTATCGGGAACGGAGGAGTCACCAAATGGACGGCGTAAGTGAGCCAGAGCGTGTCGGGACCGTGGTCGTCGGTGGTGGCCAGGCGGGGCTGTCGGTCGGATATCACCTGGCCCAGCGTGGTCTCCCCTTCTTGATCATGGATGCAAACGCGAGGATCGGTGATGCCTGGCGGAACCGGTGGGACTCGCTTCGCCTCTTCACCCCTGCCCGCTACAACGGTCTGCCGGGGATGCCCTTCCCCGCCAAGGGTAGGTCGTTTCCGACCAAGAACGAGATGGCCGACTACCTCGTGGCCTATGCGGCGCATTTCGAGCTGCCTATTCGAACCGGCGTCAGGGTGGACCGCCTATCAAGGCAAGGAGACCGGTTCCTCCTGACGGCGGGTGACCGACGGATTGCTGCCGAAAACGTCGTGGTGGCGATGTCGAGCCACGAGAGTCCCTGGGTGCCTCCGTTCGCCCGTAAACTTGATCCCAGTGTCGTTCAGCTGCATTCCGCCGAATATCGAAACCCCTCCCAGCTTCGGAAGGGAGGCGTCCTCGTCGTAGGAGCACACGACTCGGGGGCCGAGATCGCCCTCGAGGTGGCGAGTGGGCATCCGACGTGGCTATCGGGGAGAGACACCGGCCATGTTCCGTTCCGCATCGACGGCAGCGTCGGGCGGTGGTTCGGGATGCCTCTGGTGATGTTCATGTTCTATCACGTAATGACCGTAAGCACACCGATCGGCCGGAAGGTGCGACCGAAGCTTCTTCGCCACGCCGGACCAGTGGTCAGGCTCAAGCCCCGGGACCTAGCCGCTGCCGGAATCGAGAGAGTCCCCAAGATGATGGGCGTGCGTGAAGGCCGCCCCGTCTTAGAGAATCAACAGATCCTCGAGGTGGCCAACGTGATCTGGTGTACCGGATTCCGACCCGACTTCTCTTGGATCGACCTCCCTGTCATCAGGGACGACAAGATAGAGCCGATCCACAGGCGCGGGATTGTCTCCAACCAGCCGGGTCTGTACTTCGTCGGCCTGTTCTTTCAGTATGCGGCCTCGTCGGGGTTGGTGGGTGGCGTGGGGAGAGACGCCGCGCACGTCGTCGACGCCATCGCGTCCCGGACCCGCGGAGACCGATCCGCACATCACCAGGATCCGACCGCAACCGACGTTGAGGCAACCAAGAACGCAACCTCGAGAGAAAGGGGCAGAGAGTTGTCATGAGGACCAACAGAAACCAGCGCTTGGTCGCCGCTCGGCGGAGCTACCGTCCGAGCCTGGCTTGCGATGTGCCGGTGGCGCGAAAGGAGGAACGATGACGGTTTCGATCGATCCAGAAGGCACCGAAATCGGAGTCATCCACGAATTGGTCGACGTCTCGGGCAAAGCAGTATTAGAGGTGGGGTGCGGAGACGGGCGGATGACATGGCGTTACGCAGAGCAGACCGCCTCGGTTCTAGCGTTGGACACAAATGAAGAGAAGATCGAGGACGCCATCAGGAACACGCCCGAGGCGCTCCGATCCAAGGTGCGCTTCATCGTGGCCGACATCACCGACGCCGAACTCGACCTCCTTCGGGACGGCTTCGAGGTGGCCATCCTCTCCCACTCGCTCTGATGCATGAACCTGGAGGGCGTCGTGCACGCCCTGAAGAAAATTCATCACTCACTGCGTGCTGACGGGGTGATGCTCGATATACATCCGCAGCCGAAGAACATTCGAATGGAAGTCTGGCAAGAAGGCCGGGTCGAGTCCCTCGGCCCGCTCGACAACGAGGATGATATCCGGGACATCCGACAAGCACGCGCCCGACTGAGCCTGGTCGAACAACAAGGCTTATTCATCACCGAACGCCGCAAAACCTTCGACTTGCTCGAGCACTACCCGACCGTTGAAGACTGGCTGGAGCGGCGTGCTTGGGAGGGCGAGACGAGCGTCATTCCTGAAGGGATGCTCGACTCGATCCGCCATCTATTGACAGCCGGCGGCGGGGAACTGATCAAACGGGAGCCGATACGGGCATCCCTGCTTCGGCGCCTACCGGCAGGCTGACGCTCGATTCTCCGACGACTTCCATCGCCGTCTTGGTCTGAATGCCGTCGGTTGGGCGTCACCCAGATCTTGCCGCCCGAGGAGCTCCTTCCTATGGATCCAGACCACGGCCACAGGCAGCCAGATCAGCCCGTGGGCGCGACCTGATCAGACTGACGAAAGGCCGCCCAGGTGAGCAGTTGAGCGGATGCCATGACCACTGCTCCCCCCAGGTAGAAGGGACCGGCATCGGGGGCATAGAGAATAACCAGCGCATATGTGGCGACCATCACCCAGGTGACCCACCACGCCCATCGCTCCCCGCGCCGATAGCCGGTGATTAATACGACTACTGCGTAGAGGTTCATGGCCGCCAGCCCAAGGAACGCCAACATCTCATCATCTCCCGACGCAAAGCCAAGGAACGGCCCTGAAATGTGGTTCACGACACTCGCCCCGGCGATCACCACCAGAATCCACCAACCGATCCTGTACCCGACTGACCGGGTGCGAACCGCCTCACTCACCATGATTTGCCATCTCCTTTCGGGCTCCTTCTCTCAGATTGCATGATTCCAGTCGTGGCCGAGCCCCGCGAAGTTCCCCCACA
>DASWKK010000216.1:0-2903 GCA_036396655.1 Acidimicrobiia bacterium
CGCTGGCCGCCTCTCCGAGCGGGAGCGCCATTCACTAGCCTCCGTCGGCACTCTCCGTGAGGCCGGGAGGACGACGCACCATGCTGGCGCTCAAGAACGTCGAGGTGGTCTACAGCGATGTCATCCTCGTCCTCCGCGGGATCTCCCTCGAAGTGCCGGACGGCAAGATCGTCGCGCTGCTCGGGGCCAACGGGGCCGGCAAGACGACGACCCTCCGGGCCATCAGCGGCCTGCTCGACGTCCACAACGGAGACCTGACGAAGGGCGAGATCAGCCTCGACGGCCACCGGATAGACAACCATTCAGCGGCCAAGATCGTCAAGCTCGGAATCGGGCAGGCGCTCGAAGGGCGCCGGGTCCTGGCAGAGATGACCGTCGAGGAGAACCTGCGGCTCGGGGCGCATACCGCCCGCAAGAAGGCCGATGAGAACCTCGAACGGGTCTACGTGCTGTTCCCGAATCTGCGGGAGCGTCCCAAGTTCATCGCCGGCTACCTGAGTGGCGGCCAGCAGCAGATGCTGGCCATCGGGCGGGCCCTGATGACCAACCCGCGTTTTCTGCTTCTCGACGAGCCGAGCCTGGGCCTGGCGCCGTTGCTCGTGCAGCAGATACGCGACATCATTGTCGAGATCAACCGGCAGGGGACCGGCGTGCTACTGGTCGAGCAGAACGCCATGATGGCACTGACGATCGCCGATCACGGCTACATCATGGAGACCGGCAAGGTGGTGATGGACAAGCCCGCTTCAGACCTCATAGAGGACGAAGACGTCCGGGAGTTCTACCTCGGGCTCCACGGAAGAGAGGTCCAGTCCTTCGCAGAGGTGAAGCACTATCGGCGAAAGAAGCGGTGGCTGTCGTGAGGGCTCGACTCCTCCACGAGTTTCTCCAGCACGCCGAGGGGCAGGAGCCGATTCTCGAGATTGCCGACCTCCATCTCTCGTTCGCCGGTATCAAGGCCATCGACGGAGTGTCATTGACCGTCCGCAACGGCGAGCTATTTGCCATCATCGGCCCCAACGGCGCGGGGAAGACCTCGATCTTCAACTGTATCTCCGGCGTCTACCGGCCCCAGGAGGGGTCGATTCGCTTCCTCGGTCGCGACCTGCTGGGGATGAAGCCGCACCGCATCGCCGACCTGGGGGTGGCCCGCACCTTCCAGAACATCGAGCTGTTCCCGCAGCTCACCGTTCTCGACAACCTCATGCTCGGCCGGCACCAGCACGTCCGCTACGGGACGTTTGCGGCCGCGGTCCGGTTCGGGCGGGCGTCGCGCGAGGAGGCGCGGAATCGCGAAGTGGTCGAGGGGATCATCGAGTTCCTCGACATTCAGCAGCACCGGAAGTCATATGTGCTGATGCTCCCGTATGGCATTCAGAAGCGCATCGAACTGGGCCGGGCCCTGGCCATGGAACCCAAGCTCTTGTTGCTCGACGAACCTGCCGCCGGGATGAACGTCGAGGAGACCGAGGACATGGCTCGCTTCATCACCGACATCAAGCGCGAGCTGGGCATCGGAATCATCCTGGTGGACCACGAGATGCGGATGGTCATGGACCTCGCCGACACGGTTCTCGCCATCGACTTCGGCAAGCCGATCGCGGTTGGCAAGCCACAGGAGATTCAGGCCAACCAGGACGTGATCCGCGCCTATTTGGGACAAGAACACTCGGTCGCCGACACCGGAGGAACCACATGACGACCACCGCCGACCGCTCTGCGGCCATTGCCTCACCGGCCTCTCGGGTGCGTGACCGTGCCGCCGCAACTCCCGACCTGGTCGCCCTGCGTGAGAAGAACCGGGGAATCTGGCGAGAGTTCACCTGGACCGAGTACTGGGATCGCGTCGAGACCTTTTCCCATGCCTTGATCGCTGCGGGGATCCAGCCGGGCGACCGGGTGGCGATTCATTCGGACAACCGGCCCGAGTGGGTTTTCACAGACCTCGGCTCCATTGCGGTGCGGGCGGTATGCATGGGTCTCTACCCGACGAACCCTGTGGCGGAGGTGGAGTATCTGCTCAACGACTCGGGCTCGAGGCTCTTGGTGGTCGAGGACGCGGAGCAGGCGGACAAGGTCCTGTCGATTCCCGTGTCTGATCTTCAGCATCTCGAGAAGATCATCTATCTCGAGCACCGGGGGGTCGACGCCTACGACGATCCCCGGCTGATGTCGTGGGATGCCTTCATGGAGAGCGGCGCCGCCCATCGGGCAGCACATCCTCAGGCGGTCGCCGAGCGCATGGCGTCGACCGAGCCGAGCGACCTCGCCTACCTGGTGTACACCTCGGGGACCACCGGGCCGCCGAAGGGCTCGATGATCACGATCGAGAACCTCGAGTTCGCCACGGCGGAGATCGCCGGGGACCATGGCATCGTTCAACCGGGCCCGGGGCTCGACGACCTCATCGTCTCGTATCTCCCGCTGTGCCACATCTACGAGAAGCTCTTCTCGGTGGTGTTCGGTACTGGGGCGGGTGTGCCGATCCATTTCGGTGAGTCACTGGACACGCTCGTCGCCGACATGCGCGACGTCCAGCCGACCATCGTCCAGGGTGTTCCCCGTATCTGGGAGCGGATTCACGCCGCCATCCAGGTACGGCTCGCCTCCGCCTCACGCCTCAAGCGGCTCAATGCGGTGGTCTGGCTCAAGGCGGCTCGCCACATCGGGCGAACCCTGGTTCGCCGTCATGGCCGGCATACGATCACGACCAGGTTTCTGGCTCGGGTCGGCGATGTCTTTCTGTATCGCTCGCTGCGGGAGCGGGTCGGCCTGCGGCGAATCCGCTACGCGGTGTCTGCGGCGGCCCCGATCGCTCCGGAGATCCTCCAGTTCTTCATGTCCATCGGGGTACCGATCTACGAGGCGTACGGGATGACCGAGAACTGCGGCGTCGCCACGGT
>DASWKK010000217.1:0-1585 GCA_036396655.1 Acidimicrobiia bacterium
AGTCCTTTGTCGGCCAGCCACGACCGACAACCGCGGTGGGCCAGCATAACCACGACCACTCCCCTAGCCACACCAGCCACAACCGGGTTATCACGAGACCCTGGACGTCACCTCACCCCCGGTTAGGCTCTCGACCGGACCTGGGAGGTGTCGCATGGAACGGATCACCGAGAGCCGTGATCGCGTCGGGACGTTCAGACGCTTGCTGCTATTTGTTTTGTTGCCTTTGGCGGTGCTGATGGTGATCGCACTTGGCCTTGCTTACGCCGGCGACGTCGCGGTCAGCGACCTCCTGCGTGATCCGAGTGCGGTGCTCGCCGGGCCCTGGTATGTGGGGGTCTTCTCCACCACCGGTATCGCCCTGTGGGCGGTGGCCGGAGCGTTATGCCTGCTCACCTTGTCGGCCCAGCCATCCCGAGAAGCCCGTTCTCTTCTGATCGCCGCCGCAGTGATGAGTTTCGTGCTCGGCGCCGACGACGGCTACCTGGTCCACGAGACGATCAAAAACGAGATCGGTGTTCCCTCTCCGGTGACGGTCGGGATCTACGGGATCGTGGCCATCGTCCTGTTCCGGCCCGCGTGGCGTTACCTTCGTTCCCGCCCCGAATTCATTGTGTTCGTCACCGCGGTGGCACTGCTTGGGATCTCAGCGGTGCTCGACTTCGGCGGCGAGGCCGGACTTCCCACCCCACCGCTGTCAGCGATCATCGAAGATGCGGCCAAATTCCTCGGCATCGCAAGCTGGGCCGCCTTCTGCGCCTGGCTGTGCGCTGACTTGATCCGCCAACGCCCCGCTATCACCGACCCAACCCCCTGATCACGCGTCGCCCGACCTAGGGCAGAAATCAACCGGGGACGCTCAGCAGCTCGGTCTCGGGCACCGTCGTCTCGGCTGGCGACGACAGGGGCAAAGTGACCGAGAAGACCGTGAGATCGGCTGTGCGGACATAGGTGAGGGCGCCACCCATCCCTTCGGCGAAGGACCGGGCTATGGCGAGACCCAAGCCCACGCTGCCCTCGAGGACAGCTGTCCCGTCGGCGTGGATGTACCGATCGAACAGACGCTCCTCGACGTCAGCCGAAACGCCGGGGCCGTCGTCGATGACTTCGATCACGGCCATCCCGTCACGGCTGTAGGCGGTCACCGCGATTTCGTCACCGCCGTGCTTGGCGGCATTCGACACCAGGTTGCGCAATAGTTGCTTGAGCCTCGCTCGGTCGGCAATCGCCGTGATCGCGAAGTCATCGACTTCCACCGAGATCCCCCGACGTTGGAAGGGGCGGACTAGCTCCTCGATCTCAGAGCAGAGCTCCACTGGCTCGATCTCGTACTCGATGGCACCGGCGTCGAGTCGGCCCGCGGCGACCAGGTCGTCGACCATCCTCCACAACTCGGCTGACTCGGTCACGATCAACGCGACCAACTCGCGCGCCGATTCCGGAAGCGCGTCACGTTCTTCCTCGAGCGCCGAGGCAAAGCCATAGATCCCGGTGAGTGGTGTCCTCAACTCATGGGACACGTCGGCTATGAAGGCATCCTTGGAGCGAGACACGTCCTTCGCATGACGAAGCTCTTCGGTGAGGA
>DASWKK010000218.1:0-5635 GCA_036396655.1 Acidimicrobiia bacterium
CGCCGTCGACCAGGGCTACGCGATCGGGATGGGCGCGCGCCGAATCCTCGAGCAGCCCGTGTAGGAGATAGCTCACAGACCGAGTCTCCCGGCGATCAGGTTCCGCTGGATGTCTGAGGTGCCTGAGTAGATGCGGCTGGCCAGGGCGTCGCGGATCTCGCGCTCCGCCTCGGTCTCGACGATGTAGCCGTACCCCCCGAGGACCTGGAGGGTGTCAAGGCTCGACTGGACGTAGGCATCGCTGATGTAGAGCTTGGCCAGAGCCGATTCGGTGGGCGTGTTGGCCCCGTCCTTCTGCAGCTTGGCCCAACCCACCTGATACAGGAACGCACGGGCTGCCTCGAGACGCACCTTCATGTCGACGATGCGATGGGACACCGCTTGGAACTTGCCGATCGGCTGGCCGAACTGCTCCCGGGTGGTCGCGTGCTCGATCGCCCACTCGAGGTGACGCTGCATGGTGCCGACGGCGCTGGCGAGGATGAAGCCTCTCTCCCAATCGATCGAGTGATTGAAAATCGCCATCCCGTTCCCGAGCTTGCCAAGCAGGTTCTCGGTGGGGATCTCGCAGTCGTCGAAGTAGAGCTCTCCCATCGGCGAGGTGCGGAGGCCCATCTTGGAGAACGGCTTTCCGATCTGCAGGCCGGGAGCACCGGCTTCGACCAGGAACGCAGAAATTCCCAAGGCCCCCGCAGAGGGGTTGGTCGTGGCGAAGATCACGAACACGTCTGCGATCGGTGCGTTTGTGATGAAGGTCTTGCTCCCGTTGAGGACGTATGTTTCCCCCCGCTTCTCGGCGCTGGTCTTCAGACTGAAGGCGTCGGAGCCGGAATCGGGCTCGGTCATCCCCTGGACCCCGACGATCGAGCCGTCGCACATCCCGGGCAGCCAGCGCTGCTTCTGCTCCTCGTTGCCGAAGCGCTGGATCGGCATTTCGGCAGACCACATCTGGGCGTTGAGCGAGAAGATCAGACCGTTGTCCCGGCACCCGTAGCCAAGGGCTTCGAGGGCGAGCACGATGGTGAGTGGGTCGGCGCCTTGGCCCCCGTACTCCTCGGTGACCGGCAGGCCGTGGAGACCGACTTCGGCGCACTTGACCCACAGGTCGCGGGGGAACCGAGCTTCGGCGTCCCTCGCCACCATGTCGTGGTTCAGCTCCTTCTGGGCGAACTTGACGATCGAGTCGCGTAGCTCGAGCTGCTCGTCGCTCCAACTCAGGTCCATGCCGACACCATTCCGATCATCCGAACTTCGCCTTGCGCAGGGGCTCGCCGGCAGCGAGGAGATCGGTAAGCGACACCGGTCTCAGCTTTCGCTGCCGGAGCTCGACGAGGAACATCCGGACCAACTCGTCCTTGGGGACGAAGCCATGGGACCGGTCATCTTCCTCGTCCTCACCGACCGGCACGTCGTGGAGGAGGAGGATCCCACCCGGCTCCAGGAACTTGAGTGAGCGCTCCAGCGGGTTCTCTGCGGTCAACCCTTTCCAGTCCCGGGAGTCGACCGACCAGAGCACGGTCTGCATTCCGCACATCTTGACCACCGACAACGACCGGATGTTCTGTGCCCCGTAAGGAGGTCGGAACCAGTCGATCTCGATCCCGGCGACTGCCTCGAGGTCACGACGGGCGGCGCAGATCTCGTCACGCAGCCTCCCGAAAGACATGTCGGTGAGACGGGGATGAGTACGGGTGTGGAGGGCGAGGTCATGGCCCCGGCTCATCGTGTCGTGGATCAGGTTGGGGTGCTTCTGGGCGTTGTCGGTGAGGACGAAGAACGTGGCCT
Source organism: Acidimicrobiia bacterium (assembly GCA_036396655.1). Lineage (GTDB taxonomy): Bacteria > Actinomycetota > Acidimicrobiia > Spongiisociales > ZC4RG35 > JARDZU01. The sequence goes on from DASWKK010000218.1 coordinate 1,786, forward strand.
TGGCGTCGAACTCGTCGAGCACGTCGAGGACCCGCGGGGTGATGTCGGGATCAGGACCGTCGTCGAAGGTGAGATGGAATACCGGCTCGTCGGTGGTCACCCGGAACAGCGACCCGGCCACGGCGTGGATCGGGCGCTCCAGCCCGATGGAGCGGACGACACGGACAGCGCGGCGCGATTCAGCCAATTCGGGCCCTCCCAGGCCAGTGAGACAAAGCCATCACAGGTAAGTCTGCGGTTTGTGATCTGCAATGGGTCGCGAGTCTCAACTGTCTTGTTCGTCCTTCGGCCGGATCTTCTTGAACAATTCCAGCGCCTCGGGCCCCGCCAACGAGGCGAGCCACCAGCCGTAGGCTCGGGGCCGAGTTGGATCGATCATTATCGATCGGGTCATGGCCGACACCGCAGGGCCCCACCTTCCGGCGCGGAGATAGGTCACACCCATGGTGCTCATGTAGCGGCCGTACCGGCGACGGTGGAGGCGAAAGGTGTCCTTGTGCTTGGCCACCGTCTTCTCCATCCCCTCGGCCCTCTCCAGGACCGCCTTGGAGAGCCGTGGGCCGGTGTGGGCATTGATCCGGTAGGTGATTTCGCTGACGCCGACGATGGAGCTCTGGGCGTTGAGGCGGAGGAAGAAGTCGTCGTGCTCGCTGCCACGCAGGTCCTCGTCGAAGCCTCCAATCTGTCGGACTACATCGACCGGGGCCACCAACGTGGCGTGGGTTTGGAAGCTCCCCGGCTGGTCGAGATCCTCCAGAAAGAAGTGTTGACCCTTGACCAGGGTCGGGGGAAGACGGGTCTTCAAGACGGTCCCGGCTGGGTCGACGATCTCGATGCCGGACAGGATCGAGACCGGAGCCGGGAGTGAAGACTTCCCCGCCTGATCGAGTGAGGTTTCGAGCATGTGGGGGAGCCACACGTCGTCGTCGTCGAGGAAAGTGATCCATCGCCCGGAGGCTATGGCCAGGGCGGCATTCCGCGCTGCGGATGGGCCGCGTGCCTGCTCATGGCGCAATACCTTGACCCTCGCGTCAGCCACAGGAATCCGGTAGGGCTCAGTCGAGCCGTCATCGACGACCACGATCTCGAGGTCGCCCATGGTCTGAGCCAACACGGTGGACAAGGCCCGGTCGGCAAGTTCTCGACGGTCGCGTGTCGTGACCACAACAGTCACCAGTGGGGTCGAAGCACTCACGGGATCGACCTCTTTCGCTTGTGGACAAGAATGATCACCATGATCACCGTCGAAAGAATGGCACCCCTCCTCGTGGGCACAGCGTACGCCCCGAGACGGATTGCTCAAGATCCAAGGAACTTCGGCCTCTGGACCGCATTGGGTGACGAGCTAATCTCTGCCCCGACAGAGAGGTGAGGGGCTGGACTTTGAGAAGCGCTGATTCGCGGCGTATCGACCAGGAAGCCGGGATCGTCGAGGATGCCGAGTTCTTCGGGTCGGGAGCCGAACGACTATTCGGCCTGCGATACCTGCCGGCGTCTGGCAGCCCATTGGCAGGCGTGGTGATGTGCGGCCCCATCCTGGCCCAGTTCCGCGCTCACTACAGGAATGGGACCCTTGTCGCCCGGGCACTTGCCGCCAGAGGCGTGGCTGTGCAGCGTTTCCACTACCGGGGAATGGGGAACTCCGACGGCGACGTATCGAATCTGGATCTGTCGTCCATGCACGAAGACGCTGCCGCCGCCGGAGCCCGTCTCACCGAGATGATCGGATCGGTCCCAATTGCGTATTTCGGAGTGAACGTCGGGGCCTATCCCGCCGCAGTGGCGTCGCGGCCCGGCCAGATGCTCGTCCTCGACTCACCGCCTCCGAATGGTCGGCACTACTTCCGCAACGCGGTTCGCGCTCACGCCGTTTACGCCATGCAGCGTGAAAACAAGGAGAACCTGACCACCGAAGACCTTCTCGAGCAGTTGCGAGGAGGTTCTCGTGATGTTGCTCTCCTCGGCTGCCGGCTCTCACTCGGCCTCTACGAAACCATGGTCGCAACATCGCTGGTCGAGGAAGTGGGTGACTCCTCGCGGCCGATACTCATGATCGGGCTCGGGGAGGAAGGGTCCCTCCGCCCCGAGGGGGAGAGGATGCGGAGCGAACTGGTGGAACGAGGCTTCCCAGTGGAAGTGGCGGTTCGCGACAAGGTCGACCCCTTCTGGTATGTGGAGAATTCGGCGCCCGAAGACCAACCGGAGATTGCCGTGACTGCGGAGCGAATCACCGACTGGGTGCAACGTCAGATATCAGAGGTGCCATCTGGGAGGACGGGCGACAGTGCCTGAGGTCGTCACCAGTCGTCAAGAGAAGCCTGTCTTCTTCCCCGCAGGCGACGACATGCTGTTCGGCGTGGTCACAGAGCCGGTCGGAGATACGAGAGGGGTGGCGGTCATCCTCCTCTACGGCGGCGGCTACACCATGTCCTCGTACTACAACCAATACTGGACACGCATGGCGCGGCGGGTCGCGGCTCAGGGCTTTCACGCACTCCGATTCGACCACCATGGGAACGGCGATAGCACCGGCAGGGTCGACGAGTTCGACCACCGGGCTCCGTTCTCCGACGATATGGAGGCGGCCATGCGCTTCATGGAGACACAGGGTGTCCGGAGGTTCCTCGTGGTCGGGGACTGTCTCGGGGCCCGGGGTGCATTGGTGGCGGCGTCGCATATCGAGGAAGTCGACGGAGTGTTCATGATCAGCGCCATGGTGCGTGATGGCCGGATGGACAAGGCCGACGACTGGGCCAGGGAATACGGTCTCGGGCACTACCTCAGGCGGGCATTCCGTTGGAAGACGGTGAGCAAGCTGGCAAACCGGGACATGCGTCGGGCGTATATGAAGGTAGCTTCGTCCAAGCTGAAATCGGCAGCACCAAAGGTAAGAGGTGCCTCGGGCGGAAGACGTGCCCCCCAGGATCAGGACAACGGCGGTGCAAGCACTCGCTTCCTCGGCCCCCTCGAGATCGTCTTGGGGCGGGGGGCCAATGTGCACTTCGTGTTCGGTGCTGACGACGAGCAGCGTTCGGCTGAATTCGAGATGGCCAGGGCGGCGTCATTGGGTCGGATCCTCGGCGCCGCCGAGACACAGGTAGAGATCAACGTCGTGCCCGGCACCATCGCCAACATCCAGGATGTGACCGCCCAGGATGCGATCATCGACCTGGTCTCGGATTGGGTTGGCCGGGTCGGGGACCGGCCAGAGCACTAGCCGAGTCTGGCCTCGGGCTCGATTTCGGGGGATACGGTGCGGCCGAGGCGCCCCCTCCATCCGTCCCGAATCGCCCTCCAGTTCGAGCCGAGGCTGTCCCAAGCGCGGCGGGGGGCGATCGGCAGGTTGAGAAGCGGTTTGAGTAATCCCCTGGTGATCGCGATTCGGATCGCAGTTCCGTCCGCCCCGGCAAGACGGAGGACGTAGATCAAGTTGCGCAGGCTGTAATAGCGACGCCAAGAGGGCTCGGCGATCGTCACTCTGCTGCGTGCCGCCCTCTTCGCTGAGGCTTCCTCGGGTGGCAGGAGCCCGACACCCCTCTTGACCTTCTTCCGGGTCGCCCAACGTTCACCGTCGGCGTAGAGGGTGAAACCATGACGGATGATCCTCAACCCGTACTCGAGCTCCTCGAATCCGAAGAAGAGCGACCGAAGGGGTGTTCCCACCTGGCGCACGGCCGCGACGAGGTAAGCCGGGAGGCCACCACCGGTGATGTGGTCTACAGGAACCGGTCCCTGAATCTGATCGTCGGCGATTCTGATTACGCGACCGCGTCGCAAGTCGAATCGGCCACCGCTGATTCCGACCCCGCAGGTCGACGGGTCTCTCCTGACCATCTCCCGACCGAAATCC
>DASWKK010000219.1:0-2591 GCA_036396655.1 Acidimicrobiia bacterium
GGCACTGGCAACCGAGCGCATCCCACGCTGCACTTCCGAGCCGAGCCCCCTGGTCGATCCCACCACCGAGGCCTGGCAATACGTGACCCATTACATCCATGCACCGCCGACGCCCAGCGTGAACCCGCTCCCCGGCGACGGGGTCACCGGGCTCGAGACCTTTGTCGGAGTACCGGTCCCCGAAGTCCACGAGACCCAACTTGCCAGCGCCACCGGAGTGACCCTCGACATCTACATCGAGGTGAGCGGTGTCGAGGTCGATTGGGGCGATGATCGTGTTGACAGCTTCCCGGCAGACGAGGCAGCCCTTGCCGGGTATCCCGACGGGCTGGCGACCCACATCTACGAGGTGAAACACGAGGCGGGCTACGGTCTGTCGATCTCGTACGACTGGACCGCAAGATGGCGGGTGACAGGAGGCGAATGGGAGTTCCTTGCTGTGCCCGACACGACAACGATTGTCGACTACCCGGTGGCGGAGATCGTCTCGGTGATCACCGAATGAGCGGCGGGGTCGTCCCTTGAGCCTGCTGATCGGCACCGCTGTCGGGGCTTTCGCCCTCGACGACCCGGGCATGCCGGTCATCACCGGAACCCGCATCAATCACATCGCCCGGGATCGCACGGGGTGGTGGGCGCTCGACGGCAAAGGTCGCATTCATCACAACGGCGATGTGATGGCAACTGCCCCCAAGGACGTGGCGCTCAACTGTCTGCAGGTCGGGCACGACGCGGTTTGGGTTGGCGCCACCGAGGCTCGCCTCTACCGGCTCGAGGGGCACGACCTGATCGAAGATGAGTTCTTCGCCGACGCGCCGGGCCGTGCCGGCTGGTACACCCCGTGGGGAGGCCCGCCCGACGTGAGGTCGATGGCGATGGACACATCGCTGAGCCTCTTCATCAACATCCATGTCGGAGGGATCCTTCGCTACGACAACACGGGGTTGTCGTCAACGATCGACATGGACGCGGATGTGCACCAGGTGATCGCTCATGGCTCCCGCCCCGGGCTGATCCTTGCCGCGTGCGCACGCGGTTTGGCTCAATCCGCCAACGGCCACGACTTCGACATCCGCGACGAAGGGCTTCACGCACCCTATTGCCGCGCCGTGGCCACGATCGGCGACACGGTCGTGGTCTCGGCTTCCACCGGTCCGCGAACCACACAAGGACGCCTGTATCGGACCGGCCTCGACGGCGGACCGTTCCAGGCGTGCACCGAGGGACTCCCTGAATGGTTCGACGACAACCTCGATACCCACTGCTTGGCAGTGTGGAACGGCGCTCTTTACGCGGGTCTTGCCGGAATGGTGTGGAGGTCGGATGACGAAGGTGGGACCTGGGAGCCGGTCGCCGACGGGCTGCCCAAGATCACCTGTCTCGCCTGAGACGCGATAGAGGGGCCATCCAATGGACGGCCCCTCTTTCTGGAGGAGGAAGAAGTCCTTAGCCTGAACTAACGACTTACCCCGAGATTCTCGGCAATAAACACCGCGGCCTGAAGTAGTTCGTCAAGACCTGATCACCGGGCCTTGGTGCCCAGCACGGACCACATCACCGGCAGCCGCTCGCGGCCCTCGGGGAGGCGCCAGAGACCATCCTCCTCGAGGACCATCTGCGCCTGGCCTTGCCACTCGCATTCGTCGTACTCCTCGACTCTGTCGATGCGGATTCCCGCCTGGATCAGTGCGTTGATCGTCTCGCCGATACCGTGATTCCACCCGTAGTTGAGGGGGCTGGCGACTTTGCCCTCACCTGCGTATGTCTCGTCTTCTTCCTCACTATCCGGCTCGCCAGTCTCGAAATACGGCAAGGTGACACGGAGCTCTCTGGTGTCCTCCCAGTCGAGTGCCCACATCATCGGGTGACCCTCTCGCATGTAGAAGATCCCGCCTGGCTCGAGGAGTGCAGCCACAAGGCCGGCCCATCCCACGATGTCGGGGAGCCAGCAGATGGCGCCTACCCCGGTGTAGACGATGTCGAACTTCTCATCTATGACAGCTGCGGTGTCGTACAACTCGGCCACTTCGAATCGAGCCGGAGTTCCCGATTCTTCACTCAATCGCCGCGCCGCTGCGATCGACTTCGGCGACAGGTCGGTGCCTGTCACCTCGGCGCCGAGACGGGCCCAGGAGATGGTGTCCGTGCCAATGTGACACTGGAGATGCAGGAGTCGCTTCCCCGAGACATCGCCGAGCTTGACCCGGTCGTAGGTCACTACTCCGCTCAAGTGGGACCGGTCGGAGATGAATTGGTCGACTCCGTATTCAACGGACTCATAATGGAGATCGACCCTGGCATCCCAGTTGTCCCGATTGGCAAGGCGGTACTCGTCTAGCGGCATTCCCGGAGTATGACTCAATAGCCTGGAACCACAGGAGGTATTTGCGTGACGAGAGTGACCGGTATCGGCGGCATCTTCTTCAAATCGAGCGACCCCAAGGCTCTTCAGGACTGGTACATCCGCCACCTGGGTATCGAGCCCGACGACGACGGCTATGTCGTGATGCGGTGGGGTGGTGACCACAAAGGCTCGACGGTGTGGGCCCCGTTCGCTCCGGGCGAGCCCTACTTTGGATCAGAGGACGCCC
>DASWKK010000220.1:0-15261 GCA_036396655.1 Acidimicrobiia bacterium
CGTCGCTCCTCGAGGGGCAGGTTGTTCCCTTCGAGATCGGTGATCGTGACCTGATCGGACGTGATCTCGACGATGCGGTCGTCATCGATGACCACCATCTGCCTCGTATGCTCGAGGAAGGCAGGGATGTCCGAAGCGAGAAAGTTCTCGCCTTCGCCGCGGCCGACGACCAACGGAGAGCCACGACGAGCGCCGACCAACAGATCGGGCTCGGACCGCCGCATCACGACCAGGGCGAGCGCCCCCTCCGCCAAGTTCATCACACTGCGAACCGCATCGGCCAATGACCGGTCTGTCATTTCTTCGAGCAGGTGGGCCACCACCTCAGTGTCGGTGTCGCTCACGAACTCGTGGCCGGAGTCGACCAACTTCTGCTTTAGGTCCACCCAGTTCTCGATGATCCCGTTGTGCGCCACCACCACGTCACTACGACAGTCTTGGTGGGGATGGGCGTTGCCCGTGTTGGGAGCGCCGTGTGTCGCCCAGCGAGTGTGGCCGATCCCGGTGTGGGCCGGTGCAGGATGCTCGTGGTCGACCAGTGCCTGAAGGTCGGCAATCCGGCCGGCCTGCTTCAAGACGGTCATGCTCCCGCCGTGGTTGAGGGCAACCCCGGCCGAGTCGTATCCCCTGTACTCCAGCCGAGCCAAACCCGGCATCAAGACGTCGATCACCTGTCTGGGACCGACGTATCCGACAATTCCGCACATGTCTCTCGTCCTTCGCTCCGACGTGGTTGAGACGGTCAGGGTTCACACATGACCCTGACCAGACCCAACTGCGACTTGGGTGGTGTGTTGAAGCGTGCGTGAAGCCGGCTATCGGCACTCATCGGGGTGGTTCTCTGTTGCCGGGATCACTCCCGGGTTTTGCTCCCATCCCTTACGACCTGAGCTGGCCGGGAAGGCATCCGCCGAATTCTCGATGACCTTCCTCCTCGTCACCTCACCGTGAAATCGGGGACTTCCGGCGAGGTCTGGCGCTATCTCGATCCGCGCACGCATGTTGCTGGTCCTACAGGTTCCCCTTTCCCAGCGAACTCTCGGTGATGCTCGCCAGACGGTCAGCGTACCGCGTCGCCGCCTCTTGGGAAGAGGCTTCCACCATCACCCTGATCAAGGGCTCGGTGCCTGAGGCCCGAACCAGCACCCGACCCTGGTCCCCGAGCTCGGACTCGACGGCGCGAACCTCGTCCCACAGATCCACGGCGTCGGCGAGGTTGGCGCCTCGGGCCACCGGCACGTTTTGTAGGATCTGGGGGTATTCGGTGATCGCCTCGGCTCGGAGCTCTCTCAGCTCCTTGCCGGTGCCCGCCACCACGTCGAGCAGACGCACTGCGGTGAGGAGCCCGTCACCGGTCTGGCCCTTGTCGAGGAAGATGATGTGCCCCGACTGCTCGCCCCCCAGAACCCCCTTGTGCTCGACCATCGCTTCCATCACGTAACGGTCGCCGACTTTGGTCTCGATGACGTCGATCTCGGCTTCGGCCATCGACTTGCGGAACCCAAGGTTGGACATCACCGTGGCGACGACGAGATTCTTCTTCAAGGTCCCCTGGGTCTTCATGTGTCGGGCGACGATCGCCATGATCACGTCACCGTTGGCCACCCGCCCATCCTCGTCGACAGCGATCAATCGGTCGGCATCGCCGTCGAAGGAGAGGCCGATCCGACCTGCGGCCGCCTCCGCCAGCCTCTCAGGGTGAGTTGCCCCGCACCCGGCGTTGATGTTGGTCCCGTCAGGCGAATCCGCCATCACCTGCAGATCGGCTTTGAGACGTTGGAATAACATCGGAGCGGCCTTGTAAGCGGCACCGTTGGCGCAGTCGAGGGCGATGCGCAGACCGGTCAAGTTGTATCTGGAGATCTCGACCAGATGCCCGACGTACTGTTCGAGTGCATCGCCATCGGGGTACCGGGTGCCGATATCAGAACCGATCGAAGACTTGCCGCCGGAAGCCCGGAGTCGGTCCTCGAGCTCCCGCTCCACATCGTCGGGCAACTTGGTTCCCCGCGAGGAGAGGAGCTTGATCCCGTTGTCCTCGGCCGGATTGTGCGAGGCCGACACTATTGCACCCATGGTGGCGCCGGTGGTTGCCGTCATGAAGCTGATGCCCCCGCTCGGTATAACGCCGATGTCGCGGGTGTCGATGCCAACCGCGTGGAAGCCAGCTTGTAGGGCGGACGACAGCATCTCGCCGGAGCGACGGGTGTCGCGGCCCACGATCACCGGTCCTCCACGGAGGTAGGAGCCGGCGGCCCTGCCAATCGCCATCGCCAACTCCGGAGTCAGATCCGACCCGGCAACCCCTCGAACACCATCGGTGCCGAAGATGGGCTTCCCATCGTCGAGCAGACGACGGATGTCGGCCAATTTCAGCGTTTCGTGTACTGGGGAGCACGACGGGCCTTGCGCAGCCCGTACTTCTTACGCTCGACTTTTCGAGAGTCCCTGGTGAGCAACCCGGCCTTCTTCAACATCGGGCGCAGTTCCTCGTCGAGCACGATCAGAGCCCGGGAGATTCCCAGACGCAGCGCGTCAGCCTGGCCGGTCATCCCGCCGCCCTCGAGGGTGGCGTCGATGTCGTAGCGACCCTGAGTGTCGGTGATCTGGAGCGGCTCCATGACTCTCATCCGTGACGCCATGGTCGGGAAGTAGTTCTCGAGCGGCCGACCGTTGAGGGTCACCTGACCCGAGCCGTCGTGGAGCCGGACCCGGGCAACGGAGGACTTGCGTCTGCCCGTGGCCTGGACAAGGGGCTTCGCCATCAGGGTTCCACCTTTCGGATGTCGAGCTCCAGAGCCGTTGGCTTCTGGGCACTATGAGGATGGTCAGGGCCCGCGTAAACCTTGAGTTTGCGGCCCATCTGCCGACCGAGCTTGTTCTTGGGCAGCATCCCCTTCACCGCTCGCTCGATGATCGCCTCGGGCCGGCGTTCACGGAGACGATCGAACGTCTCGGCTTTGATCCCGCCCGGGTAGCCGGAATGGCGGTAGTAGATCTTGGTTTGGCTCTTGTCCGAAGTCACCGCCACCTTCTCGGCGTTGACCACGATCACAAAGTCGCCTCCGTCCAAATGAGGGGCGAAGGTCGGCTTGTGCTTGCCGCGCAGAAGCGTCGCCACTTCGGAGGCGAGACGGCCCAACGGCAGGTCGGTGGCGTCGACGACGAGCCAGGAGCGCTCGATGTCGCCCGGCTTGGGCGAATAGGTCTTGTTGATGGTCATGGATGAATCCTCGCCCAGGCTGAAGATACCGGGGAATCTCTGCGGAAAAGGCTCCCGATCGGGGAGCCGACATATGCTACGCCGACAACCACTCCTAGGCCAATCGCGATGATCACCTTCAACGACATCCAAGACGCTCGATCCCGCTTCGAAGGCAACGTGACCGAAACTCCGCTCGTCTGGTCACAATCGTTCACCCGGCTCACCGGTCGCGACGTGCACCTGAAAGCCGAGTGCATGCAACGAGCCGGCTCGTTCAAGATACGCGGCGCGTTGAACGTGTTGACCAGACTGGGTGGTCGACCGGTCGTGGCGGCATCGGCGGGCAACCACGCCCAAGGTGTTGCCCTGGCGGCCCAGTTCACCGGCTCGCCATGCACCGTGTTCATGCCTGAGACGGCAGCCATCCCCAAGATCACTGCAACCCAGGACTACGGCGCCGACGTCCGGCTGGTCGGCTTCTCCCTGGCGGATGCGGTCGAGGCGGCCCAGAAGTACTCCCGCGACCATGACGCCCGCTTTGTTCACCCCTACGACGACCCCATGGTGATCGCCGGCCAGGGCACCCTGGGCCTCGAGATCATGGAGCAACTGCCCGACGTGGGCACGGTTGTCATCCCGACCGGTGGCGGCGGCCTGCTCGCCGGCACCGCCCTCGCACTCAAGACCGTGATGCCTTCGGTGAAGGTGATCGGAGTTGAGATCGAGCCGGCTGCGGTCTATGCCGAGAGCCGAAGGCGGGGCGAGGTGGTGCGAGACTTTCCACGCGGCCAACCGACAGTTGCCGACGGCATCGCGGTTTCAGTGCCTTCGGACCTGGTTTGGGAGATCGTTGAGACCCACGTGGACGACATCCTGGTGGTCAACGACGCTCAGACCACGGCCGCCCTGGCCTATGTGCTCGAGCGCTCCAAGATCCTGGTCGAGGCGGCGGGCGCGGTCGGCATCGCGGCCCTGCTCGAGAAGTTGATCCCCGACGATGCCCCGGATCCGATCTGCATCGTGCTCTCCGGCGGCAACATCGATCTGATGTTGCTCGGAAAGGCGGTGCGCCACGGTCTAGAGGCATCAGGTCGCTTCGCCAGGTACACGGTCCTGGTTCCCGACCAACCGGGCAACCTGGCGGTGGTGCTGCAAACGATCGCCGGTGCCGGCGGCAACGTCATCCAGGTCCAACATCGCCGGGAGGGTTTTGGGCTGCCGTTCGGCACGGTGGAGATCGAGATCTCGGTGGAGACCAAAGACTCTGACCACGCAGCACGAATCGCCCGGGTCCTGGAGCCATACATCGGCTGACCCGTCGCCGTCTGGGCTTTCGATGGGGTTTCTCCCCCACGGGGTCGATCCCCATTCACCAGACCCTGAAGCTGGCGCATGATCTCGATGACAGACAGGGCCGCGAGGCCCGCGCAACGGGAGGTTTCCACAATGAACGGAGTAAGAGCGCTACTGAGCGTTCCCCCATCGAGTTCTCGCCGCGAACGGTCGGACTCCTCGCCAACTCGTCGGCGTCGGCGTCGTTCGGGGACTGGCGCAGAGACACCGCGTTCGGCTCTCGACGCATTGGCCACCGGGTTGGCGTCTATCGGCGACAAGTTCGCCAGACGCCGTCAATCGTTCCGGGTTCTATGACATCTGTGCACGGTGAGGGCCCGATTGATCCGTGACGATTGTTGGGGCATTTAGGACGAAAGGTCTCTCTGCTGACCGAGGTCGTGGGAGAGCCTGAGCCTCAGTAACCGACCTCCCACAATGTCAGGCCGTGGGGCGGGGCCACAGTTGCCACTCGCCCCCGGTCACCGGACGCGATGATGCCCGCCACCGAGACGGCAGCGGTGTGTCCGCGGCCGACGTCGTAAGCGAGGCCGACCAGCGATCGGACCATCTGATGGCAGAAGGCGTTGGCCGTGATCCAAAAGTAGATGTGATCGTCACCGACCTGCCAACTCGCCTCGTGGACCCGGCGTATGTTGCTCTTGCCCTCAACCGATCGGCAGAACGCACTGAAGTCGTGCTCGCCTTCGAATTCGCTTGCGGTTGCCACCATGGCATCGACATCGAGTCGCGGGCCCAGGTGCCATACGAATCCACGGGTCAGCGGGTCGGGAGCGACCTCGGTCGAGATTGCGTATCGATATCGCCGCCAGGAAGCCGAGAAGCGTGCATCGAAACCGTCCGCGACCTCTTTCGCCGACCTGACCGAGATCTCCGGCCCCACCAGACCGTTCAGCGATCGCATCAGTCGGCCCAGATCTACTCGATCATCCAGGTCAAACGACACCACCTGGCCACGCGCATGCACCCCGGCGTCAGTTCGACCGGCGACCGAGGTGTCGACTCGAGCACCAATTGCCAGCGCGATTGAATCCTCGAGCACGCCCTGGATCGTCCGTTGCCCCTCCTGGCTCGCATAACCCCTGAAACCCGAGCCGTCGTAGGCCAGGTCGAGACGGAGCGTGGGCATCAGAAAAGGGCGCCGAAGACCGCGAAGGGAACACTGAGGAGGGCTCGGAAGATGACCGCGATGGCAAAGCCGATGAGCACCGAGACCGCAGCATCACGTATCTTTATTTCGGCCGCTTCCCGGGTGGCGACTGCCAGGATCACTAGATACCAGACAAGACCCACGCTGGAGCCAATCGTGCCTGTCAGCTCGAGTAGCAGGGGAAGGACCGCCAGTCCGTGAAGGGCGATCATGGTCTGAGGACGGGACGAGGCGCCGAACAACCGGGTAGCGGTGAACCAGGTGGCGAAGCCCAGGACCAGCCATGAGACCACGCCGGCGATGACGATCCGGAGCAGGGTCGGAAAGGAAAAGTCTCCCACCGACCCGTTGAGGAGAAGCCGGCCGACGTAGGTGGTCCCGGCCACGGTCGACACCAGGATCGCCGCATCGGCCGCCGCGTCTCCATCGAAGAACGCTTCAGTGAACGGCTTGCGGTCGAGGAGGGCCGCCCGCCCGGCACGAGAGAACATGTTGCTCACAGTCGGGCGAGGGTAGTGGTCTGTCGTTGAAATAGGGCGAGGGTCTCTCCGAGTCATCGGCGATATCTGGCAAGGAGAAACGCGCAGTCGCAGCCGGGAGCTGCGGCGAGCATTTTGGACGCAGCCAGGGGCGTCGAAGGCCGGAGAGACACCGCCAGTATTTCTGCGACGGGCCACAAGTGGCGACCAGTGCTGTGGCCGCAGATCACCGACGCAGACGGACTCTCTCGATCGAGTGATCCGGGGCCTTCTTCAGGATGAGGCTCGCCCTCTCCCGCGTGGGAAGGATGTTATCGAACAGGTTCACCTCGTTTATTCCGGTCCAAATGTCGGTAGCCACGGCCACCGCCTCCTCGTCGGACAGGGTCGCGTAGCGGTGGAAGTAGGCATCGGGTCGAGAGAACGCGGTGTCGCGAAGGGTGATGAAGCGCTGGATGTACCAGTCTCGCACCGCCTCGGGATCGGCGTCGACGAAGATCGAGAAGTCGAAGTGATCGGAGACGAAGGCACCCGACTCGCCCGCCTGAAGCACGTTCAGCCCTTCCAGGATCAGAATATCAGGACGACTGATCACCCTCGTCTCGCCGGGCAGGACGTCGTATGCGATGTGGGAGTAGACCGGGACCACCAGATGGTCCTCACCAGCTTTAGACCGGGCGACGAACTCGAGCAAGGAGCGCCGGTCGTAGCTCTCGGGAAAGCCCTTCCGGTCCATGAGACCGCGTTCCTCGAGCACCGCATTTGGGAGGAGAAACCCGTCCGTGGTCACCAGCTCGACCTGGGGATGCTGTGGCCAGCGAGCCAGGAGCTCCTGCAGGACACGCGAGATGGTCGATTTGCCGACCGCCACCGAGCCGGCCACCCCGATGACGAACGGTTTGGGCTGAGGCGGACTGCCGAGGAATGTGTCGGTCACGATGGCAAGCTGATGGCTCCCCTGCACATACAGGTTGAGCAGCCGGGACAGGGGCAAGAAGCTGTGCTCGACCATGTTGACGTCGAGGTTGACGTTGATTCCCCTGATCTTCTCGACGTCCGCCTCGGTCAGGGTCAACGGCGTGTTGGCCCTGAGGCCAGCCCACTCGTCGCTGGTGAAATCGAGGTATGAAGGTTGGCTCACCTTCGCTCAGGCTAACCCGAAACGCCGGTTTCCGATCTTTCGAGAAATCGAGATAGTTCTCCACAAGTCGCGGTCTAAACGGACCGATAACCACCGCAATGGGTACGTTCAAAGCAATGCTCAGACTGCCCGGAGACAGCCAGCCGCTGCCCGCGACCGTCCAGTTTCAAGCAGGGCGGATGCAGGTTGCGTCCGGGGATCATGTCATCGGGGACTGGGACATCCAGAACATCGAGATTTCCCGCATCGCCCAAGGATTCCGTATCGCGGCTGAAGGGGAGGAGCTGTTGCTCGACATCGAGGACCGGGCCTCCTTCGAGGAAGCGGCTGCGGGCCCGAGCGTCAAGGCGAAGGGCAACCGGCGACCCAAGAAGTCGAGCAGACCGCGCGCAGCCACAGCCCCCAAAGCGCAGATCCCGAGAGGCCAGCACATGGTGGCCACCGCGACCCCTGCGGCTGAAGAGCCGGCGAAGCCCGACCGTGACTCCCGTCTCAACCGGATCCTGGAGTGGGCCAACGACCGTTTCGAGTCGACGCTGCTCCCCAGCTGGGTCTTCACCAAAGGTGGGCTGGTCGCAGTCCTCGGATTGATAGTGATCGCGATCGTTTTCGGCGAGCTGGTGTCCAATCTCCTGCTCATCGTGGGAGTCATCGGTCTGCTGACCGGGGGGATCACCATGCTCGACACCGTGATCGCCCGACGTGTCCTGCGCCATAAGGTGACACCGATCCAAGTGGTGATCGGGAGCGGAACCGTGTTTGTAACCGGCCTGCTGGTCGGGGTCGTCGCCAATCAGCTCTGGGCCTGACCGAACCGGTCGGACCCGCCTCAGACCAATTCGATTATCGCTTCCTCCGCCCCGTCACCTCGGCGCGGGCCGAGCTTTGTGATCCGGGTGTAGCCACCAGCGCGATCCAGGTAGCGGGGAGCGACATCGTCGAAGAGCCGCACCACAGCCTCCCGGTTGGGGATGGTCTTGAACACGATCCGCTTGGCGTGCAGGTCCCCCTTGCGCGCTTTTGTGATGAGCTTCTCGGCCAGGGGCCTGACCGCCCGGGCACGGGGCAGGGTGGTGACCACCTTCTCATGCAGGAACAACTCGGTGGCGAGGTTGGCCATGATCCTCTTGTTGTGCGAGGGAGACCCACCGAACCTCGGGCCCTTCTTCGGCCGCGGCATCAGGAACCGCTACCAGCGTCGGCCAGGCTGAGCCCGAGCTCGTCGAGCTTGGCAGTGACTTCCTCGAGGCTCTTCTGGCCGAAGTTGGTGATGTTGAGCAGGTCGTCCGAGGTACGTTCCACCAGCTCTCCAACCGTCTTGATCTGGGCCCGGCGCAGACAGTTGCGGGGCCGCTCGGAGAGGTCCAAAGCCTCGATGGGGAGGTCGAGGTCGGGGGATCCTGAGAACTCGGGCTGAACCTCGCCCAGCTCGAGCCCGACACCCTCGCCGATGTCGGCGAAGAGACCCATCAGCTCGCGTAAAGTCTTGCCGGCTGACGACACGGCCTCACCTGGGTCGACGGCTCCGTTGGTCTCCACGTCGAGGACGAGACGGTCGAAGTTGGTCATCTGGCCAACCTGGGTGTTCTCCACCTTGTAGGAGACCCTGCGCACCGGAGAGAAGATCGAATCGACCGGGATCACTCCGATGACAGAGCTCGCTCCCTTGTTGCCATCGGCGCTGCGGTACCCGACACCGGGGGCAACTGTCATCTCCATCTCCAGCCGGCCGCTGGCACTCAGAGTGGCGATGTGGAGATCGGGATTGACGATCTCGACTCCCGCCGGGAGCTTGAGGTCTCCCGCCGTCACGGTGCCTGCGCCCTTGGCCGAGAGGTAGAGCGTCTGGGTGTCGTTGTCCTCCATCCGGACCACGATCCGCTTGATGTTGAGAATGATGTCCACGACATCTTCGACCACGCCGGGCACGGTGGAGAACTCGTGCTCTACCCCCTCGATCTGAATCGTGGTCACCGCTGCGCCGGGAATCCGGGAGAGCAGTGTCCGGCGAAGAGTGTTGCCGAGGGTGTATCCGAAGCCAGGCTCGAGAGGCTCGACGACGATCCTCGACCGGACGTCGGAGATCACTTCCTCTTCGATCTGGGGACGCTGAACGATCAACACGGCATTACCTCACTTCGAGTAGAGCTCGACAATCAACTGCTCGTTGATGGCTGTATCGATCTGATCCCGGCGCGGGCGATCGATCACTTCCACCTTCCGCTCACCGAGGTCGACACGGAGCCAAGCCGGAGCCTCGCGTCCTTGCGTATCAACGGCGTGCTGGATAACGATTGCGTCCTTGCTCTTGTCCTTGATGGTGACGAGGTCGCCGGGACGGACTTGATAGGACGGGATGTCCACCTTTTTCCCGTTGACCCGGAAGTGCCCGTGGTTCACGAGCTGGCGGGCCTGGGGACGGGTAGCGGTGAGACCGGAGCGCCAGACGACGTTGTCGAGTCTCAGCTCCAGAAGTTGGAGCAGCACTTCGCCGGTGATGCCTTCGCGACGAGCGGCTTCCTGGTAGTAGCGACGGAACTGTCGTTCCAGCACGCCATACATGGTGCGAAGCTTCTGCTTCTCGCGGAGCTGGACCAGGTAGTCGCTCTCCCGAATCCGTCCCCGCCCGTGCTGGCCGGGGGGATAGGGGCGGCGCTCAACCGGGCACCGCTTCGACTGGCACAACTGGGTGCGGGCGCGGCGGCACGCCTTGTGACGAGGACCGGTGTAGCGGGCCATCAGTGCCTGACCTCGAAATCGGGGCGGGCGGCTGTCTCGTTTGGCACCATTCAGTTTCTCCGTCGCTTCTTGGGACGGCAACCGTTATGGGGAATCGGGGTCACGTCGCGGATCCAGGTCACTTCCATGCCCATGTTCTGCAGGGTCCTCACCGCGGTGTCACGGCCGGAGCCGGTCCCGCTGACGATGACGTCGAGCTTGCGAATGCCGTGCTCACCGGCGCGCCGGGCCGCTTCCTCGGCTGCCACCTGAGCGGCGTACGGAGTCGATTTCCGGGACCCCTTGAACCCGACCGATCCGCCCGAGGTCCAGGCCACGGTGGCGCCGGCCTGATCGCTGATGGAGATGATGGTGTTGTTGAAGCTGGCCTTGATGTGTGCCTGACCGTGGGCGATGTTCTTTCGCTCACGTCGGCGTACCCGTTTGGCTCCTGGTTGCTTTGCCACGTTTCTACAGACTCCTACTTCGTGACCTTTTTCTTGCCGGCAATGGCGACGCGGCGCCCCTTGCGGGTGCGGGCGTTGGTATGGGTTCTTTGGCCCCTCACCGGCAGGCCACGACGGTGGCGGATGCCCTGATAGCTGCCGATCTCGATCTTTCGCTTGATGTCCTGCTGGATCTCCCGCCTGAGGTCACCTTCCACCTCGAAGTTGGCCTCGATGTGGCGACGGATCCGGGTTACCTCGTCGTCAGTCAGTTGGCGGATACGGGTATCAGGATCGACTCCGGTGTCGGCGCAGATCTTCTGGGCGCGAGTCAGGCCGATGCCGAATATGTAGGTCAGCCCGATCTCGAGCCTCTTGTCCCGGGGCAGGTCAACTCCTGCGATACGTGCCATCAAATCACCCTTGACGTTGCTTGTGTCGCGGATTGCTGCAGATCACCCAGACACGGCCACGACGTCTGATGACCCGGCATTTCTCGCACATTCTCTTGGTGGAAGGTCTTACCTTCATCTTTTGCTCCAAAACTCATCACTTCACGCCGCGACCCCAGGGCGGGCGCCCGACAGTTCCATCCAGTGGACGTCACCTGGGTGCGCGCGGGTGTTCCCAGGCCAACGTCAACCCTTCCCTGGAATGGGATTCGAGGTCGGGGACGACGACGTCCTGGTCTGAAAACCGCGTTATCCGGCGCGGCAAGCACCGGAACGACCCCCAAATGCTAACCACGCACCGCACTCTCCTCAAATTGAACGGGAACCGGGTTCTCACCGGCCGTAAAAACTTGGGGCCCGTCCGGGGTAAGACACACCGTGTGCTCCCAATGGGCCGACAAGGACCCATCCTTGGTCCTCACTGTCCACCCGTCGGGGTCTACGGTCGTTTGCCTGGAACCAAGATTGAACATGGGCTCGATGCAAAGGGCCATACCGGTGCGGAGCCGCAGGCCCTGACCCCGCTGCCCGTAATTGGGGACCTGGGGCTCTTCGTGCATCTGGCGCCCGATTCCATGACCCACGTACTCCTCGACGACACCCAACCCATTGGTCTCGCCGATTTCCTGGATGGTGGCCCCGATGTCACCGAGGTGATTGCCCTTGTGTACCTCCGCTACCCCGGCCCACAACGCCGCTTCGGTCACGTCGATGAGTTTCCTGGCATCTTCCGAGACGTCGCCGATCGCCATGGTGAAGGCTGCGTCGCCATGGAATCCCTCATAGATGGCGCCGGAGTCCACCGAGAGGATGTCACCCTCCTCGAGCTGTCGACTGGAGGGGATCCCGTGAACGATGACATCGTTCGGCGACAGGCAGAGAGTGGCCGGATAGCTGCCGTGATAGCCCAAGAAGGACGAGGTGCATCCACGCTCCTCGAGGATTCGGGCTGAGATCGCCTCGAGATCGAGAAGGGAGACACCGGGCCCGGCAGCCTCCCGGACCGCCTGATGAATGGCGGCGACGGCAGCACCGGCCTTCTGCATCTTGAGGAACTCGCGGCGAGACTTGATCGTGATCATGCCTGTTGCGCTTGACGCTCTGTGTTGCGGGCCTCGAGAGCGGTGAGGATGCGCTCGGTTATCTCGTCCATCGAGCCCATGCCATCGACATGCACCACAAGGTCACGGCTCCGATAGATGTCGAGCAGGGGTGCGGTCTGCTCCTGGTAGACCCGGAATCGGTTGCGAACCGTCTCCTCGGTGTCGTCGGCGCGACCTCGAGCCAGGAGCCGGTCGACGAGTGCATCCTCGTCGACGTCGAAAACCACCACGTAATCGAGGCCACTCGTTCCGATCAGGCCGTCGAGCGCCTCGACCTGACCGGTGGTTCGCGGAAAGCCGTCGAGGATGAAGCCTGACTCGGCGTCACTCCGGGCGATGCGTTCTTCCAGCATGGCGACGGTTATCTCGTCGGGGACGTAGTCCCCGGCTTTCATGATGACATCCACCTGCCGTCCGAGCTCGGTTCCTTCAGAGACATGGTGTCGGAACATGTCACCGGTGGAGATGTGGGGAATTCCGAGACGCTCCGCCACCCGGGTGGCCTGAGTCCCCTTCCCCGCACCAGGTGGTCCTATGAAGAGCAGCCTCACGACGCGACAGGGCTCACGTCAGGATCCCCTCGTAGTTCCTCATCGTGAGCTGGGACTCGATTTGCTTCATGGTCTCCAGAGCCACTCCAACCACGATCAGTATCGACACACCGGAGAAGGCGATCTGGATGTTCCACATCGCACCGGCAATCGCCGGTAGCACCGCGATCACGGCCAGGAATATCGAGCCGGGCAGCGTGATCCGGTTGAGGATGAAGCCGAGATGCCGAGCGGTCTGGCGTCCCGGCCTGACCCCGGGCACGAAGCCACCCTGACGCTGGATCATCTCGGCCTGCTTCTCGGGGTCGAACTGGATCGCGGTGTAGAAGTAGGTGAAGAAGATGATCAAGGAGAACAGGATCAGGATGTACCACCAGCTCACGTTGCCGGTGCCGCCCAGGTTCTCGTCGATCCAGCGGTACACGCTCTGCACCCAAGCCGCGTCCGAGGGGATGGCGGTGATGAGCAGTGAAGGGATCAAGAGCACGGAGGTGGCGAAGATCACCGGGATCACCCCGGCGGTGTTCACCTTGAGCGGGATGTAGGTGGATTGCCCGCCCATCACCCGGCGTCCGCGGACCCGCTTTGCGAACTGGATCGGGATCCGGCGCTGCGCCTGGTCGACATAGATGATGGCCACGATCATCGCGATGAAGATGGCCACGATCACCACGAACCGGACCGGCAGAGCCGCCGCGACCGTTTGGCCCCAAATCTGACCGAAGATGAAAGGGAACTGGCTCAGGATCGACACGAAGATGATCAATGACATCCCGTTGCCAACCCCACGCTGGGTGATCAGCTCACCGAGCCACATCACCATTGCGGTGCCCGCGGTCATGGTGAGCACGACGAGGATCACCCGGCCCGGGGTGTAGTTGGGGATCAGGTCGATGCCGCCGGTGAAGCGGCCGATGTGAAACAGATAGGTGAAACCCGTCGATTGGATCAAGGCGAGGATGACCGTCAGGTAGCGGGTCCACTGGGTGATCACCTTCCGCCCCGACTCGCCCTCGTCCTGGAGCGTCTGCAACTTGGGAATCACCACGGTCAGCAACTGCATGATGATCGAGGCGGTGATGTAGGGGATGATCCCGAGGGCGAAAACCGAGAACGACTCGAGGGCCCCCCCCGAGAAAAGGTTGAGCAGACCGTAGATGCCACCCGCCTGCTGCTGGGACTGGAAGAGCTGGACCGCCTCGAGATCGATCCCGGGCACGGGAATCGTGGCCCCCAGGCGATAGACCCCGAACATCGCCAGGGTGAAGAGGATCTTCGCCCGGAGGTCGGGGATCCTGAACATGTTGCGGTATATGGAGAGCATCTGATTCCCGTTCTAAATCGGACCTTCTGCGCAAAACATGGACGTACCGCGCACCAGGAACAGTTCCGTCATTCGATTACTTCAACCGTCCCGCCGGCATCCTCGATCTTCTTGCGCGCCGCTGCACTGAAGGCATGGGCCTTGACCGTGAGAGCCCGGTCCAGGTCGCCCTGGGCCAGCACTTTCACCCGGCCCCGGTGTCGTATCAGACCCCGGCTCCGCAGTTCCTCCGGTGTCACCTCGGCACCCTTGTCGAATCCCTCCAACGCGGCGAGGTTGACGATGGCGAACTCTTCCTTGTTCGGGTTCTTGAATCCCGGGAGCTTGGGAATCCGCATCGACAGCGGCGTCTGCCCACCTTCGAACCCGGGGCGCAACGTGTTGCGGGCCTTCAGTCCTTTGGTGCCTCGACCGGCTGTCTTTCCTCGACGACCGGCCTCACCGCGGCCGACCCTGATCCGGCTCTTCCTGGAACCGGGGGCCGGCTGAAGATGATGCAGTTTGAGCTGGGGTGGGGTCTTCTTCTCTTCGGCCATGGTCAACCTTCCTCGACTTCGACCAGGTGCCTCACCCGGTGCAGCATGCCACGCAGACTGGGCGAATCGACGTGCTCCTTCGACTGATGGAGCTTGCGAAGCCCCAGGGACTCGACAGTGGCCCTGGTCTTCGGCTTCTCACCGATCACCGACCTCTTCAATGTGACTTTCACCTTCTTGTCAGCCATCTCATCCTCACTTGGAGTGGGCCCGGAGCGACTCGGTCCCCCGATAGGCGGCCAGCAAGCCTGGAGGCACGATGTCCTCCGCCTTCTTGCCCCTCAGCTTGGCGACATCGTCGGGGCGACGCTGAGCGATGAGGGCGTTCATGGCGGCCTTGGCGACATTCAGATGGGTTGGTGAACCGAGCGACTTGGCCAGGGCGTCTTTGATCCCCCCAGCCTCCAGGATCTGGCGGACCGCCCCACCGGCGATGACGCCGGTGCCTGGAGCGGCCGGCTTGATGAGTACCCGCGAGGCGCCGTGCTCACCGATGGCCTGGTGAACCACAGTCTGGCCCGCCATCGGGATCTCGATCATGTTGCGACGCGCGGTCTCCATCCCCTTCTGGATGGCGGCGGGCACTTCCTTTGCCTTCCCGTAGCCGATGCCGACCTTGCCGGCGCCGTCCCCAACCACCACCAGGGCGGTGAAACTGAAACGACGGCCACCCTTGACCACCTTGGCGACACGGTTGATCTGAATGACGCGCTCGTCGTATTGGCTTTGTTGGTCCTGGGCCATGAGATCTAGAACTCCAATCCGGCTTCGCGTGCTGCATCGGCAAGGGCCTTGACCTTGCC
>DASWKK010000221.1:0-18092 GCA_036396655.1 Acidimicrobiia bacterium
CTTCCCAGTGTCAATCGCCCTGCCAACCCGGTGACCGTGGGGCATCGGCCTTGGGGGACGGGGAGCGCCTAATGCCGGTTCTGTGCGTTGGTTTGACGGAGCGTCTGCGTCTAGGCGGGTGTATCGGCCGATCGCCTGACGCCGTTCGTGAGTACTGACCCGTCCTGTGCGATGAGAACGAGGCATGCGACCATCAGCCAGAGGTACAGGGCAAGACCTCCGAGGCCAAGATTGGTCGGGATGAGGACCACGGTGATGGCGACGAGGCCGATGCCTACCCAGGCGAACGGCTTGGGGAGAAATCTCACGACCAACGAGCTAATGCCCATGGTCGCGGCGACACCAAGGGTGCCGATCATGAGCAGGTCTGTCACGTGTTCCTTCAGGATCGACAACGGAAGCACCGCGTCGGCAAGCATGTTCGGTTCGATCGGCGCGCTAGTCGCCATGCGAAACGATCCGTGGACGAAAGCACCGATGACCATGACAAGCCCGAACGCGTATGCGGTGAGGGCCAACAGTTCACCTTTTGAGCCGTCCCGGGCAAGACGCATCCGCAGCGAGGCAACAAACCCGACCAACACCAACGCTCCGACGATACCGACCGAGCTTCCAGCGACGATCCTCGTCTGGTTGCCAGTGATCTCAGCCGCCAGATCACGGACCGGACTGTCAGGCCCCAACCAACCACCATGGTCGACAACCAGGAACCCCACAAACATCAGTACCAATCCCGCCAGACCCAAGATCCATCCAATCAGGTCAAGTCCGCCCGAACGATCCTGAGACATGTGCCAGACCTCCTCTATTCAAATGTCGCCACCAGGCAGCCAACGTGTACATGAGGACAGACGAACCAAATTCAAGAACCGGTGACACAGAAGCGCACATATCGGCACGTAGGCGCTCCTGGCCAGAGCGCTCGCTTAGCTGAATTCGCTAGCCCCGATCGCTTGCAGTGATCCCGAGAGCGGCCTCACCAGCGACGCGTGCCTCCCATATCTGGCCACGGTGTTCTGCTTCGTGCTGGGCCAAATGTTCGATGACCCACTCCGGTGTCACCAGGTCATCCCCGCTGGGCCGCAGAGTTCGGAAGTCCTCCATTGACATGCCGGTCAGCACATCGGCAAACGCCTGGCGGATAACCGACAACCGCTCCAGGTGTACGGCGAGTGGCTCGCCACGGACCGGGGTGTAGCTCCCGTCATCCATCAGGATCGGGTATGGCAGCTGCTCAGCAATCCCTGGGGGGCACTCGGGAATTCGCCGCTCCTCGTCATCCTTCCCTCCAAGAATGTCGATATAGAGCCAGTCGACCTCAAAGACAGCAATGTGATATAGAAGGGTCGCAGCGCTGTAACGCTGATCCGGAGGGTCCCAGTCGAGAACCTCCTGGCTGATCCCCTGTACATAACCCAGGGTCCGCCGTCGAGCCTCTTGTAGGGTCCAAAGAGAGGCACCAATCTCGGGAGGGCATCTCCCGACTGGCTCCACGACAGCACGACGTAACTCAGGTGCGTCCATGTGTCGGAACGACGCTACCCAAGAAGCGACAGTTCGCCGAGTGTGTCAAGTTCAACTGACTTGGGGAAGCAACTGAAGGGCCGCCCATTAGTGCTTCCTGACGTGGAGTCTCCACCGCACCATCAAGAGCAGTAGCCAGCTTTTCATTAGGAATTCTGCTGGCCGTTCAACTCAGATCGATACAGAACGCGCACCCCGGTCGTACCCGCACTAGATCGGCACATCCTGCGATCGGTCCGCCCCCAACGTTCACCCGCAGCGTGGTTGGGGGTCACTATCCACGTACATGCCGCGGCTAACGCGATTCCGTTCAAGAGCTGTGGAGATCATGCGATTAGAGAACGCCGACTAACCCTGACATTCGCGGTTCGTCCACGACCCTCCCTGCTACGGCGATTCGGCAACACCGATCATCCAGTATGCGCCTATTGCCGGGTTATCGCCCTATCCATGAACTGTTGGGAAGGTTCCCTGTGGTTTGGCTACGACCCACCGCCAAGACTCGCCGGTGGCATGTTCAACGGTGAGAGCGCTGCGCTCCTTTCGAGTCGGTGTGGAGTGGTGATGGTCGTGACCTTCGCTCTGAGTCACCAGCGAGATCGACCCTATGTCTCTGCGCTGAAGGATGCCCTCAACCCGGGACCACGTGAAGCCGAACAGAGGTCGGCCAATGACCAACAACCGATCGGATGTGAGGACGAGCCGAGTTTGGGCTCCTCCAGGCTCGTTTTCGGCCCGTAGCTCCTTGTCTTCCCTCCATAGGTCTATGAGAAACCCAGCCCCAGAGCCGAGTCCAAGCATCAGGGAATCGCTCAGAATCCCAGTGACCTGATGAATCAAAAAGCCGATCGTGGCCCCGATGAGTACGGGAACGAAGACGGATCTAGAGTCGAAGGGTCTGATTCCAAATGCAGTCCATTCGACAACCTCGCCAGGAGCCAAACTGTCATCAACGACCTGTGGCGTACTCAGCATGAGGCAATACTCGTCGGCTGTCACCTCGATCTTGAGGTGTCACAGTTCTCATTCATGTTGGTCCGGCACGCGCTCGATAGCCAGGCACTTCGAAAGGCCCCATGGCTAGTTGATCGAGTGGACCGTTCCGGTCAGCTCGTCGCCGGTGCCTGGGTCGATTGGAAGTTGGGTTCCCTCGGAAGACCAGAAGGTGTATTCGGTGAGCGTTGAGCCTGGCGGTAGCTGAATTGCGAACCATCCGTATGGAATGTCCGGGTGTATCCGGGTGACTGGCACTGCGAGACTTTCCCCCTCGAAACGAACCTCGGCAACCTCGATCCGCAGTTGTCCCGTGACAACGGGTCCGTCTGGAGTGGGGACTCTGACGGGTAAACGCTGACCAGGGTCCGTGATCGAGCACCCGAAGTCGATACTCACTTGGTCTTCGATTTCGACCCATCCACACAGTCCCACCTGGCCCGGTTCAGCGGAGTCCTCAGCTGTGGTGACTGCCTGGCTCTTGATCGCCCAGTTGTCCCCGGAGGCCAGAACGGTGGGTTGCCCGATTGTGTCGAAGGACTCAGCCGTGGGTTTTGAGTTGATGGTGGCGTCTGGGGATGCTGAGCCCGCGAGATTCTCCCATTCGTCGGAACTCACAGGTTGTATGCCTTCGGCGATAGCTCTGAGGGTGTCAGGTCCGAAATCGCTGCTCTCGACAAGGGCCGTTGAGCTGTCGTCGATCTGCCAGACGATCCACCACTTGATTGCGTCCCCTGTGATCACTGCTTCCCTGCCGTTGACTTCTGTCAACTCGGCGCTCGGTGAACGGAGAGCGGCAGCTGTTGTCCCATGCTCCCACCCGTTGAAGAGGGCAACGGAGAACCCTCCCGTCGGTGAGGTATAGAACAGTTCGGACAGTTCGCCATCCGCTGGCGGGTAGATGAACTGGGGTCCCTCGTAGACCAGTTCAAAGCCAG
This sequence comes from Acidimicrobiia bacterium, assembly GCA_036396655.1. Lineage (GTDB taxonomy): Bacteria > Actinomycetota > Acidimicrobiia > Spongiisociales > ZC4RG35 > JARDZU01. Next base: position 3,456 of record DASWKK010000221.1, read on the forward strand.
ACATGTCAGCTCCGGAGGGATCCCCGGTTGTTGCTGCCTCGGCTAATGCTGATACAGCCGACTCGTCGTATCCGACGGCGATTCGCCAGTCGGAGCCATCGAGCCAACTCCGTCCCAGCCATCCCGTGTCGGGAAGGGACAATGTTGACACCTCACCAGCTGTGGGAGGAGTCAACCCGTTGCCATCATCAGTTGGACCCAGAACAGTTGTGAGATCAGCGTCTGCCTGAGCCTCGAGAAGAATCACCCATTTAGAAGCTTCTTCGCCTGACTCCCAATACCACATGTCAATCGGAGGGACCGGATCGAACCCATCCGAGCTAACACTCGAGTTGACAACAGTCGGCTGACCACCCAGCTCGGACGGCACCTCGACTAGCGCTATGCGATCTACCACCTCGCTCTGCGCAGGCGGCACGCCGTCGCGGATCAGAGCAATACCGACGAGGCCCAATGCCACGGCAAGAGCCGCGCCAGCGAACACCCATCCATGGCGAGGGCCACGCGGACGATGGGTCAACCCATATGCCGGAAGCTGACTAGAAGGAAGTTCGGTCTGGTCAACGATTACTTGGTACGTCCGGCGGAACGCCACAGCAACATCGTCAGTCGGCATTGACATGGTCATCGAGAACTCCTTTCAGCTTGTTCCGAGCCAGGTGCAGATACCGCTTCACTGTTCCTGGCCGAACCCCCATCATTTCCGCAGCTTCAGCGACGCTCATATCGGACCAGTACACGAAGAACGTCGCCGACCTCTGGCCCAGTGGAAGTGAAAGCACCGCCTCGAGAATCTCCGGCTGGGGGTCCGGAGGCTGAGGCGCCGGCAGATCCACCGGCTCCAACGCGACCCTGCTTCGCGAACCCCTTGTCTTGCACTCGTTCAGAACCGCCCGAAACAGGTAGCGGCGTGCGTCTTCCAGTTCGTTCAACCGCCGCCGATCCAGGACTCGAAGGAACACCGTCGAAACGACGTCCTCAGCGTCGCCCGGACCAATCAAGACAGCCGCGTAGCGAGCAAGATCGTCCTTGCACTTCAGCCAGATATCGGCGTCGTCCACACCCAAACCACTCAGCAGCCGCGCATACGGTTGCACGATCGACACAGGAATCTCGAACAGTCATCCGCATATAACGACAATCCCGGTCTCGGATCCTTTGGAGCCGCTATAGAAGCGCCGCTGCTCGTTCGATGTTTCGGAGGATCTCTGGTTCGGGAACAGGGAGATGTCGTTCGCTGCGAGGTGCGTCTGGTCGGGGAAGTAAGACGAGACGGTGTACACCGAGTTCCTCGTACTGGTGGAGAGTCGACGCGTCGAATGTCTCGACCGGTGTCATTGTCACCTCGAGGGGGCCGAGTTCTGCGGGACGTTCCCAGCGCTCTTGTTCTTTGCTGATCACTTGCATCGCCTCAGCGGCATGGTCGAGGTCGGTATTGAACAGATACCAGCCGTGGGCTCGAGTGATGGCGCGGCGCCGCGCCGGCTCCTTGATACCGCCCAGGACGATCGGTGGTCCACCAGCTTGTACGGGCCGGGGGTGGGCGTCAATCCCGGAAAACGACACGGTCCGACCTGAGTATTGGGGTGGATCACCGGACCACAACTCGATCAACGCGTCGAGGTGCTCATCCATCCGAACGCCGCGTTCGGACAGACTGACTCCCAGGGCGTCGAATTCGGGTTCGACGTAGCCGGCGCCGAAGCCTGCGATGAGACGTCCGTTTGAAACTATGTCGACGCTGGCGAGTTGTTTGGCTAGGAGTACCGGGTTGTGCAGAGGCAGTTCAATGATCCCGCTCGCAATCCGTACCCGCTCGGTGGCGGTCGCCAACAAGGTGAGCGCGGCGATCGTATCGAGGAACGGCAGATCGGGCGGCATCGAAAACCCCTCCGGTTGCGGATACGGCAGCACAACATGTTCGCCGGTCCACAACGATTCAAAGCCTGCGGCCTCGGCCGCCCGGGCCACCCGCACGGCGGCTGCCGGGTCCGCGCATGTTCCATAATTCATTGCGAACAGGCCGAGCTCCATCCACAGAAGATACCGAACAACGGGCGGCCGCACCCGCCGCTGACCAGAGCTCGGAGACCCAAAGAATGAGGTGGCGAGGGGCCGATCCGCAGGCAGGCGTCACTCCTACATATATCGCATCACGATATAATTCGCCGATGTGGAGGTTGAGGTGACGCGCGACCAGAACCTCGAAGACTTCCTCCCCCTGTCTGAATCCGTGTTCCGGATCATGCTCTCGCTGGTGGGTGAGGATCGACACGGGTATGGGATCATGAAGGAGGTCAAAGCCCGAACTGAGGGTCGGATCAGCCTCGCCCCTGGAACACTGTACGGCGCGATCAAGCGTCTCAAACAGCAAGGGCTCATTGCTGAAGTGGAGAAAAGGGTGGACCCAGAACTGGGTGATGAGCGCCGCCGCTACTACACCCTCACCGTCCCGGGTCAGAGAGTGATGCGTGCCGAGGCGGCAAGGGTCGCCGACCTGGCACGTCAGGCGGCAGCGAAGGACCTGCTGCCGGGCTGGTCACAGATCGCAGCGCCGGCATGATGGACGACATCGTTGCCACATCCGACCGGATCTATCGCCTGATCCTCAACGTCTACCCCCGAGCGTTTCGTGACGAATACGGAGAGGAGATGGCCCAGACCATGCGTGACCAGCTGCGTGAAGCGTTGGTCGACCGTCGCGTTTTCGGAGTGACTGCGCTCTGGCTGAAGGTCCTCCTCGACACAGCACGCTCAGCCTTTACCGAGCACCTCAAGCAAGAACGGAGAGTCAGTTTCAACCGACGCGGACTTGGCTTCGGCCTGTCGACGGCCATCGGGTTCCCCTTGGCGCTCGTCACCTTTGCGTACTGGCTACATCCCGCAATCGCCGCACCAGGGTTCGTCTTGGCGGGTATCGGCCTCTACGGGCTATACGAGCGTCTGGAGATCGACACCACCGCCATGATCGCAACCGTGTGGATGGGCGCCACGCTGGGACTGTACGGAACCGCCGACATCTACCTCAGCGGCAAATTCTTCGGGACGCATGCGGTACCGACAGCCTTTGTCTTACTCACGTTTGGCTTGGCCACCATGGGACGCGTCGCTCTTCGCAACAAGACATTCGGTCCCTTCAGCTTCATCCCGCTAGCCGTGACCGCCTCAGGAGGATTGTGGTTCTTTGTGCTCCTCGTGGGAGCCGGTGAGTACCGAGATGTCATGAGGACATCCGGACTCCTCGCCCACGTCGCCCTATGGTTCATCCTCGGCGCACTCCTCTGGGCCGATCCTCCCGGAGATAAAGACGCTGTCCGGGCTGCCAAAGAGGAACGGCAATCAACAGCCGAATCAGGGGTCACCTAAGGGCGTGGAATAGGCTGATGCCATGAGGTGGGTCGTTGCAATGCTCCTCGCGTTTGTCGGGGCTTGGATGACGTTCGACGGCACCCGAGCGGCCATCGTTGGCGACTACATCACACCAAGCAGGGGTGAGTACGCCGGCAAGTTGGGTCCCTGGAGCCACCTCGTGGAACTCATCGGCATCCCGGCTCGATCAACCGCGATGAAGACAGCGTTCATTGTCATTGGGCTGGCTCACCTCGCGGCAGCAGCCCTTCTTGTCGTGAACACTTTTTGGGCTCCCGAATGGTTCGCTCTTGCAGCATCCCTGATGGGCCTCTGGTATCTCCCGTTCGGCACCGCCGCGGATGGGATCGCTCTCGGCATCGTTCTTCTTAGTTCGCTGCGCCCCTGGTAAGCCGGCGCCAGGAACCCAAAACAACATTTCCGAGCAGAACCGCACATTCTCCGAGACCGAATCAGAACAGACACCTCCGATGGGATCAGCGACAGGGAGTACGGATCGCCGGTTATGGTCGGAGGCCCCGGCATCGGGTCACGGCGTCCGTTTCTAAACGAGGAGGATCGATGCGAGTAACCGGCATCAATGCCAACCTCCCAGTCACTGATATCGCCGCTGCCCGTGACTTCTATACCGACTACCTCGGATTGAGCGTTGAGGAATTCAACCTGGGATGGGTGGCGCGCTACCGATCGTCGAGTGGCGAGGCCTCAGTCCAGCTCGTTACCCGCGACGCCACGGCGCCTGAAGACTCGGTCATCTCGGTTCACGTCGGGGCCGGCGTTGACGAGGCGTACACGGAGGCGAAGCGGCGCGGGTACGAGATCGTTTATCCGCTCACGGAAGAGGCGTGGGGGGTGCGAAGGTTCTTCGTGCGCGCCCCGGATGGCAATTTGATCAACCTGGTGAGCCACAGCGACGAGTAGGCCCAAGAAAAGCGCGTGGGTCGTCGACGGCAAGCGGCGGGCTGAGCTGTGCATGACGGCTGTGACCGTCATTTGATCGTCTCGCCTGGGGGGCGCACTCAACTCTGACTGTCGTGGGAAGCGAACTCCCGCTGCGCGTTCGCGTCTCGGTGTCGAGCTGACGCGGTAGTAGCCTGCCCGCTCCTCAAAAGCAAAGGGATTCGTTGGCCACAACACTGGAAACCAAGGGTCGTACAACCGGTTTGTCGATCTTGGTCGTCGCCATGGCAGCCTTCGATCTCCTGGTCCTGGGCGTGATGCATCTGCTCCGCCCGGACGTCGATGTAGTCGCCGATGCAACCAGCACCTACGCCGTGGGGTCTTTCGGGTTCTTGGCCATCGCAGCCGTGTTCGCCGTGGCGGTTGGGGCCCTGGTGTTGGCGTTCGCACTGAGAAAGGCGGTCGCGACCGCTTCCACGTTGGGTGTCGGCATGCTGACGTTGTTTGGGGTCTGCAAGCTCATCCAGGCCTTTTTCCCCATCGACGTCGAGCCGGATCTGGTGACCACAACCGCCGGGTCGGTCCACAACATCGTCGGCAACATTGCATTCTTCTCGCTTCCGGTTGCAGCCGTTCTTGTGGCTCGTTCACTAAGACGCCGGTCGATGATCCTCTCGTGGCTTCTGGTCCTATCAGTCGTGGTCGTGCTGACCACTGGATTCACAGGGGGCTTCGGAGTCGCCCAGAGACTCTTCTTGGTGCTGAGCTCTTCGTGGATGCTGTTCGCCGCCTTGGATGTGAGGCTGTTCGGTTCTCAGAGCGAAAAAGCCGGGCTCCCGAAATAGCCGCCTCGACGTCTCCCGTCTGATCCCTGAGTGCCCCGATTCTGACGCGATCCCACTGAGCCGGTTCTCACGACCAAGGTTGTCCTCTCGGACGCTTTAGACCCGCTCTGATTGGTGGCTCGGCGTGACCGCATGTGCCCTACGCTCCGGCGGTGATGACGCTCCATCGAGACGAGCTCAGGATCAACGAGCTTGTCGTCGGCAATCTGTTGTCGGAGCAAATTCCTGAGTGGGCGGATCTTCCTCTATCCCGGCTTGAAACCACTGGGACCGTGAACGTTGCGTACCGGCTCGGAGACGACAAGCTCGTTCGGTTGCCAAGGACGATTGGGTACGGAGACGGCCCGGAACGGGAGGCCACGTGGTTGCCGGTTTTCGCTCCAGCCGTGCCGTTGGAGGTTCCTGAGCATCTCGCCCCTGGGCGACCAACCAAGTACTACCCATGCCACTGGTCCGTATTGCGCTGGATCGAGGGCACGAATGCGAACGCGGTATCCCTGAATGATCTGGATGTTGCTGCAGAGGCTCTCGGTGACTTCGTCGTCGCTCTCCGCTCAGTGCCAACCGATGGAGCGCCACGAAGCGGCAGCTACCGGGGGTTCGGACTCGCAGGTGTGTATGAGTCGTTCCATCGTTGGCTCAACGAGGTGTCAGAGGACGAGATTGACGTCGCACGCGTTCGGCGGATCTGGGAGGAGGGCGTCGCGGTCGAGGAGTGCATGGGTCCGCCAAAGTGGTTTCACGGCGATCTTCAACCCGGGAATCTCATCGCTCGGGACGGTGACCTCGTGGCGGTCATCGACTGGGAGGGATGCACGGTGGGTGACCCAAGCTCGGACCTGCTCGCTGCATGGTGGCTTTTCGAAGCTGACAGCAGAGAGACCTTTCGCTCAGGCACAGGAGCGGCAACCGAAGAGTGGCGCCGGGCCAAGGGCGGGGCATTGTTCATGGCGATCGCAGCGATTCCCTACTACGCCGATGCCAACCCTGGATTCGCTTCCAGTGCTCGTAAGGCGCTCCAAGAGGTTCTCGCCGACAACTGACCCAGATCGGGATGCCGTTCCCGATCCTCGAGCCCCCCGGAGGGCGTCCCTCGTTCGGGCCGACGGCCCACGGATGGGGCTGCTAGGTTCGAAGACCCGATCTGCTCCGGGGGAAAAGCACACAGATCGTGATTGCGATAGGAGGACACTTTGGTACCTCGCAAAGCTCCCTACGCCATCACCAGGCGAGAGTTCCTTTGGCTATCCAGTGCTGCCGTGCTGGCCGCGGCCTGCGGCAACGGAGGAGGTGATGCCACCACCACCACTGCCCGTGCCGGGACGAGCACCTCGGTGGCCGGAGCCGGCGAAGGGCCGGCGGAGACGTTCGTCGAGCCGCGGGAGGCGCTCAATGGCGAGTTGAAGATCTTGCTGTGGAGCCACTTCGTCCCGGCCCACGACACCTGGTTCGACCCCTTCGCCAAGGCATGGGGCGAACAGGTCGGTGTCGACGTGACCATTGATCACATCGCCGTCGCCGACGTACCGGCCGCCATCGCATCCGAGATCCAATCGGGTCAGCCGGAGCACGATCTGATGCAGTACATCGCCGTGCTCAGCCAGCACGAGCCCTCGGTGGTGGACATGGCCGACGTCGTGGCCGAGGCCGAGAATCGGTACGGCGCCATGCTCGACCTGACCAGGCGCTCCTCGTTCAACCCCAACACGGGCAAGTACTACGCCTACGCACCGTCGTGGGTGCCGGACCCCGGCGACTATCGCCGCTCGTTGTGGGAGGGAGTCGGTCTACCCGACGGCCCCCGCACCTACGACGACCTGCTCCAGGGAGGCTCGGAGATCTTCGCCAACGAAGGAGTGCAACTCGGGATCGGGATGTCCCAGGAGATCGACTCCAACATGGCGTTGCGTGGTCTGATGTGGTCGTTCGGAGCGGGTATCCAGGATGAGAACGAGAACGTCATCATCAACTCCGACGCCACCGTTGCCGCCATCGAGTACATGAACGAGTTGTTCGCCAACGCGATGACCCCGGAGGTGTTCGCCTGGAACGCGGCGTCGAACAACCAGGGGATCAACTCGGGGGAGCTGAGTTACATCCTCAACTCGATCTCGGCGTACCGGACCGCGCAGGACGAGGGTCTCGAGGTCGCCGACGACATCTGGTTCACCCCGGCCCTGGAAGGCCCGGAGACCGGAGTGGTCGCCTCTCATGTCATGTACAACTGGATCGTCCCCGATGCCCCGGACGTGAACGTGTCCGCGGCTCAGGAGTTTCTCCTCCACTACACCGAGAACCTGGCCCCTGTGGCGTGGAACTCGAAGTTGTACGACTTCCCCGCCTTCCCCGACCGGGTCCCCGACCTGCAAGGGTGGTTGGACAACGACCCCTTCGGATCGAACCCGCCCACCAAGCTCCAGGTGCTGAAGAACTCGCTGGACTGGGCCACCAACATCGGTCACCCCGGACCGGCCAACCCGGCGATTGGGCAGGTCTTCGGGGAGGCGATCATCCCGGTGATGTTCGCCGAAGCCGCCCAGGGCAACAAGACCCCTACCGAGGCGGTGGCCGACGCGGAGACCCAGATCAACGCCATCTTCGACGACTGGCGGGGACGCGGCCTGGTCGGCAGCGGGTGACGGAAGCGACGGCGTGGGGCCCCGCCCCCACGCCTGGCCCGGTGGGGTAGATGGCGGTCGTAGAAGTCCGCGGGCTGCGCAAGGAGTTCGGCGACGTGGTCGCCATCGACGGTGTCGACCTCCGCTCCGAGGAGGGCGAGTTTCTCGTTCTCCTGGGACCGTCCGGATGCGGGAAGACCACTCTGTTGCGCATGATCGCCGGGCTGGAACAACCCACCGACGGCGAGATACTGCTCGGCGATGAGGACGTCGTCGGCCTGCCGCCGCGGGCTCGGCGCATCGCCATGGTGTTCCAGTCCTACGCCCTCTACCCCCACATGACCGTGGCCAACAACATCGCCTTCCCGTTGAAGGCACAGGGGACCGACCCGGCGGAGCGTTCGGTCAAGGTGCAGTGGGCAGCGGAGCTGTTCGGCATCGAGCGGCTCCTCCACCGCCGCCCCCGCCAACTCTCCGGCGGCGAGAGGCAGCGAGTGGCCCTGGCCCGGGCTCTGGTCAGGGAGCCAACCGTGTTCCTGCTCGACGAACCGCTCTCCAACCTGGATGCCAAGCTGCGCGCGGCCGCCCGCGACGACCTCATGGAGTTCCAGCGCCGGATCGGGATCACCACCATCTACGTCACTCACGACCAGGTCGAGGCGATGGGGATGGGGGACCGGATCGCTGTGATGAACCACGGCAAGGTCCGTCAGTTGGGTACCCCGGAGGAGGTCTATCACCACCCCGCCGACGTCTTTGTCGCCCAGTTCCTCGGGTCGCCCCCGATGAACCTGCTCGAGGCAACCAACTTCCTGTTCGGTTTTCGCCCCGAGCAGTTCCTGCCCGAAGGCATCGCCGATCACGAGGGAGACAGGGTGCCCTTCACCTTCCACGTGAACCGGATCGAGTACCTGGGCTCGGAGCGCTATCTCTACGGCCACATCCGGGAGTACGACGAGACCAAGATCATCGCCATGCTCCCTGCCACGGTGACCCTCCCCATCGCCGTCGACCAGAACCACAAATTCTCGGTGGCCCGGGATCAGCTTCGCTTCTTCGACCGGGACCTGGGCAACAAGATCCCGCCCCAGACCCTCAACCCATGACCACGACCACTGCCGCCCGGAAGCGTTACCTGAGTGACAACCCCAGGTTCCTCGCCGGGCTCTTCATGTCGCCCGCCGTCATCTACATCATCGCCCTGGTCGGCTTCCCCTTCGTCCTGGCCATCATCTACTCCTTCACCAACATCAGCACCGGCAACCCGGAGCTGGACTTCGTCGGTTTTGAGACCTTTCGCAGGGTCCTCGCCGACCCGGTGTTCCGCGAGGCGTTGTTGAACACCTTTCTCTTCGCGGTGGTCGCCAACCTCCTGGTGGTGGTGCTGGCCACCGCCCTCGCCGAGGTCCTGATCAAGGACTTCAAGGGCAAGTGGCTGGTCAGATTTCTGGTGCTGTTGCCGTGGGTCGCGCCGGTCTCCCTGGCCACCATCACCTGGCTGTGGACCCTCGACTCCATCTTCTCCCCCATCGACTGGGTCCTGCGCGAGCTCGGCCTCATCACCGAGAACGTGTACTGGCTGGGGCGGCCCGGGTCGGCGATGGGATCGGTGATCGCAGTGCAGGTCTGGCGGATCGTCCCGCTGGCTGCGGTGATCGTCATGGCAGGCCTCATCGCCATTCCCAGTGAGATCAACGACGCGGCGGCCGTGGACGGCGCAAGCTCCTGGCGCAAGAGGTTTCAGGTCACCATCCCACTGCTGGCGCCGATCATCGCCGTCGCGGTCCTGTTCGGAGTGATCCTGTCCATCTCTGACATGAGTGTGGTGTACGTGCTCACTCGCGGGGGCCCGACCAACTCGACCCAGGTCCTCTCGACCTGGGCTTTCATCAAGGGAATCGAAGGCGGGGCATTGGGTCAGGGGGCGGCCGTCGCCTTGTTCCTCCTGCCTGTGCTGATCGGGATCACCGCCGTCGTCCTTCGTCTGGCCCGAAGACGCGAGGTGCTGTGAGATGACCTGGCAGGACACCGACGTCCCCGCGTTGCGTCGCAGGGCGGAAAGACGGTACAAGATGGGCCGGTTCGGCACGTACACCGTCGCCATCTTGTTCGCCTTTCTGGCCGTCTTCCCTTTCTCCTGGGCGCTGATCAGCATGTTCAAACAGTCCAACGACCTCTACGTCAAGGACAACAACCCCTTCTGGTTCAACGAGGTCCCCACCCTGGAACATCTGCGTCTTCTCTTCGTCGACACCAACTACCTCACGTTCATCCGGAACACACTGGTCGTCGGGCTGGCAGTGACACTCATCACGCTGGCCCTCGCCCTTCCTGTCGCCTACGCCCTGGCCCGACTCCGGCTCCGCTGGGGCGAGCGGATGGGGATCGCCATCTTCCTGGTGTATCTGATCCCGCCCACTCTCCTCTTCATCCCGATGACCCGGGTCATCAATTACCTGGGTCTGCAGGAGTCGCTCTGGGCCTTGATCGTGGTGTACCCCACCATCACCATCCCCATCTCCTCGTGGCTGCTGATGGGTTTCTTCAAGGGGATCCCGATGGACCTCGAAGAGCAAGCGATGGTCGACGGTCACAGCCGGATCGGGGCAATACGCAGGGTGGTTCTGCCGCTGATGTTCCCTGGCATCATCGCGGTGATCGTGTTCGCCTTCACCCTCTCGGCCCACGAGTTCATCTATGCCCTGGCCTTCAACAAGTCATCGGCGGTGAAGACAATCGCCACAGGGGTCCCTACCGAGCTGGTGCGGGGCGACGTGTTCTTCTGGCAGTCGCTTCAGGGGGCGGTGATTCTGATCGCGGTGCCGATAGCCCTGGTCTTCAACGCCTTCCTCGACCGGTTCATCTCCGGGTTCACCATGGGTGCTGTGAAGGGTTAGTGGTGCGTCGCGGATCTAGTGACGACGGACAGGGCTGCTCTGCCGCGGCGAACTTGGCGATGATCTCGGGCTGCGGTTTTATGCCAGATGAGTGGTTTGGGAACTACCAGTACTCCTCGTAGTGGACGTTGCCGACCACGCCACGTCGGTCGAGGGTGAACCCTCTCTCGAACAGCAGCTCGCAGACCCCCTGGGGCTCTGGGAAGACCGGCACGTCCGGCGCCCATTCGGGCAGCCCGATCATGGCCGGGTTGCCACATAGATAGACCTGAGTGCGACCGGGATCCAGGCCGGCCGGAAGCAGGTCTGGCAGCTCTCCGTTCCGGATCAGATCCTGTATGTACCGCTTGGGCCCGGTTGGGTCGCGGGTGACCAGCGGCAGGTATCGAACATGGGGAAAGCGCGACACCAGGCTCTGGTAGGTCTCCACATAGGCCAGGTCCTCGGCGTGCCTTACCGTCACCAGCGACACGATGGCGCCGTGATGTCCGCGTCTCAGCAACTCGGCGATCATCGCGTTGTGTGGGGCCTCGCCGGTGCCGGTGGCCATGAACACCACGTCCAACCCCGGGTCGTCGACCGGAGCCAAGGTGTAACGGCCGGCGATCTTGGGACCGATGTAGATCCGATCACCTTCGGCCTTTGCAGCCAACCGTGGGGTCAGGGCGGGGATCTCTCCGCCGTCAGGTTTGACGTGGACGATGTAGAACTCGATCGCGCTCTCCATCCCCGGGTCAACCAGGTACCCCCGAGAGTCGAGGATCCGGCTGGAGATGGAATAGGAGCGCCGGATCATCTTCCGTGCCCTGGCCGGGGAGAGGTCCTCGACCGCGTCGTCGACCCGGGGCTCCCAATAGCCCAGACCGAGGGTGGCGTACTGGCCCGGAAGATGTGAGACATCACGAGAATCGGGCTCAATCCGCAACAGCCACAGTTCATTGTGGGCACGATCGAAGTGGGAAATCGTCGCGTTGTAGTTCTCCAGACGCAGACGATCGGGCTCCCCCGGTTCCAACCCCGCAGCCTGGCGCAGCACGGTCGGTGCGGGAAGCTCGGCGAAATGATCACGTCGAAGACGAGGCCACGCCTCGTTTGGATGCACCACCCCCTCGTGGGTCGGATCTCCGATCACCGTGTAGGCACGATCGGGACTCACCGTGGCCACCAGGTCCGACGTTGGGTCGCCATCCGCCGGGAGCGAATAGACAACATGGTCGAACTGAAGGTCAGGGGTCCTTCGATCGTTGAAGTAGGCCATGGGGAAACCGCCGACTTCCTCCAACGAGTCGGGTGCGCTCTGCCAGAGAATGGTCGCCAGGCGGTCATGCTCCAGAGCCACGAGCGTCTCCCGAGTGAGCCAGGACAGGTCATCGAGGTCGGAGAGAAACACCAGAATCGCCCGAGCCCCTCTCGCCACCAGATCCAGGGTCAGCACCACGGCCCGCTCCCCCGATCCGACGATCAGCACATCCTTGTCACGCGCATCGAATTCAGCGGAGTCGAAATGCACCCGCTCTTTCAGCGTCTCAGGTATCGGATAGGTGGGGTGCCGGCTTTGATCGGGGTGGGCGACACGTACACAGGCCCGGGTGAGAAAGCTGTCACGGCTCGACTCGACGACGATCGAGTTGTCGGGACCGTCGGCGATGTGCTCCACGGCAGTGTCGAAACGAATCTGGATCCCCAACCGACCCACCGAGTCCGAGGGAGGCGGCCCGTCGCCTCTCGCCAGAACCAGGACCTGTTCCAGACCCGCTCTTTGCGCATCCGCCGCCACTGCAAGACCGGCCGGCTCGGCGCCGACCACGATCAGATCTTGCAGTATCACCTTTGACTCCTGTGGATTTTATACAATGTAGAGTACCGAGAACCCTGAGGGTGCTGGTCAAAACTCGTCCGCCCTGGGAGCGTCAGACGATCTCCCAAGTCTCGCGGTGGGTGACCGCCTCCCCCGGAGATAGCAGTTGCAAGGGCCGGACAGTCTCGACCTCACAGAAGCCGTGCCCGACATAGGTCCCGATCATCGCCATATTGCGGACAATGTCACAAGGCGTGAAACGGTACTCCGCTCGGCCGGCGTCACGAGAGACGCGTGACCGTCGGCAAACAAATCTGGATTCGATGTCGATTCCGGTGATTCCCCCTCGTATAGGGGATATGAGAGCCGGTACGGTGCCGGCCTCGTGAAAGGAGCTTCCCATGAAGCAGTACCTAATGTCGGTCTATGACACAGAGGGCGAGAACACTCTCACCGACGAAGAGATGCAGCAGATCTACGCGGATGTGGACGCCTTCAATCAGGAAGTGCGTGACGCAAACGCCTGGGTTTTCGCCGGTGGCCTGCACCCGGCCAGTACCGCCACCGTGGTCAACGTCGACCGTGGTGAGGTTCTGGTGACCGACGGCCCCTATGCCGAGAGCAAGGAGCACATCGGTGGGTTCTGGGTCATCAAGGCACCGGACCTCGACGCCGCCCTGCAGTGGGCAGCCAAGGGAGCTACTGCCTGCCGCGGGGCGGTGGAGGTGCGCCCCTTCCAGGACGAGCCCGGGGCATAGCCTCGACGTGGGCCGACTCGACGCAACGGAGATCGAACGGGTATTCCGTGAAGACTCCGGCAAAGCGGTGGCGACCCTGGTCCGTCTCTTCGGCGACATCGATCTCGCCGAAGAGGCGGTTCAGGACGCTTTTGTGGTCGCCGTCCAACGATGGCCCACGGGTGGCGTCCCACACAGTCCCGCCGGGTGGATCATCACCACCGCGCGCAATCGCGCCATCGATCGCTTCCGTCGCGAGTCCACCCGCGATCAACGCCATGCTCAAGCCACCCTGCTGTTGGAAAACGACCAGCCTGACGAGCCCGGGCCCGTGGACGACGACCGTCTGCGCCTGATCTTCACGTGCTGTCACCCAGCGCTCGGAAGCGATGCGCAGGTCGCCCTGACTCTGCGTTTGATCGGCGGGCTGCAGACTCCCGAGATCGCCAAGGCGTTCCTGGTGCCTGAATCGACGATGGCCCAACGGTTGGTCAGGGCCAAAGGCAAGATCCGGGCGGCAGGCATCCCCTACCGGGTCCCGGGCGACGCCGAGCTCCCTGATCGACTGCGCTCGGTGTTGGCTGTCATCTACCTGGTGTTCAACGAGGGATACATCGCCACGAGCTCTGAGGACCTGGGACGGGAGGACCTGGCCGACGAGGCGATCAGGCTGTGTCGTCTGCTCGCCGACCTCATGCCGGACGAACCCGAGGTCATCGGTCTGTTGGCCCTTCTCCTCTTGACCAAGGCCCGACAACCTGCCCGCACCTCTCGGGACGGGTCGATCATCCGGCTGGCCGAACAAGACCGCTCACTTTGGGACCGGGAGTTGATCGATGAGGGCCACGAACTGGTCCGGGTGTGTATTCGACGAAACGCCCCCGGTCCCTATCAGATCCAGGCCGCAATCAACGCGGTGCACAGCGACGCCGCAGATGCCAACGACACGGAATGGCATCAAATCCTCGCTTTGTACGACCAGCTGCTGGCCCTCAACCCCACCCCCATAGTTGCCCTCAACCGGGCGGTGGCCCTTTCCGAGGTGCAGGGCCCGGCACCAGCCCTCGAGGTGGTGGAGTCCCTGGAGCTGGATCGGTACCACCTGTTTCATGCGGTGCGGGCCGACCTGCTGTCCCGACTCGGTCGCTATGAGGAAGCGGCCGCTGCCTACGACACCGCCATAGCCCGCACCCAGAACACACCGGAGCGCCGTCTGCTCGAGCGGCGGCGGGCCGCCCTGCCCCGCGCCTGATCGTTCAGAACAGGCTCTTGGTCGCCCCGCCGTCCACCGAGATCGCCGTCCCCTGGATATGGCGGGCGCGCGGTAGACAGAGAAACACCGCCAACTCGGCCACATCATCGGGGGTGCCGAGACGCCGGATCCCCTGACGTTTGACCGTGGCGTCCAGTACCTGATCGGGAGTCTGACCGGTCCGAGCTGCCTGATCGGCCATCATCTCGTCCAGACGCTCG
>DASWKK010000222.1:0-6943 GCA_036396655.1 Acidimicrobiia bacterium
GGCGAATTGGCCGCTGGCACCGGAATCTGCCGGGTCGAGCGGCACCGCTACGAACTTGCCCGCCTGGGTGAAGGTGGCATGAACCCGTCCGTCGTCGAAGGCAGTCACGTGTTCCACGAGATTGTAAGTAAGCGTGATCTCGTAGAGCGGGCCACCTCCTTCGCATGTCGGGGCGACGTCGATGAAGGTCTCCGATACACCATGCTCGTTGATGGTCTCCGTGACCGGTGGAGCTGCTACCGCAGGGGTCGCCACACTCACCACCAATGCGAGTGACAACAGGGGCAACATTCGTCTCATCTCCACTTCCTTTCTTTGCGAGAAGAGAATTTCACCCCGGCGATGGCCCGCACCCGGGGAAGATCCTCACCCGAGCCGAAGCCCGCACTTTGGCCCAGGGAGTTCTGGAACCGTAGTCGAATAGCCGAGAAATTGCCTAGGCCAGGGTGCGACCGATCGTGAACCGGAGTGGTCGAAGCTCACACCACAGACACATTCCCTCCCGGATCGAGAACACCTACATAGAGATGCGACCTGGATGTTGCTCAGTTCGGATCGTGATCAGCTCTCTGATGATTTCGTCGAGCCGTGCTACGGCTGACATGGACACCTGGACGGTCCGATCGGCCTTCCTGTCTGCCCGCAGATGCAACTCCCAGCCTTCCCGCCAGGACCGCCACGGTGTCTATCATGCCTCAGGTATCTGTCTGGCAGACATGGGCTGTTCGAGCGGTGTGCAAGGATGGCGGCGGAGAGAGCCAAGCAGGACAAAACCCCAGGTAGATGCACATAAACCGGGGGCTGTAGCTCAGTTCGGCAGAGCACTTGACTGGGAGGTATCACCGACCCGACGGTGTGCTAGCCGCTGAAACCCCTGGTCACGGATTACCGAAGACGTGAAGTTATCGGCTGTGCCACGTATCGAGCAAGGCCTGTCAGTATGCGAGCCTCAGGCGTTCGGGTCTAGCGGCATCACTGGCGGAAGGGTTCGAGTAGCTCGATCGCTACCTGCTGTCGTTCCTCTTGGACTTGGAGGGCAGCCCAATCCGTCGAAGACCAGTACCGGAGCTGGCGGCCGGGTGAGGCAAGCACTGCCGCTCCTGCGGCAAATCACCAGGATGATGACCAGGCTGATCTACCGTCGACGAAAGATCGCGGTCACCATGAGCGGGCGATCGGTCGAGTTGGTTTCCATCGCAAGTTGCGTTGAACGAACTCGTTCCTTCCCTGTCGACCAAGAGACACCGAAGGGAGCAAGATGTCGTTCGGAACACTGATGCTGGGGAGAATCGGCCGTCGCCGCGAGAAGTTGCCGTGACGGCGAGCGGACGAGCTGAATCCTTCCCATCCGATGTCGCTCGAGTGGCGTGGGTATGCTCTGCAGGGAAGGAGGAGACGAGATTCCACTGTTCTTGATAGAACGGAATTATGGCGAGGAACTCGACCTGGCGATTGTGGACACGGACGGGATCAACGCCGTCAACGATGCTGAGGGAGTCGAGTGGATCTACTCGTTTCTCTCTGCCGACAAGAGGAAGACGTACTGTCTCTACGAGGCGCCCTCTGCCGAGGCGATCAGGGCCGCCGCCCTACGCGCCGGCCTCCCGGCGGACGCGATAATCGAAGTGACGGAGCACGTTCTTCCCGACGGGTCGACCCGGGCGATCCCGGTCGCTTAGTCGAGGATCCCGTGCTGGGCGGCGAAGATCGCCGCCTTGGTGCGGTTCGGGGCCTGGGTCTTGACCAGAATGCTCCGTACGTGGTTCGCAGCCGTGTTCTCACTTATGAACAGGAGCTCGGCTATCTCCTTGTTTGACAACCCCTCGGCAACGAGGCGTAGAACAGTGATTTCTCGACGAGTGAGACCTGCCGGACGATCGCTTCGCAGGGATGTGGACTCATCGAGTCTCCGCAGCTGCCGGACCAGGTTCTTGTCTTCAGCGATGGCCCGCGCCCGCTGCCTGAACTCGGTCGCCCGGCCGATACGACGATGGTCGCCCGAGTAGTCGAGGAATTTGGCATAGGCGACCAGTGTCTCGACCTCGTGAAGAGTTGCCCCTGTACGCGCATCCAACTCCAAAGCTGCCTCGAAGAGGCTTTCTGCCGAAGGCAAGCCCAAAACCGCGTCGATCTGAGCGATATATCGATCAGCCGCCCCAAACGCAGCTGTATTGCCTCCAACCATCAGATTGAGACCCGAGTATTCGAGCAGGAGAGGTCGAAGTCGATCTGCAAGCTTCTTGTCGCTCAGTGCGATGACCGCCTCGGCCAGCATTGCCAGCATCCCGGGCCACTCGGCGGTCAGACGAGGTCTTGCCAGCTCCTGATCGAACACGTTCTCGATGAGTGATTCGACTGCGTGGAGCTGACCGAGCTCCGCACGCAGGGATAGCAGCGCTAAACCCCACGCGTGATGGCTGCCATGATTTTCCTCCACGACATGGCGAACCAGATCGAGCCGCCCCGCCTCTCGTTCGACCATGAACATCTGATACCCGAACGGCCCACTCAGCTCGCCGGAGAGGCCGGTCCCCAGACGCAGCAAACTCATCGCCTGTTGACGGGCCAGGTCCAAATCGCCTCTGATGAAATGGTCGACGTAGATGCCGCACCCGGTCATCCAACGCCACAGAATAAGATCACCGGTCTCCACGGCACCGACTGCCAGCGACTGTGCTTCTCGCCGTGTTGGCAAGTCACCCGTCATATAGCTCAGGATCCCGAGATAGGTAGCAGCGTGTGCGGTGGCTTCCAGGGCACCAACCGACTCGGCCCAAGCGAGAACCTCCCTGCACCTCTCCCTTCGGATGTCAAGGTCGTATGGATCGGCCAGTTGGTTGATGCTCGCAATCAGCGTCGCCGCAAGCAGTTCTTGGTCACCGAGGGCCCGGGCCATTTCGACGGCTCGCGTGGACAAGTCTGACGAATAACGTCCGGAATAGACGAGAGCCCGGGCCTTGCTGGCGAGGAGACGAATGTAGAGAGGATCACCGGGGTCCTCGTCCATGGCGCCGAGAACCCGATCGATGAGCGCCGCTGCGGTGTTGCCGTCCCGGCCCGGACGCCAGGTGGCATCCTCAAAGCCGATGGCGGCGAGACCGGCGAGCCGAAGATCCGGTGAGTTCACGAGATCCTGGTAGATACGGCGCGCGTCTTCGTACCTACCCGCTCGCACGAGGTTGTCGGCCGAGGACAGCAGCCACCCGTCCCGGTCGCTGGGTTCCCCATGATCGGCAGCCATGCGGAACCATCCTGCGGCATCTTCGTAGGCGAAGCTCTCCTCGGCGCGCTTTCCGGCGCGTGCCGCATGCTCAGCAGCCAAGTGGCCGTAGCCAATCGGGCTGGCTTGGTCATAGTGATAGGCAAGGACGGCATGGCGTTGGGGCGTATCGGGCCAGGCGGTCTCCACGGCCTTGGCGATCTGGGCGTGAGCCGTCGGGCGGGCCGATGCCGACATGCCGGCCAAGACCGCCTGCCGGGTCAGGGCATGCCGAAAACGAAAGGCTCCGGCCACCCCCGGCTGACCTGTCACCAGCCCGGCTTCCATGACGTCGTCGAGACGGGACAGAACGAATTCCGGGCCACCCATGACTGCGACCAAGGTGTCCACGTCGAACTCGTTTCCTATGACTGCGGCAAGCTCGACCACTTTTCGAGCGCCGGCTTCCAGGCTGGCCAGCCGAATGTCTATTGCATCGATCACCGTCTCCGGGGTGGCAACCGGCCATTCTCTCCCTGGCCCGGCTCGCCGACGCTGGAGGAGTTCCCTGATGAAGAAGGGATTGCCTCCGGTTTGATCTCTCAAGAGCACGGCGGATCTCCTGGCCTCTGAGTGATCGGTGATGCCGCTCATCATCAGGCATTTGGTTATGTCGGTTACTTCGAGCCCGGAAAGGTCGATCCGATGCACGCCCGGGAGCCGGTAAAGAGATGCCACGACATCGGTGAGCTCGTTGTTGCGGTCCGGGGGAGTGCTCCGATGCGTCGCCAGGATCAGGAGACGATCCGATTCTGACGCCTGCACCAGATACGAGAGAAGCTGGCGGGTCGGCTCGTTCTCCCAATGGAGGTCTTCCAGGATCAAAGCCACCGGCCGATCCTGGGTCAACGCATGCATCAGGTCTCGAAAAGCGGCAAAGAGCTCCTGTCGATCCTCTCGCATGCCGGGCACCGGTTCCTTGGGCCGGGCGTCGGTCTCGGGGATGAGTGGAGTAAGTCGTCTGAGATGGTGGGCCGACTCGGGCAGGACATCACTGAGTCCTCCGGGTTCGGCCCCGGCGAAGAGGTGTTCAAGGCATTCGACGAAAGGTTGGTATGGGACTCCAAAGTCGGCGAATGATGTGCCGTACAGGACTGCCACGTCGTGTTGGTGTAAAGCCACCGCGGCCTCGCCCACCAGACGTGTCTTCCCCGCCCCAGGCTCGCCGGCCACGAAGACGACCTGGCGTTGTCCGGACTCGACCGCCTCCCACGCTGTTTCGAGAATGCCCCATTCGGCTTCTCTCCCCACGAACGGCAGTTCACCTTCGAACAAAAACCGTCCCGGGAGTGGCGGTGGGGTCCATCCCATACCGTGAAGCTAATCCTGGCGGAGGGCGGCGTCATGGTCAGAAATGGCTATGTCTCCTCCCGTTTCGGCCTGATCTGAAATAGCGAGATCTGATCATGTGGTCTTGGAATGCTCGTCATAAGTTCATCGGGGGTCGGAGGTCGGTGCGGGCCCTGATCAGGAGAAGGAGGGAAATGAGACGAGCTACGGTGATCGTCACAGCCACATTGATGAGGATGGCGTCAACCGGGGCGGCGGTGATGTGGAGACCACCGGGCTCCGGGGCGACGTTCTCGTGGAGCTGGTCAGCTTGGGCTATCTCCCCGACCAGGGTTGGACACCGGCGACCTCTACATCCAGCGGGGGAGGACCACCATCGATGCTGTCGGCCGCGGGCTGGAGCGATGACTGATGCTCCTCCTCAACCGGGACGGCCCGGGTACCGCAGAAGGAGGACACCAACTATGCGTGGATGACTGTTGGTGCCGCCGTGCCAGGTGGCCCAAGGCAACGGGCTCCCGGCCGACGAAATCCTTTCCCCGGGAGCTTGAAGAAGGCGAGGAAGACAACCGTCTTCCCAGAAGGAGTGAACTAACAGATGAGACGAACAACCATTTCTCTAGCCCTGGCGGGGGTATTGGCCCTGGCTGTTGGTGTGGGTGTGGCATGGGCGGCACCGGCGGACCGCACCACATCCAACGCGTTCTGGACCTGGGATCCGTCGGGTTCCGCCGGGGTGTCCACCCTGGTCAGGACCGATGCCGGCCTCAGCGCCACCTACCAGACCGAGGGTCTGCCGCCGGGTCAGGCGATCACGATGTGGTTCATCGTGGTCAACAACCCGGAGGCGTGTAACTCCAGTCCGTGCAGTATCGAAGATGTGCTGTTCAACGAGGCGGCCCAGGGTGACTTCCTGATCGGTGCGGGCAATGTCATCGGCGGGAGTGGTGTGGGCAACTTTGGTGGCAGCCTGAAAGTTGGCGACATATCCGGGTCTGGGTTCGCCGAGATCGGGATGCCGGAGCGGGCGGTAGGTCTGTTGAACCCGCGTGGTGCGGAGGTCCATCTGGCACTTCACAGCCACGGACCGGCCCTTACCGGTCAGACGCTGAAGTCGCAGATCAGCTCGTTCACCGGCGGTTGCGCCGTGTTCCTCGGCAACCAGTTCGGTATCGCGGACGGGCCCGACGCGGTGCCTTCCCAAGAAGGTGAATGTTCCACCATCCAGGCCTCGATACACGGCTGAGGATTCTGGGGGCGACTTTTCATGCTCGGGTTCCGTAGCGCGAAAAGACGCAGTCACCTCCCGGCGTGAGCGGGGACGTAGAAGTTATGAAGAGTGGAGGCAGCAGACGGGGGACGGTGATCATGCACCGTCCCCCTTCGGTCCGAGGAGGACGAGAGAACATGACCAGAGCCTTCAAATATCTGGCGGTTGCGGCGCTCACATTTCAGGGGGTGCATTTCGTCGAACACGTTGCCCAGCTCGGCTACTGGCTCCTCCATCCCGCTGAAGCACCATGGATCACCCCTTGGGCCCTACCAGCCAGAGACGCTCTGGCGGTGGCCGGTGAGGTCCCCCTGGGCAATGAGCTGTTGCATCTCGTGGGAAACCTGGTGTTCCTCGGAGGGTTGATGGCGTTAGCCATCTACTGGAACCGTCGTGGAGGGGAAGCATCCCCGCATCTACGCACTGCCTTGTGGGTGCAGGGAATTCACATGGGAGAACACCTTGCCCTCACCGCCACCACGGTCATCTTTGGTAAGGCGGCCGGCCTGTCCACCTTTCTCGGTCTCATCTCCGGTCCGGCCATGACCTCGTTCCGAGTGTGGTTCCACCTCCTCATCAACCTGGTCGCAACTTGGTATGCGGGCCGCGCCCTTCTCGCCCTTCACAGCAAAGGACTGCTGGTGGAACCCAAGTCCAGGACGCAGCCCGCCGCTTCCGTCTCCCAATCCTGAGATGACGAAAGGCCAAACCCCCTCCCTGTCCTGGGCGGTACTCCCCAACGATGCCCCTTAATCCGAGCCTTCGGCTCGCAGGGACCCTTCCCCCACTGCGTGGGGGGAACGCGGATGAGTAAGGGAGCCGAACCAGCGGAGCTTCCAGCTTTCCGCCAGGACTGGCGCGGCGTCTATTATGCGTCGGGCGTCTGCTGGTCGAAATGCCTCTGTTCGAGCGGTGTGCGAGGGTGGCGCCGGAATCAAACAGGACAAAACCCAGGTAGATGCACATAAACCGGGGCTGTAGCTCAGCTCGGCAGAGCACTTGACTGGCAGTCAAGGGGTCAGGGGTTCAAATCCCCTCAGCTCCACTCCCAGAAACCCACCTCTACCTGGGGTTTCGCGCTTCTCGCCAACCTGACCTCGCAAACCCCCTTTTGGCCAAGAGTC
>DASWKK010000223.1:0-6622 GCA_036396655.1 Acidimicrobiia bacterium
ACCTCGTAGGGCTCCTCGGGAACCACTCCGGTCGCTCTCGGGTTGTTGGTCATCCAGCCCAAGCCCAGCACGCCCTTGTGGAACATGTAGACCACCGGATTGTCGTCGCGGATCGCCGCGATCATCAGACCCTTGGCGTCATAGGGATTGGAGGGGATCACCACCTTCATCCCCGGCATGTGGGCGAAGGTCCCCCACAGGGTCTGGGAGTGCTGGCCGGCGTCCGAATAGCCGCCGCCGACGGCGGTGGTCAAGACCACGGGGACCTTGATGTTCCCACCACTGAAGTAGTGGATCTTGGCCATGTTGTTGTAGATCTGGTCCATGCAAACGCCGAAGAAGTCGACAAACATCAACTCCACGATCGGACGCATGCCGTTGACGGCCGCCCCGATCGCGGCTCCGATGAACCCGGTCTCTGAGATGGGGGTGTCGATGACCCTTTCCCGGCCGAACTCGTCGAGGAGACCTTCGGTGGCACCGAAAATGCCTCCGTAGGTGCCGATGTCCTCGCCCATCACGAACACCGAGTCGTCGGCTCTCATCTCGGTGGCGATCGCCTCGGCGATTGCCTTCTGGGTGGTCAGCTTTCGCTCGGACTTGACCGTCACAGTTTCACCGTCCTCTCTGCGAAGACGTGCTCCAATGCGGATTCCGGCTCCGGGTAGGGGCTGTCCTGCGCGAACTGGAGCGCCTCATCGACTTCGTCGTACATGGCCTGCTGGATCGAGGCGATGTCTGACTCGTTGAGGATCCCCTCGTCGGTCAGCCGTTTGGCGTACGTGTTCAGTGGATCACGCCCCATCATCTCCGTCTTGAACTGGTCGGTGCGATAGGCGTCGGCGTCGCCTTCGAAGTGGCCCCACAGCCGGTCGGTCTTGATTTCGATCAGGCTGGGCCCTTCACCCCGGCGTGCCCGGGCGATGGCCTCACCCATCACCTCATAGACGGCTACCGGGTCGTTGCTGGAGACCAATACCCCGGGGATGCCGTAGGCTGCGGCCCGATCGCTGTTGTCGGCGATGGCCGTCGAGGCCGTTTTCGGCACCGAGATGGCGTATGCGTTGTCCTCACACACGAACACCACCGGCAGATTCCACAACGCCGCCAGGTTGAGCGACTCGTGGAACGAGCCCTGGTTGGCCGCTCCTTCTCCGAAGAAGGAGAGGGCGACGTTGTCGGTCCCCTTATGACGAAACGCCATGGCGGCTCCCACCGCCACCGGTATGCCTTCACCGATGATCCCCGAGCACCCGAAGTTGGGCTCCACGGAATAGAGGTGCATGTGGCCGCCCTTTCCGTGTCCCAGCCCCGTGTCGCGCCCGAAGATCTCGGCAGCCATCTTCTTCAGGTCCACCCCTTGGGCGATGGCGACATGGTGCGGCCGGTGGGTTGCGGTGATGGCGTCACCCGCCTTCAGGTGGGGACGCATTCCCACTGCCACCGGCTCCTGGCCGGCGGCGAGATGCATCTCGCCGGGAACCAGACCGGCGGCGATGTCGAACGCCGGGAGCTTGTCGGCGAGGTAGATCTCCCTGATGCGCTCCTCGAACCGGCGGATCTTCACCATCGTCTCGTACATGTCGACCAGGTGTTCCCTGGGAATGTCCACGATGGAGCCTCCTTTCTCCGGGCTTCATGCCCGGACTAGGTGACCGCCTCTGACTCTCGAACCCTACCCCTCGCTCCTATCGGCAGAAAAGGGTCTAAAGACCCTGAACGCCTTCGCGAGGTCGATGACGAGGGGCCCTTCCACGACACGGACCACACCGTCCCCGGAGGGGAGACGACGCTCACCGTCGAGAGCGACCATGCCCGCCCTCTCGACGAGGGTCACTTCGGCGCCCAAGGGCAGGTCCTCGTGCCCTTCGACCGGGATGTCGAGGACGAGACCCGGCCCGAACACGGCCCGGACGAAGCGGCCACCACCGAAGCGGAGGTGACGGGCATGGCCAGGCTCGAGCGGCCCGAAGCAAGCGCTAACCGAGGCAATGCCCACCGCGGTGCGCCGCGCGGACGTGACCACTCCCTCCACCAGCTCGGCAGGGTTCCATATCGCGCCCGCTCCCACCCAGCGGCTCCGCACCACGACAGCGTCGATGACGGCGAGCGCCCAGCCCTCGGTGGTCTGCACTTCCACTGCAGTGGTAGGGGTGAAG
Organism: Acidimicrobiia bacterium; assembly: GCA_036396655.1. Classification (GTDB taxonomy): domain Bacteria; phylum Actinomycetota; class Acidimicrobiia; order Spongiisociales; family ZC4RG35; genus JARDZU01. The sequence goes on from DASWKK010000223.1 coordinate 2,160, forward strand.
GCACGGGATCCTTCGCTGACGGCGAGGGCTATTGCCAGCCCGACCACAGTGGGCTCTTCCGTGAGGGCGAAGGCGTTGTTGGTGCCGGCGGCGATCGGGACCAGCGGTACACGTCGCCAACCTTCCGCGGCGGCCCGCACGGTCCCGTCGCCTCCCACGGTGACCAGCGCCGCGGCACCCATGGCCGCCAGCGCGGAGGCGGCGCGGCGAGTGTCCGCCTCGGTGCCTTCGACATCGAGGGGCAGATAATCGACCGGGGACCCACCGGCACCGGCCAAGGCGACAGCTCGGCGGACCAGCCCAGCCTGGTCATCCAAAGCCACCACCTCGATCTTCTTCTCAGAGGCCAGCCCCACCAGGAGCCGGGCTACCAGGTTCGCCTTCTCCTCTATGTCGACCACACGGGCGAGGGTGGTGAGACGCCGGATGTCCTTGGATGACGTGGGGTTGGCAACGAGACCCACGAGCATCCGCCCACCCTACGCCGGCCGCCCATGGGTCGGAGTCGACTATCGCACCTGAAACTGGACCTGACCTGTTTGGAACCGGTCATTCAAGAACACCCCCACCTGGTAGCGGTCCTGATTCGAGGAATGGGGATGAAAGGACATGACTGGTTCGTGCAGGATCGTTCTAGGTCACCGTGGTCCTCGAATGGCGAGGCCGAGCCTTTGTCGCGGCCGCAGACTCGTGGCCATGGGTTGCCTCCAAGTGTCGCCAAGTCGACATTTGCCGTCGAGCCTGGGGCCCGAAGGATTGACGAGGATGGCCGCGCCGACGATCGACGGCATGGAGAAGGCGCAGCCCAGGGAGGTGCCGAGGATACCGACCTCCTCCAACGCGGCGATCTCTGCTCGCCAACTCAGGGACCTCCCTCCATACTCTTTGGGGAACCGGAGACCGAGCAGGTTCTCCGCACCCAGATCCGCCACGAACTCCCTCGGATAGACCACCTCATCGCGGTCCATCCGCGTGACCAGATCCGATGACACCCGTTCGGCGACAAACCTCCGCACCTCGTCGCGGACCAAGAGCTCATCGTCATCCAGCAGCAAGTCGGGCAACACATCAGTCATAGGCGAACCACATTGGGGATGAGGCTATGGAGGCACCCGAGACCCTCGATAGGGCCTTTTGTCCCTGATCGAGATCGCGGCCCGCACGACAATTCCTGGACCGGCACCATCCCGTCGTTACGCTGATGGGCGCTCGGGACAATTCGGACAGAGCAAGGCGATCGATGCGATGTTCGTCTTGATGCGATCGTGAGGAGACCGGTATGAGGTCACGTCGTCTGTGGAGCGCAAAGGGTCTGGCAGCGGGGGCGCTTCTAGTAACGATGCTCATCCCCGGTCCAGCGGCGCTGGCCACCCACGGAGGTGAGTTCTCGATCAACTCGAGGGCGGCGGATCCCGTGACCTACGACTCGGTATTCCCCGTGAGCCAGTCATGCCCAACGGGCGGTCGGGCCGCAGAGCCGATACCCGGCGCTCAGCACGCCACCGGAGTCAACTCGCTGACGCCCTCGACCATGGTGTTGGGTGAGATCGTGCCTTTCGAGTTCGAGGTGACTGTCGGAGGGGCGGCTCCAGCCGACAGCAGCATCGAGCTTCATGCCGTGTGGGACACGGTCACCACACCGTCGGGTGACTTCGGCTATTCGGAGACGTACTTGGTCTATTGCGCTTTCGTGGACACCGCCGACCCGGGCACGTCGGACCCCGACGGAGACGCTTCGGCTACTTTCAGCTCGTCGTTGGTGGGCACCCAGATCGATGGAACATTCGTGGTCGTCGGCCTGGATCCTGGAGACGTGGTGATCGTGGAAGCCTGGGTAGTGCTCGATAACAGCGTGCCGGCGGGCATATCGGGCAATGTCCAGGGCCGCATGGTCGACGCCCAAACCCTGACTCCCGACGTCGACACGATCAACGTCGGTGCCGAGACCGTCAACCTCCAACCCAACGAGGACTTCTTGCGAGCCATCCTCTTGCTCAAGCTGATTGGTGCGGGCTCCGAACCATCCCAGACCTTCGACTTCTCGGGCGACATCACGGCCACACTCGGTGACGGTCAGGTCTCCGATCCGGTGACGGTCGTCGATGGCTCGTATGCGGTAACCGAGGCCCTTCCCTCCGGTTGGTCGGATCCTTCCATCGCCTGTGACGACGACGACAGCTCGGGCACAGGAGGAACCGCCACGTACGTCGTGGAGCTGGAGACCGTCATCTGCACATTCACCAATGTCGAGGCTGCCGCGACGACCACAACCACCACCGCTGCCACAACCACCAGTGCGGGCGCCACCACCAGCACGGCTGCGGCCACGACCACCGTGTCACCCACCCTGCCCTTCACCGGTCAAGAACCCACTGGACTAGGCGGTCTGGCACTCGCACTGGCCGCATTGGGTGGATTGCTCCTGATCGCCACACGCAGTCGACGGACGCGCGTGTAGATCGCCGTTCCGTGGCCGGCGGTGTGGGAACGGATGTAATCATGACTGGATCGAGGATCAGCTCGTTTCGGCCGACCACCCGGGCGGGTTGCCACGGCATTGCGTGAAAGGATCAGTCACTCTCGGACTCTTCGCGGACGTCGAGGCCCATGAGCTCGGCAAGTCGGGTGACCATTTCGGTGATCTCCTCACGCTCCGGCGAGTTGGGAAACTCGGTCATGGCATCGAAGAGGTCCTCGAACTTCTTGACGATGTCTTCCATATCGCCGTCGGACCACTTCTTCATCACCACGGCCAACGCTTCCTCGACCTTTCGCACGTCTTTGGGTTTGAAGTCTGGCGGTCGGAGCCCGGCGAGCGCCGTTTCGATGGCAGTCGCCATGGTCTCGGGAGTATCGGCCATGGTGGTGGGGCTGGTCGAGGTGGTCGTCGTGCTGTCCTTGGTCGTAGTTGTGCTGGCGGCAGCCACCCCAACCGGTGTCATACCGGTCGCCTCGGGCTCCAACCCATCGAAAGTGAATGCCAGCACGAGCGCAACCGCGCCGATCGAGATCGCCGCCAAGGCCCATCTCCGAGAGAATCGGTTGTGTTTCTCTGGTTCGCTGCGAGCTCCCGCCATCACCAGGGTGGGGTCATCCGATTGTGATTTCGCGATGGGTCCGGGCGTCGACGCTGCAATCAGGAGGTCGTGGAGAGGGAGAGTGGTGTTGGCGACGAGACCGGCTGCGAAGGCTCCGGCGCTGTCGGGTCGCTTGGCGGGATCGGTGGACAATGCCCTCGCCACGGTGGCGGCTACACCCCCGGCGATATCCGTCAATGGAGAGAACGCTCCGTTTCTGATCGCCGTCAGCAGGGCCCCGACGCTGTCGGCTTGGAAGGGCGGCCTCCCCGAGAGCATCTCGTGGGTGACGGCGCCGAGTGAGTAGATGTCGGACGCAGGTGTAGCCGGTTGCCCTTCGAGGATCTCCGGAGCCATATAGGCGATGGTCCCGAACAGGTCACCCGTGGAGGTCAACGTGGTCGGGTCTTCCACGGTCTTGGCGATGCCGAAGTCGGTGAGGCGGATTCCTCCCGAGCGGTCGAGGATCAGGTTCGAAGGCTTGATGTCACAGTGGACGATCCCCTCGGAATGAGCGTGATCCAGGGACTCGGCTATGCGCTGCACTATGGAGACAACGGTCGGAGGGTGGAAAGCGCCTCCTTCGCTCAGCCGGTCGGCGAGAGTCTTTCCCTCAACCAGCTCGAGCACGATGAAGGGGCCCTCGTCATCCTCCCCGGTGTCGAAGACCTTGACGATGCCAGGATGACTCAGACTCGCGGCAGCCTGCGCTTCCCTCTTGAATCTGACCGCGGCAGAAGGGTCCGAGGCGAGATGCGGGAGCAGGCGCTTGATCGCGACCGGGCGGCCAAGGATCCTGTCGTACGCTCTCCAGACCGTCGCCATTCCACCCGTGCCGATGGCCTCGATCGACTCGTAGCGATCTTCGGTCACTCTCGGCAGGCTACTTCACGGTCGCCTCTACCCGGCCGACCTGCGAGGGACGCTCCGGTCTCACTCATGACCACCGGTTGCTCGGTTCCTCATGGGGCTCGACCGGCCGCCTCTGAGGGCTTGCGCATTCTCATGGTGGGGATGGCGATCCCATAAGTGACGAAGTCGCCCCGTGGGACCAGCCGGATGACGCGTGTGCCTTCGACAACCTTCCGATCGTGCTCCAGACCACGCAACAACCGGGCAACCCACGGAGTCGCCGACATCGCGACCGTGCCACAGGTGATCAAGGCTGCCCAGGGCCAGAGGGCCTTTTCGCGACATCGGCTTAGGTAATGTGACTCACCCACAAGGAGATCGAGCAGTGGAGGGAAACCGGGCAACAGTCCAGCGATACGCCGAGGCGATTCGAACAGGGAACTGGGAGGCGGCTGCGGCGATGCTACACCCTGACTACGTCTGCGAGTTTCCTCAAACGGGTGAGCTGATCCGCGGCCGGGCCAATTTCGAGGC
>DASWKK010000224.1:0-4631 GCA_036396655.1 Acidimicrobiia bacterium
TCCGCCCACGTCGCCGCCTCGGCCAGGACGTCCCGGATCAGGTCGAGTCGCTCCTCGGGACGCGACGAATCGTCCGGCCCGGCGGCCAGATACTTCGCTCGTTGTTCGTCAGCCCTCATCGCTCATATCCAATACGTTCCCGACACAGCGCACGGTTCGTGATACTCACGCCTCCTCCACATGCCGCAGCAGCTCGATCAGACGCTGATGGGCCCGGTGGGAGCGGGACTTGACCGTCCCCACCGGAATGTCCAAATGCAGCGAGATCTCGACGTGGGTCAGGCCATCGAAGTGACTGAGCTTGACCACCTGGCGCTCCTCGTCGGGAAGACGATCGATCGCGGACCGTACCTCGAACACCTCCCATGCCGTCTCCAGACCAGGAGGGAGGACCGCGACATCGACCTCGTCGCTCACCACGATCCGTGCCTGCTTGCGATACATGTCGATGGCGGTGCGTCGTGCGATGGCATAGATCCAGGGCCCGAAGCTGCGCTCGGGGTCGTAGCTGGTGGCGGCACGCCAGGCTTTGATGAATGTCTGCTGAGTCGCGTCCGCGGCAAGACCGTGCTCACCCAGAATGCTCATCGAGAGGGCGAACACCGGCCCTCCATAGCGGTCATAGACAGCCTTGACCGCTGCCTCATCACCGATCCGGAACCGTTCAAGAACCTCCTGGTCCACATCTGGATTGTGCCAGGTCGCGAACCATGGGTCGGCCCGATGCGTATTGAAAGGACCACGCAATCGAGGAGACCCACCATGAAGCGACGTAGTTGGATCCTGTTCTTCGCCTTTGGGCTGGCGCTCAGCGCCTGTGCCACCGACAGCGAAGGGGGAGATGACTCGACGACAACCATCCCCGCCGACACCGCCGAAACGACGGTGGCGGGCAGCGACGAGGAGCCGACCACCACCGCGGGCAGCGACGGGGAGCCGACCACCACCGCGGGCGAGGAGATGCCCGACGGGGTACACACGGCCGATTCCGATCTGGGAACGATCCTGGTCGATGCCGAAGGATTCACCCTCTATGTGTTCACCAATGACACCGGCGGGGAGAGCACCTGCTACGACGGGTGCGCCGGCACGTGGCCGCCTGTCCCCGGTGACACTGCGATCGGATCCGACCTGGACGCCTCGCTCTTTGGCACGACGGCGCGCACCGACGGCACCGAGCAGCTGACGGCGAACGGTCAACCCCTATATCGGTACACCCCTGACGCCGCACCCGGTGACACAACCGGTCAGGGTGTGGGCGGGGTGTGGTTCGTGGTCGGCGCGGACGGGAACATGATCGAGGGACCAGAGGCCTCCGTCGATCTCGTGTCGGACGACGACGGCTACGACTACTGACCAACACTTCAGGGACGTCTTCCAGGTGCGACAACTGGAGGACGTCCCTGACTTTTCGGGTACCAGCGCGCTGCGATCACATCTCGCGTAGGGCCACCAGCGTGTCCTCCAACGCCTTCTTTGCGTCGTCGAAGTACATGAGTGTCTTCGGGTCGTAGAAAAGGGGGTTGTCGATTCCGGCGAAACCGGGCGCGAGACTTCGCTTGACCACGATCACGGTTGCCGCCCGGTCGACGTTGAGAATGGGCATCCCATATATCGGTGACGTTGGATCGTCACGAGCCGACGGGTTGACCACGTCGTTGGCGCCGAGGATCAGGACCACGTCTGTCTGCTGAAGCAGAGGATCGGCCTGTTCCAGGTCGAGCAACTGGTCATAGGGGACGTCTGCTTCGGCGAGGAGGACATTCATGTGCCCGGGCATCCGCCCGGCGACCGGGTGGATGGCGTAGTGGACCGTTGCTCCCTTCTCCTCGAGTGCAGTCGCCAGCTCTCGGGTCGCATGTTGGGCCTGGGCGACCGCCAGCCCGTATCCGGGGACGATCATCACCGACGTGGCATAGCCAAGGGCGATGGCGGCGTCCTCGGCGGTCGCCCTTTTCACGGGACGATCGGACATCGTGGCCGCTCCGAGCCCACCGTCACCGCTTCCGAAGCCGGCGAAGAGCACATTGGCCAAGGAGCGATTCATGGCCTCGGTCATGATGATGGTGAGGATGAGCCCGGCCGCGCCGACGAGGGCTCCCCCGATGATCAGGGCGTTGTTGCCGATGACGAAACCCGCCGACGCCGCGGCCAGACCGGAGAACGAATTGAGAAGTGAGATGACGACCGGCATGTCGGCCCCACCAATGGGGAGGACGGCGAGAACGCCAATCAACAACGCGATCCCTGAGAGAACCCAATAGCCGCCCTCATGGCCAGTGGTCAGCGTCCAGAGGCCAATGCCCGCCGCGGCAACTCCGAGTGCCCCGTTGATGAACTTTTGGCCAGGGAATACCAGCGGTTTCCCGGTGACGATCCCCTGCAACTTCCCGAAGGCCACAAAACTGCCAGTGAAGGTGACGGCGCCGATCACAGTCGACACCAGGATCGTCACCGAGACCTCGATTGGCACCGACGCTATTTCCCTTTCCACCACCGCGGCAGCTGCGACCAGGGCCGAGGCGATGCCACCCAGCCCGTTGAATGCGGCGACCATCTGAGGCATGGCGGTCATCTGGACCCGCACCGCAGCCCAGGCTCCCAAACCGGCTCCTACTGCGAGACCTGCCGCCACCGTTCCCCAGTTGAGGATGTCCTCGTCGACGAGCGTGATCACCACGGCACCGAGCATGCCCAGGGCGGCGAGCAGGTTCCCCGAGCGGGCGGTGCGCGGCCCGCTCAGTCGCTTCAGCCCGATGATGAACGCGACCGCACAAACCAGGTAGAGGATCTCAATCATGTTTTGTCAGGCTTTGGCTGGCGGGGCCGTCTGAACATGCGAAGCATGCGGTCCGTGACGAGAAACCCTCCGACTACGTTGACGGTGGCTGCGACCACCGCCAGGAAACCGAGGATCTCGGCGAGCGAGCCCGCCCCGAGACCGGCCGCGGTGACCGCCCCGATGACGGTGACCCCCGATATCGCGTTGGCGCCCGACATGAGGGGGGTGTGCAGAGTCGGGGGGACCTTGGTGATCACCTCGAATCCGACGAACGCCGCAAGGACGAACACTGTGATGCCGACAACCAGCTCGCTCACGTGTCCCCGTCCAGGTTCAGAGTGCGACGCACCACCGGGTGGACTACTCGGCCGTCGTGGGTGATGCAGGCCTCGGAAATGATCGGGTCGTCGAAATCGAGGTTCAGCCTGCCCTCGTCGTCGACCATCCTCGCCAGGAGGGCGACCAGGTTGCGGGCGTACATCTGACTGGCGTCGATCGCCACCCGGCCGGGCAGGTCGAGGGGCCCCATGATGGTGACGCCACCGTGGACGATGGTCTCGCCCGGCCTGGTCAGCTCGCAGTTGCCGCCGGTCGGAGCAGCGACATCGACGATCACCGAGCCCCGGCTCATCCCATCGACCATCTCCCGCGATACGAGCAAGGGGGCCGGAGCCCCTGGGATTTGCGCGGTGGTGATCACGACGTCCGAGTCGGCGACGTGGGGAGCCAGGACGTCGAGCTGGCGTCGCTGTGTCTCGTCGGCCACCTCCTTGGCATAGCCGCTGGAGGAGGCCGCCGACTCGTCGACCGGGGCAGCGACAAAACGGGCACCGAGGCTCTCGATTTGCTCTCTGACCTCGGGTCGGATGTCGTATGCCGACACGACGGCGCCCAGACGCCGGGCAGTGGCGATCGCTTGGAGACCGGCCACTCCCGCTCCCAGCACCAAGAGCTTGACCGGTGCGATGGTGCCCGCAGCCGTGGTCAGCATCGGGAACATCCGGCGGATAGTCGTGGCCGCAACCAGCACCGCCTGGTACCCCGCGGTGGTTGCCTGGGAGGAGAGAGCGTCCATCCCCTGGGCGAGCGTGGTGCGCGGGATGGCCTCCATGGCGAAAGAGGAGATTCGACGCTCGGTCAGCGTCCTCACCAGATCCGCCGAGGTGAACGGATCGAGGAACCCGATCAGAACGCCTCCCTCGGGAACCCGAGTCGGAGTGTCCGACCCGGGCGGGCCTACCACCACGACGACATCCGAGTCATTGAACGGGTCGTCGACGACATCCGCACCGGCGTTTCGATAGTCGTCGTCGTTGAAGCCTGCGGCGTCGCCGGCTCCAGTCTGCACCGTCACTTGGTGTCGTTGCTCGACGAGCCGCACCGCAACCTGTGGGGTTATGGCGACACGACGCTCTCCGGGCAATTCGGTGGGGACCGCAATCCGCATTGGGTCAAGAGGCTAACGGCTCTTGGAGAGCCACTCTGCTGATGGCTCGAGGCGGTGTGAACCGATCGTTCGTCTCGACCGTAATGAGGGGTACAGCCTGTTTTGGCTGAAATCGGAAGCGTCAGTGCTGGAGGCACCATGTTGCGCAGAATCCTCAAGATAATTGTGGTTTCGGCCCTGCTCGTGGCCGCAACCCCCCTCGCTGCATCGGCAGGCAACTCTGAGTTCGAGGCTGACCTCGACCCGGGTCAGGAGACCGCCGACGTCGACTCGGAGGGTGAAGGCGAGGCCGAGTTCACAGTGAAGCGGAACAAGATCCGCTATGAGTTGGAATGGGAAGACCTCACCACTGGTGCGGTCGCAGCCCACATCCACTGTGCAGCCACCGGTGTCGACGGACCG
>DASWKK010000225.1:0-4245 GCA_036396655.1 Acidimicrobiia bacterium
GAGCGGAGCGACGTTGGGGGAGGTGGCCCGGAGGGCCGGAGGGGGTTCCTGGCCGCGGCGAACATCAGACCCGCCCCCGTGCGAAACTCACCGGGAGATGCAAAACGTCGTCGAACGGGTGATCAACCTTCTGATCTATCTCCTCGAGTCGCCGGTTCCGGTCACGGCGGAGGATGTTCGTCGCACCGTGCTCGGATACGGCGACCAGAGCGACGACGCCTTCCACCGCATGTTCGAGCGGGACAAGGATCTCCTGCGCACCCTCGGTGTTCCCCTCGACCTGAAGGCACTCGATGCGTGGGAGGTGGACTTCGGCTACATCGTCGATCCGGAGAAGTACGCCATACCCGATCCGGGTCTCACCGAAGGAGAACGGGTGGCCCTCTCGGTGGCAGCCCGCATGGTCCGACTCGGAGGCGCCAATGCCGGTCTCGACGGACTGCTCAAGCTGGGGGGCGTAGGCCACGGAGGGGGAATCGAGCCTCTCGGAGCAGATCTTGGGGCCGAGGTGTCGGTTCTCGGCGATCTGTTTCTCGCAGTCACGGAGCGGCGCCGCCTCCACTTCAACTATCGAGACCAGAGGCGTCGTCTCGAACCATACGGGATAGCCCACAGGCGCGGTCACTGGTACCTGGTCGGAGCAACCGACCAGGGGGAGCGGCTCTATCGGGTAGACCGCATCTCGGAATTGAAGGTGGGTGACGAGCCGGCGGCCTTCAAGCGACCCAGGAGCTTCGACGTCAAGAGGGCCATGGCCGGCCATCCCTGGGAGGCGGGAACCGACGCAACCGTCCCGGCGATGGTGAGATTCGATGCAGACGTGTCTTGGTGGGCCGCTCGCACCCTCGGAGTCCCGGTTGCCGGCGGCGAGCCACTCGAGCTAGAGCTACCGGTGACCAACCGTGACGCCTTCATCGGCTGGATCCTCAGCTTCGGTGCCTCCGCCGAGGTGCTCGGTCCCGATGACCTGCGGGCCGAGATCCGTCAAAGGGTGGAAGCTGCGCTGGAGAGCTCGGGATGACCAGCCGACGCACCATCTCCCGTCTCTCCCGGATCCTCGCCCTGATCCCCTACGTGTTGTCGAAGGACGGGGTCGAAGTGAGCGAGATCCTCGAGCGTTTCGGGTACGACGAGGCACAACTGACCAGAGACCTCAACACGGTGTTCGTGTGCGGGCTGCCCGGGTACGGCCCCGGAGACCTCATGGAGGCCTACATAGACGGCGACGAGGTGATCATCGACGCCGCCGACTACTTCGCTCGAGCACCCCGGCTCACTTCCACCGAGGCACTGGGACTGATGGCAGCGGGAATGGCGATCGTCGGCTCCGGCCAAGGCTCGCCAGAGCTGGAGAGTGCAGTGGCAAAGCTGACCAAAGCTGTTCTGCCCGACGCTGCCACGGCCATCTCGGTCGATGTGTCTGGTGAGTCTGCGACCCTGGCGCGGTTGAAAGCCGCGGCCGCCAACCAATCGGTTCTTCACATCACCTATCGATCCTTGAGCCGGGAGACAGAGACCGTGCGTGATATCGAGCCGTGGGCGGTGTTCACGACACTGGGCAACTGGTACGTCCAGGCGTTCTGCCGGATGGTCGGCGGAGAGCGGGTGTTCCGGGTCGACCGCATACGGGAATTGGAGGTCCTTGATGAGCACTTCGAGCGCCCCGCGGAGATTCCCGCCCCTGGTGTGGGTTATTCGCCATCTGACGACGACGTGGTGGCCAGGATCCTCCTGTCGCCCCGGGCCACCTGGGTCCTGGACTACTACCCGGTCGACGTTCTCAAGGAGACCAAAAAGGGCATCGAAATTCGTTTCTCCTCAACCGACGCGGAGATACCGGCTCGTCTGTTGTTACGACTGGGGGCTGATGCCCGATTGCTCGCCGGGGAAGAGGTTCGTGCCCGGGTGAGATCGATGACAAGCCAGCTTTTGGTGAACTACCAATAGGGCCTCCGACCTAGTCCCGCGCGCTACAGGTTCCAGGCGCTTCTGCCGATCCTTCTCTTGTTATGGGAGACCGGAGAACAGGGATGACAACCATCAAAACAACTTGCACTCGGTGCGGCGACATCCACCTGACACCCGACGACGTTGCGCTCGAGCTTCGTCCCGGCGGTCGGGAAGGCGATTACCGCTTCAAGTGCCCTACCTGCACCGAGCCGCAGCGTCGGCCGGCAAACTCAAGGGTGGTCAGCGTCCTACTGGCAACGGGAGTGACCTTCGAGGTAATCAACCCCGATCCCATCACTGAGCGAGAGATCACAGCATTTGTAGCCGCCCTCGAGGCTGAATCGGATCCATTCCGGCTGCTGGCCGGCTGACAGTTCAGATCTTCTCTTCGACGGGCACCAAGGGCAGGGTGCTCCTCGACAAACAAAGGGTGACGATCCGCCAGGGGTCGTCACCCTTCTCTGTGTTGGATCGCCAGACCGCACGAGGGGACAACCAGGTCGGCGCCACTACCCTCGGTCTTCATGGTCCAAGGTAGCGAGATCATCATCATTCTCCTGGTGGCACTGGTGGTGCTGGGCCCGACGAGGCTGCCCGAATTGGCACGCAAACTGGGTCATTGGTCTTCGGAGCTGCGGGCCGCGGCTCGTGACATAAGACGTGGCCTGGAGGATGAGGTTGCCGACATCAAAAAGGTCGCCGATGACCTCAAGGCGCCGATCGATGACCTGAAGAAGACATCTGACGAGATTCGAAAGGACATCGACGAGTCTGGTGTCAGTCGGCTGGAGTGGAACGGTCCGAAACCACTGTCGGGGCCAACCCCGGCCGATGCCATGGCCGACCTCGACGAGATCGAGAGGAAGGCAGCCGAAGAGGACCCCGAAAGGTGACCGACGACCGGCCGCAATCCATCCTCTCCCACCTCGAGGAGCTGCGCTGGAGGGTTCTGAAGGTTTTCATCGCGATCCTGGTCGGAGGCGTGATCGCGTTCGTGTTCGCCGACCAGCTGCGCGAGATCCTCGAGGCCCCGTTTTATGCCGCGGCGCCCGACAACGAGCTGCAAACACTCGCCGCTACCGAGCAGTGGGGAGTGCTGATGCGAATCGGGCTCTTCGGAGGGGTGATCCTGGCCAGCCCGGCGATTCTCTATCAGATCTGGGCATTCATCCAGCCCGCCCTGACACCACGGGAGCGAAACTGGGCCGTCCCCATCGTCTCGGCACTCGTTGTGCTCTTCGTCGGCGGAGTGGCCTTCGGCTATTGGACCCTTCCCCGAGGGCTGGACTTCCTCCTCCACATCTTCCCCGATGTCGACACCAATCTCCGGCTCGGCGACTACTACTCGTTCGCGCTCCGATTCCTGCTCGCTTTCGGCGTCGCTTTCCTCTTCCCGGTGTTTCTGTTTGCCGCGGCCGCGGTCGGGGTCATTGGCTCCAGGCAACTGGCCAGCGGCCGGAGATGGGCCATCGTCATCATCGTCATCGTCGCCGCCCTCATCACCCCGACCGGAGACGCATTCACCCTCCTCCTGCTCTCGGGACCGCTCTACTTGATGTATGAGATCACCTACTGGCTGGTCCGGCTCGTGTTGAAGAAATGAGCACTCAGCTCGAAAGCTTTTGGCAGCGACTCCCATTCGAGCCCGACAAGTTCCAGTTGGAAGCGGCGCAGGCCATCGCCGAAGGTCAGACGGTGGTGGTGACCGCGCCGACCGGTTCCGGCAAGACCCTGGTGGCCGAAGCCGCCATCCATCTGGCGCTGGCCAAAGGGGAGCGGGCCTTCTACACCACACCGATAAAGGCCCTCTCCAACCAGAAGTTCTCCGATCTAGTCGAGGCGTACGGCCCGGAGCGGGTTGGGTTGCTCACCGGCGACAACGTGATCAATGGCGATGCCGAGATGGTGGTGATGACAACCGAGGTCCTCCGCAACATGATCTACGCCGAAAGCCGGCGATTGCACAACGTGGGTCTGGTGATCCTCGACGAGGTGCACTACCTCCAGGATCCGACCCGGGGCGCCGTTTGGGAAGAGGTCATCATCCACTGTCCCCGACATGTGCAGCTTGTCTGCCTGTCTGCCACCGTGTCGAACAATCAGGAGTTCGCATCCTGGGTCGGGGAGAGGAGAGGAGCCACCCGTCTCATTGCGACCGACCACCGCCCGGTGCCTCTCGAGTCGATGTACATGATCCGCGATCGAATGGGCACCCAGACCTTGCACCTTCTCCCCACATTCGTCACCCGCGAGGGGCGGAGGAGACCGAATCCGCGAATCGAGCACATGCTCGGG
>DASWKK010000226.1:0-5178 GCA_036396655.1 Acidimicrobiia bacterium
TCGACCCGGAGAGAATCCTCGGGATCACCTTCACCAACAAGGCAGCGGCCGAGCTGGCGGAACGGGTCAAGTCATTCCTCGGCCCCACCATCGATGAAGGCCGACAGGCAGAGGTTCACACCTATCACGGCTTTGCTGCCCAGGTGCTGGGTGAGTTCGGAGCCCTGGTTGGAGTCGACGGCCGGGTGCGGATCATCACACCCACCTTTTCCCGGCAGCTACTGACCGAATCCTTCCACCACACTTCCTATGACCATCTCGACATCACCTACCCGGGCTCCGTGGACAAGATCCGGAGCCTGGGCGATCGCCTGGGCGACCATCTGCTCAGCCCTGCCCGCCTCTTGGCCCAAGCCGATCCGCGGGGTGACATCTGGGCAAAGCGGGTCGAGATGCTCGAGACCCTGCAGCGATACGAGGCCGACAAACGCAGGCTGGGCGTAGTCGACTATGCCGACCTGGTGACACTGTCCACCGAGCTCATGACCCTTCACCCGGAGCTGGCCCGGGACCTGCGCGATCGGTACCAGACACTGGTGCTCGACGAGTATCAAGACACCAACCCGGCCCAAAGGGCCTTGCTGACAGCCATATTCACGGACGAATTCCCGGTGATCGCCGTCGGTGACGAAGACCAGACGATCTACGAGTGGCGCGGCGCGTCCGCCGAGAATTTCGAGCTCTTCGCACAGCAATTCCGGTCCCCGGGCGGCGCCCCGGCCCACGAGCGCGCCCTCACCCTCAATCGTCGTTCCGCCCCCGTGATCCTCGAGATAGCGAATCAGATCCGACGCCGGGCAAACCCCGATACCGAGCCTCTGGTCACCGACCACGGATCCCGCGCCGGACACGTGATCACGCATTGGGCTACCGATGCACTCGCCGAGTCCGACTGGATAGCCCGCAGGTTCGAGACTCTGCGCGAACAGGGCATCCCGTGGTCGGAGATGGCAGTCCTGTTCCGGAAGAACAAGGACTTCGCAGCCGTGGTCGACTCGATGGCCCGTCATGACATACCGGTCGAAGTGGCCAACCTCGGAGGCTTGTTGTCAGTGCCCGAAGTGGCGGATCTCAGGGCATGGCTCACTGTTATCGATCGCCCCGACGACTCGCCCTCGCTGGTCCAGGTGCTCTTCGGCAGCCGCTACCGACTCGGTTTCGCCGACATCTCCCCGCTCACCAGTTGGCTGGCCGGAGCCGTATCGGACCATGATGCCGATGACGTCCCCGGTATCACCCTTCTCGAGGCGATCGAGCACATCGACGAGATCGGCGGGGTGCGTCCCGAAGCACTGGCCGCCTACCGCCATTTCCTGGGTGTATACCGGGAGGTCCTGACCGAGAGCCAGGGCATGAGCCTGGTCGAGGTGTGCCGACTTGTTCTCGACCGGACCCGCGCTTGGGAAGACATCGAGTCTCTCCCTGTCAACCAGCGCACCACGGCTCGACTGAACCTCTACCGCCTTCTCGACTTGGCCGAGGAGTGGAGCCCGCTCAAGGGCCGCCCTTCACTCACCGCCTTCCTCGAATATCTCGATGCGATGGCCGAAGAGCCTGCCGAGGAACTCGACTCGGCTCATCTGTCTGGCGAAGAGGCAGTGACCCTGGTCACCGTCCATCGTTCCAAAGGGCTCGAATGGGACGTCGTTGCAATACCCGCCGTCACTGCCCAGAGCTTTCCCAGCGGCGCACACCAGTTCCCGGACCCGATCCGGTTCCCCGAGTATCTGCCGGCAGAGTTTCGAATCGACGCTTCCCTCGGCGATATGCCGGCGGACGAAGCCGACCGCAAGGACTACTTCCGAGCCAAGAACGACTTGCAGGAGTGGCGGGTGGCATATGTCGCGGCAACCCGGGCACGATCCCATCTCATCTTCACCGGCGCCTATTGGTACGGATTGCCCGAACCGACGATGACCCCAAAGAAGCCCTCCGAGCTCTTCGAACTAGTCGAAGGGCACCCGATGACCCAGCAGGACGGGCATGCGGCAGAGACGCCGAGACCCGCCTTGTTGCGACGTGACACATCGGGTGAGGCGCCAGATCCGCTGTTCGATCGCGGGTGGGACGGAGCGTTGAGAGAAGCGGTGGGCAACGAAGGCTCGATGCGGGAAAAGGCGCAGAAGATGGACATCGGCGATGATTTCGAGCGACGGGTCGACGAGTGGACTGAAACGCTTTTCGAGCTCAGCCTCGTCGAGATCGCCCAACCACCCGACGATACGCGACGATCGGTCTCGGTCACCGGGCTGGTGACCTATGCCCAATGCCCGAAACGCTTCTTCTGGTCCGAAGTCGATCGTCTGCCCCGGCGACGCAACCCTGCCGCGGTGGCCGGGACCGAGCTCCACAGACGCATCGAATTGCATCAGCGTGGTCAGGTGCCCTTCGAACCCATGGAGCCCGGGCTCTACGACGTGATCGACGAGGCCAGCGGCGGCGGCGGCTTCAAGGCATTCCTCGCATCCCGCTACGGGACCGACCGGGCCGAGTTGATCGAGGCGCCTTTCTCCCTCCAGTTGGACAACGGTTACCAGGTGCGTGGCCGCATCGACGCCGTGTACCGCCAAGGCACATCCTGGGAGATCGTCGACTTCAAGAGCGGTCGCCCCAGGGAGGACCCTTCGCTGATGGTCCAGCTCCAGGCCTACGCAGTGGCCGCGACCAGGGTCGACTTCGGAGTCGACGAACCGGAGCAGATCGACGTGTCGTTTGCATACCTCGGTGGTGGGCTGACCATCGAAACCCAGCGAGCAGACGAGCCGTGGCGTGATCGTGCCTTACAAGACCTCGAACGATTGACCGGTGCCATCGACCGCGCCGAGTTCGACCCAACGCCGGGAGACTGGTGCCACCGGTGTGACTTTCTCCGGTTCTGCCCCGCCGGTCAGGAGCAGGTCGCAGGCACCTGACATCTCTCTGCCCGGTGCGCGGGAGCACCGGTCCGACCCGGTCAACTCACATGCCCGTCCTTGACTTCGATGATGATGGTGACGGGGCCTTCGTTGACCAGGTCGACTGCCATCGCGGCACCGAATACCCCGGTCTCGGTCGGGATCCCCAGTTCCCTCAGCTCGGTCGCGAACCGATCGATCAAGGGCTCTGCCGTCTCCGGGTCGGCAGCGTCGGCGAACGAGGGCCGACGTCCTTTGCCGACGCCGGCGAGCAGGGTGAACTGGCTGACCAGGAGGACAGAGCCCCCGGTGTCGAGGATCGATCGATTCATCAGACCCACTTCGTCGGGGAAGATCCGGAGGTTGGACACCTTGTCCACGGCTCGATCGATCTCGTGGTCGGTGTCCGCGGGGGCGATCCCGACCAGGATCACCAGACCGTCGGCGATCGAGCCCACCGAGGCGTCACCGACCGTCACCGATGCCCGTGACACACGCTGAAGGACCATTCGCACGAGGATCGAGTTTGGCAGCCAAATAGAGTGATGATCGTGTCCAAGAACCCCTCAGACCGAAACGACCTGCTCCGCGGGCCCGCCGGCTCGGCCGCCGTGTATCTCCTCGACGCCGGAACCGACTACGAGGCCGGGCTGCTCGAGAAGTGGCTGGACAAGGACCTCCCGGGCGAGCAGAGCACCCTGAGGGTCAGCTCATCCCGGAGAGGAACCGGGGGCGACAACGAGGAGCTGGCCCGGGTTCTGGCCTCCCCTGAGGACCCGTACCTGATACCGCTGCGTGTCCTGTGGATGGCGCCGGAGAAGGACGGGCGACGGTCGGTCAGCTGGTGGGATGTCATTCAGCCAGGTGACCCCCGAGATCCCAAGGGGATTCGAGCTCGATGGATCCGGATGGCACGACCGGGACGGGTGCGGCTGATCGCGGCACGAGGAGCTTTTGCCTCAGAGATGGCCAACGACTATCAGGTGTCGGGCCAGGTCGACCCCCTGACCAGTTTCGTGACCCGAAGGGCTTGGCTGGTTCTCGACCAGGCCGAGAGGAAACTCCGCGGCAACCGCTACAAGATCCCGCGGTTCGTGCCAGAGGCGATCCTGTCACGTCGCGAGTTCCTCGACTCCGTCGACGCTGTGGGCACCGACTCGGGCTTGACTCCGGCAATCGCCAGGGAGAAGGCGGAGCAGTATCTACGCGAGATCGCGGCCACCCATTCGCCTTACATCATCGATCTCATCGCCAATGCGATCCACAAGCTGTACAGCCAGGGCTATGGCGAGATCAAATACTCCGAGGAGCAGGTCAAACGTCTCTCCGCCCTGGGCGAGGGACACACCATGGTCTTCCTGCCCTCTCACCGTTCGAATCTCGACCGACTGAGTCTTCAGTTCATGTTGTGGGAGAACGATTTTCCTCCCAATCACACCGCCGGTGGGATCAACCTCAACTTCTTCCCGATCGGCCCTCTCCTGCGGCGGACCGGCGTGTTCTTCATCCGCCGCACCTTCAAAGACAACCAGCTCTACAAGACCGTATTACGGGCGTACCTCGATTACCTCGTGGAGAAGCGATTCCCGCTCGAGTGGTACATGGAGGGAGGCAGGTCACGCTCAGGCAGGTTGTTGCCCCCTCGCCTCGGCTTGCTCAGTTACGTAGTCGAGTCGACCCGACGGGGCAAGAGCGACGACATCCAGCTCATACCCGTCTCCATCGCCTACGACCAGATCCAGGACGTCCCCGAATACGCGCTCGAAGCGCAAGGAAAGGAGAAGGAACGGGAGTCGATCGGTTGGCTGGTGAGGGCGGTCCGCTCCTTGCGCCGCCGCTATGGCGACATCCATATCAATTTCGGCGATCCGGTGTCGGTGAGAGATGTCTTGGGTTCGATCGAGGGTGACGACGAGACCTCGATCGGACTTCAGAAACTGGGTTTCGAGGTCATGTACCGCATCGGCCAAGTCACTCCCCTGACCCCCACCGCTCTCATCAGCGTCGCTCTTCTCGCCGCGCGCGGGTCGGCCCGCTCGGCCAGTCAGCTGGCCGACGACGCCACCAGGCTGCTCGAGTTCGCCAAAGCTCGCGACCTCCCGACCACGGAGGACTTCCAACCCGGGGATCCGGCCCGGGTGACCGGCGTGCTCGATTGGCTCGCAGAGAACGACAACGTCAGCAGCCACGAGGCTCTGGGACGAAGAGTGTTCTGGCTCAGCGACGAGCAGATGATTCGGATCTCCTACTACCGGAACGTAATCGTCCACTTCTTCGTCAACCG
>DASWKK010000227.1:0-59582 GCA_036396655.1 Acidimicrobiia bacterium
GTCCACCACTACAACTGGAACCGACCCCACCGAGGCAAATGGAACCAAGGCAAAACCCCAGCCCAAATCATCCAACCCAAAACCAGCATCACCAGATGACCGTCGCACCCCACCCGCGACAGGACACCTTTCCGAAGGGGGACAACAGAAAGGGAGGACCGGCAGAGCGAAGCGAAGCCGAGGGGGTTCGGCCAACAGCCCCCCTCGCCCGACCTCCGGCCGGACGGTCCCCCCGCTCCGCAGGGGGACTACATCGGTACCCGATCGGGGGGTCACCCAGAAACCGACGCGGCTACGTCTCATGGTCGTCACCGAACTACTGACGAGAGGACTTCCATGAGACGTTTCGGTATCCGGACCATCGGCCTTGCCTTGTTGTTGTCGGCTTGCGCGGCAGGCGCTGTCACCGGCGGAGCACCTGAGAGCACCGCCACGACGGAGCCGATGCCGGTTTCCACCAGGCCCAGCGGGACCAACGACAACACCACTACGATCGCACTTCCTGCGACCAGCGTCACGGCCGCGCCTATCACGACGACCACCACCACTGCCGCACCGACGACCACGTCATCTCCTGCGTCACCAACGACGACACAACCCAGTGAGATAGCCTTGGTCTCGTACTTCTTCGTCGACGAGATTGGCCATCCCGACCGAAACGGCCCCTTCCTGGTGCCGGTGAGCAAGATGGTCCCGATCACCAAGGGCGTGGCACGAGCCGCGATCGAACAGCTTCTCGCCGGGCCTACCCCAGCCAACCGGGACGGTGTACCTTCGATCACCAGCCTCATCCCCGACGGGGTTCGACTGCTCGGGCTGGATGTTTCCGAAGGGATCGCTACCGTCGATTTGTCCGGCAACTTCGAAGCGGATGATGACGCAGCCGTGGCCGCCCAACGAATCGCGCAGGTCGTTTACACGCTGGCGAGGTTCCCTTCGGTACAAGAGGTCCTGTTCCGTCAGGACGGTTCGGACATCGCGGTGCCGATCGGCGACGGGCAGTTGGTGTCCCGCCCAGTGAACATCGGCGACTATCTCGAGTTCGCCGCAGCGCTCCACGTGGAGGAGCCGGCGTACGCGGGAAGAGGGGGCAACCCACTTCATGTGAGCGGTTTTGGAGCGGTGTTCGAGGCGTCGTTCAGCTACGCCCTGACCGACGACGACGGGCTCATCATCTCCGAGGGGATCGCAATGACCAACAACGGGATGGGATGGGGCGGACTCGACTTCACCATCGACTACACGGTCGACCGGGAGCAGCTCGGGGCTCTCATCGTTTGGGCCCACTCCGCAGAGAATGGCTCGCAGATCGACGTCCGTGAGTACCCGGTCGTGCTGGTGCCTTGAGTCGGGACAACGCACCCTGCGCCCTGCGTCTTGGGCGCCCTCAATGGTGCGATCGGCGTCGCCTTCACTTGGGCATTGCTCCTTCATCCAGGTTGCCGTTCGATGGCGTCTCCAGTGACGCCGGCCGGCCATCGTCCTCTCAGGTCTCACGGCTCCGCCCAGACCAGCCGATCAAGCCGGTGAGGAGGGCCGTCGGCCCGATCAGGGCCGGAGCGATATGGAGAAGATCGGTGTAGCCAACAGCGAAATGGATGCCAAGGGCGAGACCGAAGCCGAATAGGCCGCCAACCGCGACTGCTTGACGGGCAGCGCGACCTTCACCAAAGACGGCGATCGATGCGATGAGAAGCCCGCTGACCAGGACGCCACCGGCGAACCCGATGCGGTCATGGGCTACCAGTGGCACCAGCCGCTCGTTGATAGAAGTGAGCTGTTCCGTTTCGAGGCCGATGAAGTCGAGGTCCGAGGAGACGAAGGTCACCGTCATGCCGATGGCCATTATCACCATCGCCGAGATAGCGAGACCTACTCCGGTTGCGAGCACGAACCGGCGGCCCCAGGTCATGTCTCCAGGCCGCCCAGCTACCGAGAGTCGCTGCCCGGAGATAGTGGATCGGCTGCGGGCCAGGCCCACCGCAAACACAGGTATCAGGATCAGGGTTCCCACACCGTGCCAGCTGTCGAGATACCCGGTTGGTAGGTGAGAGGCGAACGAAGCGAAGCCGACGGCGCCGGTGATCGCAATGGTCATCCAGGCCCAACGCCTGCCGTCGGCCAACGGGAAGACCGTGAGCCACAGGTACATGACTCCGACCGCGAACAGCGCTCCTCCCCATGAGACCCGGTCGTGGACCATGAAGTCCATCAGACGACCGTCGGCAATGTCGCCAAGCTCGACCGCGGACATTCCCAGGTAAGCGAGGTCGTGAGGTAGCAGCTGGCGGGTGAAGCCGAGGTAGACGGCCAGCCCGCCGGCGAAGGTCAATGCGACTGCGACTGTCGCCAGAGCCGGCCTGCCGTCGCCAAGCAGCCCCGCCCAGAGCGAACGGTCGACGCTGGTTCTATCCGTCGGCATCGTTGCTGTCTCTTCGCCTTTCAGCATCGCCACCCGGCGGCCGGTCGAGGCGAAGGATCTCGTGTGACGGATCGTCGATCGGGTTGTCAGGTTCCAGGTCACCGCGTGCGACGACGCGAAACCCGGCTTTGAGCAAGGCCCTCCATGAAGCTTGGTTAGCCGAGTTGACCGGCACGATGATGCACGAAGCATTCGGATTCACGCTCCAGATGTGTTCGGCGAAGCCGGCGATCATCGCTGACCCCAACCCTCGCCCGGTGAGCTCACGCTCGCCGATCAGGTAGTCGATGGTCACCGCACCATCCGGCAGCGACATCATCGGGCTCAGCTCCTCGATGTACTCGGGGTAATCCTCATAGCGCGAGTACTGGATGAGACCAATCGGCCGGTCGTCGAGCAGGACCATGTTGTCCTCGCTGGGCTCGGCGCCGTCCGCGACCGGGCCAAAGTCTCGCTCCATCGCCTCGGGGGTGAACTCGTGATTCCACCACCGCTCCACGTGAGGTTGGGCCAGCCAGCCGGCGAGAAGAGGGAAGTCGGCCCGGATAACCCGCCGGAACGAGATGGAGCCCATCGCAAAAGCCTAGAACGCGGGGGCCCGGGCCTCCGGAGCGCCGATCCCGTGCCTTGATCGATCCCTGCGGGTCAGGAACAGACATGGTCGATCCGCTTCGGTCGCCCATGCTGCCCACCGGCATCCCGATTCGACCCACGCGTACGGGGCAGGGTGTCCCGTCGAGGGCTTACCCTGTGGGGAGGACGAGGAGACGACGATATGCACCGCACCCGAATCGCAGCAGTCCTGATCGGCTGCGTCCTTGTGTTGGCCGCTTGTGCCGCCGGCATCAATCCCGAAATAGGGTCAAGTCCCCCCGACGGCAATGTGGCCGGGTTCTGGATGGGTCTCTGGCACGGATTCATCGCACCGGTCACCTTTGTCATCTCGTTGTTCACCGACAGCATCAACCTCTACGAAGTGCACAACAACGGCAACTGGTATGACTTCGGGTTCGTCCTCGGTGCCGGCATCCTCTTCGGGGGTGGTGGCGCCGGCGCTCGGCGAAGAGGCCGCTGAACCTCCCCCACTCACGGCTTGGGAGGCGGTGCCAGGGTCCCGATGGCGGTTTCCCAGGCATCGGGGAGTGTGACCGACGAGGGCCGGGACATGAGTCGGAGGTAGATATCGGACCCACTTCCCTCAACCCGAGCCTCAGGCGAGCCCGACCCGTACGTCCAAGTCCTCCCGAGATCCTTCGCAATGACTTCGAGGACTGGAATCTCCCCCAGGCGAGGGAACCACATTTCGGCATACTCATCTAGACCGTGCTCGGCGACCGGCTTCCGGAGTGGGGTCTCCTCACCAAAGGCCTGCTCGGCGTCCCATCGGTGGACCCCGGTCTCCACCACCATCCGGCGCACCCAGAACTGGATGGTGGATCCCTCGATGAAGCCCCAAACCGGGACGTCGAGATCGGACGTGCCCAGGGTGCTGATCATCTCGGCGAGTATCGCCTCGTACCAGTCGCCGACATCTTCCCCTTCGGGCAGCCTGGGTGCCGAGATCCGCTCCGCCGGGTGGAGCAGACAGACCTGGGTGGTCCGGGCGAGTATCGACCCGACATGCGACAGGAGGTCGGCCATGGACCACTCGGGATACTGCGGCACGGGACGGGCCGGGTCACGCCGGGCCAGCTCCAGAATCCGCCGACCCTCGGAGTCGATGACATCGAGCGACTCAGCCAAGGGCATGCGCCATGGCCTCACCCATATCGGACGGTGTCTCCGCGACAACGATTCCGGCCGCTTTCATCGCCTCGATTTTCGCCTCGGCGGTGCCCTTTCCCCCCGAGACGATGGCACCGGCGTGACCCATCCGCTTGCCGGCGGGAGCGGTGGTGCCGGCGATGAA
Organism: Acidimicrobiia bacterium; assembly: GCA_036396655.1. Taxonomy (GTDB): domain Bacteria; phylum Actinomycetota; class Acidimicrobiia; order Spongiisociales; family ZC4RG35; genus JARDZU01. The sequence continues at coordinate 4,332 of DASWKK010000227.1, forward strand.
TCCGGCAACAGGCTTGGTCATCTGGTTGACGACGAACTCGGCTGCATCCTCCTCGGCCGTGCCACCGATCTCCCCGATCATGATCACCCCTTCGGTCTCGGGGTCGTCTTCGAACATGGCGAGCATCTCGACGAAGTTGGTGCCGTTGACCGGGTCACCTCCGATGCCTACTGCAGTGGTCTGACCCAGGCCACCCAGGGTGAGTTGATACACCGCCTCGTAGGTGAGGGTGCCGGAACGAGAGACCACCCCGATCCTGCCCCGCTCGTGGATGTACCCGGGCATGATCCCGATCTTGCACTCACCGGGGGTGATCACCCCCGGGCAATTGGGCCCGATGAGGCGTGTCGGCTTGTCTGCCAGATAGCGCTTGGCCCGAATCATGTCGGCGACGGGAACACCCTCGGTAATCGCCACCACCAGCTCGAGCCCCGCCGCGGCCGCCTCCATGATGGCGTCGGCCGCGAACGGAGGCGGCACGTAGACGACCGACGCGTTGGCTCCCGTGGCGGCTACTGCCTCTTTGACCGTCGCGAACACCGGGAGATCGACCGAGTAGACGTCATCGCGCCCCGGGACCCCAGAATGATCCGTCTCGCCCTCGAAACGCGACGTTGTCCCGGCACGGGAAGGATGGACTGCTCCGACCATCTGAGTGCCGTATGCGATTGCCTTGTCGGTGTGGAACTGTCCGGTCCTCCCCAGACCTTGGATCAGGACTCTGGTGTCCTTGCCAACGAGGATGCTCATCTCACCAGCTCCACGATCTTCTCGGCGCCATCTCTGAGGCTGTCGGCAGCGACCACATCCAGGCCCGAATCACCGATGATTCGTTTTCCCTCTTCGACGTTGGTGCCTTCGAGCCGAACCACGAGGGGCACGTCCAATCCGACGTTCTTCACTGCGGCGACGATGCCGGTTGCTATCACGTCGCATCGCATGATGCCGCCGAAGATGTTGACGAAGATCCCTTTGACGTTTGGATCCTTAGTGATGATCTGAAAGGCGGTCGTGACCTGTTCCTCGTCTGCGCCGCCTCCTACATCCAGGAAGTTGGCCGGTTCGCCGCCCACGTGCTTGATGGTGTCCATCGTCGCCATTGCCAGGCCCGCCCCGTTGACCAAGCAACCGATCGTGCCATCGAGCTTGATGTAGTTGAGCCCGGTCTTCTTCGCCGCAAGCTCTGCCGGATCCTCTTCCGACTCATCCCTCATCGCCACCACTTCGGGATGTCGGAACAAAGCGTTGTCATCGAAAGCCATCTTGCCGTCCAGAGCGACGACGCGGCCATCGTTCGTTACTACCAGTGGATTGATCTCGATCAAGTCGGTGTCGAGCTCGGTGGCGACCTCGGCCAACGCCTTGACGAACTTCATGAAGCTCTTGGTTTCGTCCCCGCTCATCCCGAGGCCATGAGCGAGCTCCCGGGCCTGAAAGTCGGCCAGTCCGACGGCCGGATCGACCTCTTCCTTGAGAATCCGCTCCGGGGTCTCCTCGGCGACTTTCTCGATCTCGACTCCGCCCTCGCTGGAGGCCATCACGATGTTGCGGCTCACTGCCCGATCGAGGAGAACGGCCAGGTAGAGCTCTCGGGCGATGGAGACTCCCTGCTCGACGTAGACACGGTTGACAACTTTGCCTTCAGGGCCGGTCTGGATGGTGACCAGGGTCGAGCCGAGCATCTTGGTGGCGAATTCCCGGACCGCGTCTTCGGCCGCGCCTATCCCGCCTTCGATGCCGGCGGTCACCACCTTCACCCCACGCAAATCAGCATGCTCTTTGAAGGTGCCCTTCCCCCGGCCGCCGGCGTGGATCTGCGCCTTGAGAACCACCACCGGGTTTCCCGACGCTTCCATCAGCGGTCGAACCGCTGCCACGGCTTCGTCGATCGTCGTGGCCACCCTGCCCTCAGGTACCGGGATGCCTCTCTCGGCCATGAGCTGTTTGGCCTGATACTCGTGGATCTTCAATTGGTTCCTTTCCTTTCAAACCTTGGACGGGACGTTGGCCTCGACCCATGCGGTGATCTGGTCGAGTGGAGTCCCGGGGGTGAAGATCGTCGCCAACCCACTGTCCAGCAGACCCTGGAAGTCGGCCTCGGGGATCACGCCCCCGCCGAAAACCACGATGTCGGAGGCAGCCCGGGCCGCCAGTTGCTCGACCACCTGCGGGAAGAGCGTCTTGTGGGCTCCGGAGAGCGAAGAGAGCCCGACGGCATCCACGTCTTCTTGGACCGCGGTCTCTGCGATCTGCGCCGGGGTCTGGTGCAGACCCGAGTAGATGACCTCGAATCCTGCGTCACGGAGTGCCCTGGCTATCACCTTGGCGCCGCGATCGTGACCGTCGAGACCCGGTTTGGCTATGAGAATGCGTCGTGGCATGCCAGATCGGCAAGGCTAGTGATGTGTCCATGAACGTTGGCGATGGTCAGGGCGAGTCAGGAAGGTCATCTGGCAAGGACTTCCGACGCAGTCGCACTTGTCCGTTCGGCGAGGAGGAGGACGCAGCCAGGGGCGTTCCTGGCCGTCCTGAGCACGGCGAACGTTTGTGGTCGCAGCACTAGTGCGCACCACCATGATCCAGGACTCCGGCCGCTCAACCCTGAGAGCGGTGCCACGAGGCCCATTCATCGAGATGGGCTAGTTGGAACCCGGCGCACGAAGCTCCGCGCTCGGCATACGGGATACAGACTTCGTGGTAGTCCTCGGCCAGACCGGACACCGCCATGAGGTTGGCGAAGCTCGACTCCAGCTCGACATCGGCGGGGAAGTAATTGCGGCTGTGGAACGTGTTGACCCTGACGATCTTGCCCTCGCTCACCCCGAAAGTCATGGGGACGATGAACGGTGGCGATCCAACGGCGTCGTTCAACGCATTGCTGTACTCGACTTCGCAGTCGAGGCGGGCGGTGGGACCGGGGCGGCAGCCGAGGAGACGAGCCTTGCCACCGATCGCGGCCTGGTATTCGACCTGGCTCTCCGAAACCGCCACTCCATCCAGCCCGGGTTCGAAGACGGCCGAGACCGCGGCCGGGTCGCCACCGAACCACGCCTCCAGGCCCGCGGCGATCACGTCTTCTTCTGTCATTGGTAGAGGAGTGGCCCCCCTCACCGTGATCAACACCACAAGGGCCGCGGCCGCCAGAACGACCACCGCCCAGGCAAAGCCGCGAGATGCCTGGTCCCGACTGCGTGGAGCGGCATCGACCTCGATGCTCATTCCCATTGCCCCTGCCAGGCGGCCCAGTCGCTCAGATGGGACACCTTGAGGACCGCGCAACTCCGTGGCTGAAGGTTCGGCTCCTCGACGCAGGCATCCTGATAGGCGTCCGGGAACATCTGGGTCGCAAAGTCACGGAAGCTGGCGGTGAGATCCTCGTCTTCGAGATAGGGCCCGGAGACAAAGAGCAACAGGCCGTCACGGATCCCGAACTGCATCGAATGGACCACGGGCTCCTTGCCAACCGCCTCGTTGAGCAGATTGGAGTAGGCCACGTCACAGCGAACAGTCTCCGGGGGCAATGCGCCACAATCGAAGAGCTCGACACGAGCCTGCAACATCGCCTGGTATTCCACCTCTCCCCGGGCGCGACGCTCGGAGGGCCCGGTGCGCACCCGCTCCGGAGAGCGAAAGCTGTCAGCGGTCTCCAAGTCACCGCCGTACCAGGCGTCGAGATGAGCTTGGATTAGACGATCGTGTGACGACTCGGGGACAGAGGGTCGTTCCGCCAGCTGGATCAGTGAATAGCCGGCTAACAGTGCCGAGGCGAGGAGGAGCAACCGCAGACCGAGGCCGATGCTCGGTGGACCCCCTTTCGCCGAGCCCGCAGACCCGGTCGACACCAGCCCGTCGGGCTCGACCAGGATCGTGTTCACCACTATTCGTGAATCCGGGTCATACCGTGCCCAAACCTAGAGCAGATGCACCACCTACGCTTGTTGGCATGAGCTCTTCCAACCTCCACGGCCTGGCCGCTGCCGGTGTGTCCATTTGGTCCGACCAGATATCGAAGGCGATGCTCGACTCCGGTGAGCTTGCCCGGCGCATCGTCGATGCTGCCGTCACCGGAGTGACCTCGAACCCGTCGATCTTCGCCGGCGCGATCATCGGATCGTCGGACTACGACAAACAGCTGCGCGACCTCAAGTCAGCGGGTCTACCCACCGAGGAGATTGTCAAAAGCCTGATGTCCTCCGATATCGCCAGAGCCTGCGACGAGTTGGCCGGCGTCTTCGAACGGACCGAGGGTCACGACGGCTTCGTCTCCGTCGAGGTCTCCCCAACGCTCGCCGCCGACACCGAGGCGACGGTGGCCGAGGCGAGAGACTGGGTCAAACAGATCGACCGTCCCAACCTGCTGGTCAAGGTCCCCGCCACCCTCGAAGGGGTGCCGGCCATCCGTCGACTGACCGGGGAGGGGATCTCGGTCAACGTGACGCTCATCTTCTCTCTGGAGCGTTACCGGGAAGTCATCGACGCTTACCTGGGTGGGTTGGAGGATCTGCGCGAAGCAGGAGGCAATCTGTCCGGTGTCGCCTCGGTGGCATCGTTCTTCGTCTCCCGCTTCGACTCGGAGGTCGACCGTCGACTTGATGAGATCGATACGCCTGAAGCCGAGTCGCTCAAGGGTTTGACGGCGGTGGCCAACGCCCGGGCGGCTTACGGCCTGTTCCTGGAGGAGTTCAACTCCTCACGTTTTGGGCTGCTCAGTGGCGGTCGTTTGCAGAGACCACTGTGGGCATCGACATCTACCAAGAACCCTGCCTACTCCGACCTTCTCTACGTCGAAGGCCTGGTGTCCCCCAGCTCGGTCAACACGATGCCTCTGGCGACCATGGACGCCTACCAGGACCACGGGAACCCGTCACCGGAGCCTTTCACAGATCTCGACATCGAGCAGGCCAAGGGCGACCTCGCCCGACTCCTCGGCGTTGGAATCGACTATCAAGACGTGGTCCAGGTACTAGAGGACGAAGGGGTGGACAAGTTCACCAAGAGCTGGCTCGACCTCCTCGAGGCAGTGGAGAAGGCCTAGCCTCGGTCGCGCTGCGCTTACCTGAATGTCATGAAGGGGCCTCCCCCAGTGCCCGCAGGCGTGCCCGGCGCGACCTGAGTGGCGGCTTTTCGGCCATAATCGGGCCATGATCCTCACCCGTCTCGGCCACGCCGCCCTCCTCATCGAAACCACGTCAACCCGGGTCCTGATCGATCCCGGCAGTTTCAGCACCGACTGGCACGGCCTCACCGACCTCGATGCAGTCCTCGTGACCCATCAGCACGCCGACCACGTCGATGTGAACAATATCGGACAGGTGCTGGACCCCAATCCGGAGGCACGGGTCATCGTCGAGCGCGCCGTCGTCGACATGCTTGCCGAACGCACCGTCGACGTGGCCGGTGTCGGCGACAGAATCGAGATCGGCGACCTGCGGGTCGAAGTAGTGGGAGGGCAGCACGCCATCATCCACGACCGGATACCTCGAGTCGGGAATGTGGGGTACGTGGTCAGCGAGAATCGCGGGCCGACCGTTTTCCACCCGGGCGACTCGTATACCAGCACTCCCTCCGACATCGACGTCCTGGCCTTGCCCTTGGCGGCACCGTGGGCACGTGTCGCAATGACCATCGACTTTGTCAGCGCGGTTAGACCCGCCCGGATCCTCCCGATTCACGATGCGATTCTCAGTGCGGCGGGAAGACCGATCTACATGCGGATGTGCCGAGGGGTCATCGACGAGTCGATCCCAATCGAAGACCCTGCCATTGGGGAGCCTTACACGGTCTGAAAGGTCAGGCCCGCTCCAGTGGGGCCCAGGCCAACAGCAGCCGCTTCTTGCCCTGGGTGTCGAACATCACCTCCGCCTCGGCACGATCACCCAGGCCCACTACTTCGCGCACCGTGCCCAGACCCCACTTGTCGTGACGCACGCGGTCGCCTGGCCCGATCTCACCCGCCTCCATCGTCGTCCGCGGGCCGGTGGCCGCTGCCCGTTCCGAAGCTGTCCTCCGTTGGCGCTTGCCGGCCTTCTCGAGAAGCCCGTCCGGTATCTCGGTGAGAAAGCGGGAAGGAGGGTTGTAGTTGGATCCCCCGAACAACATTCGGCTCCAGGCCGAGGTCAGATAGAGTTTGTCCTGGGCGCGGGTGATCCCCACATATGCGAGTCGTCGCTCCTCTTCCAGCTCGGCCGGGTCACCCAACGAACGCATATGGGGAAACACCCCATCCTCCATCCCCACGATGAACACCGCCGGAAACTCCAGGCCCTTGGCGGTATGGAGGGTCATCAGCGTCACCGCACCGGCTCCCTCATCCCACTCGTCGATGTCCGCCACCAGAGCTGTTGACTCGAGGAAGACCTCCAACCGACGGGTGTTGTCGAGACTGTCGAACTCCTCGTCGCCGATAACGGCTCCTTCGTTGGACGCCTCGAACTCGGATGCCACCCCGACAAGCTCACGGAGGTTCTCGACTCGTCCCATGGCCTCGATCGTTTGCTCCGATTCGAGAGTCGCCACCATGCCCGTGTCGATCAACACCGCCTCGACACCGGCGGCCACACCATCCTCTTCGACCCTTTCCCTCAACCGATCCATGATCGCCACGAACTCGCCCACCGCGGCGTGGGCACGAGCGTTGAGCGTCGTGATCTCCGACACCCGCCTCAGCGCCTCGGCGAAGCCGATCTTGTGGGCCTGGCTGAACCGGTCGATGTGAGCGATAGTGGTGTCGCCGATGCCTCGACGTGGCTCGTTGATGATCCGCTTCAGTGACACCTCGTCGGCCGGGTTGACCACCGCTCTCAGATAGGCAACCGCATCCTTGATCTCCTTGCGGTCGTAGAACTTCACCGAGCCGACGACCGTGTAAGGGATGCCACGTCGAACGAAGACATCCTCAATCACCCGGGACATTGCGTTGGTGCGGTAGAACACTGCGAGGTCGGAGAGGTTGAAACCGTCCGCCTGAAGACGCTCGATCTCATCGACCACATAACCGGCCTCGTCATGCTCATCCTCGGCCTCGTAGCGGAGAATGGGAACCCCCCGGCCCCGGTCCGACCAGAGGTTCTTGGGCGTCCGCTTGGTGTTGTTGGAGATGACCGAGTTGGCAGCCTCCAGGATGGTCTCAGTCGAGCGGTAGTTCTGGTCGAGAATGACGATGCGCGCCTCGGGATAGTCCACCTCGAAGTCGCGGATATTGCGTATGTCCGCCCCCCGGAACTTGTAGATCGACTGATCCGAGTCTCCGACCACGCATAGATTGCCGTGACCCGCCGTCAGTTGCCTCACCAGCATGTATTGGGCCCGGTTGGTGTCCTGGTACTCGTCGACGAGGACATAGCGAAACCGCTCCTGGTAACCGGCGAGCACGTCAGGAAACGCCCCGAACAGCTCGACGGTCACCATGAGCAGATCGTCGAAGTCCATCGCCGAGGCCGCCAGGAGCCGCTGCTGATAGAGCCGGTAGATGTCGGCCACCTGCTCGTGGTAGAAGCCGTCGCCCTGGTCGGCGAAAGACTCGAAGTCGATCAGTTCGTTCTTGGCCTTGGAGATCACCGCCTTCATAGCCTTGGGCGGGAAACGCTTCGAGTCGAGGTCTAGGTCCTTGAGGACGAGGTTGAGAAGACGGAGCGCGTCGGCATCGTCGTAGATGGAGAAACCGGACCGGTAGCCCAGCCGCGACGCCTCCCGACGCAGAATCCGCACGCACGCCGAATGAAACGTGGACACCCACATCGCGCGGACCGCACCACCCACCAAAGCCCCCACCCTGGCCTTCATCTCGTTCGCTGCCTTATTGGTGAAGGTGATGGCCAGCACCGACTGTGGCGGCACGTGCAAATCGCGCAGGAGATGAGCTACCCGATAGGTGAGGACGCGGGTCTTTCCCGAACCTGCCCCCGCCACGACCAATACCGGGCCTTCGGTCGCCGCCACCGCTTCCCGCTGTGTCGGGTTGAGATCGGCAAAGAGAGCAGAGTCGGCCGGAACATCGTCGAGGAACCACTCAGCCTGCATCTGACCCCGATCCTACCGGCGGCGGCCGACTGAATCACAACGATGTGATCAACTCGTGAAAGCCGCCTGGTCGTCCAGCTCCACCGCGGCGGTGGCGTCGAGATCGAGCGGCTCGGACAGTGCGCCCTCGCCCACTACGGTCCTGCGCTTGAGCGGAAGCGAATAGCAGAACCGGGCGCCAGTGGGGAATCTTCGCTCGTACCAGACCTCGCCGCCCATCGCCCGAGCCAATCTTCGAGCGATCGGTAGCCCGAGGCCGATCCCGGTCGCCTCCCGGGTGTCTCCCTTGGATACTTGTTCGAAATGGTCGAAGACACGCTGTGTGGCCTCGTCGGGGACACCTGGACCATTGTCGGAGATGACGATCAAGTATTGGTCGCCCATGACAAACCCCTCCACCATGATCTGATCTCCCCCGTATTTGCGGGCATTCTCCATCAGGTTGCGAATGACCTGTTGGACCCGTCGACGGTCGGCCTTCACCCTGACCCCATCGGGGAGCGAGACCAGCGAGCTCTTCCTACCGCCATTGGGAAAAACCATCTTGGCCACGTCCTCGATCAGGTCACCGAGGTCGAACAACTCGGGATGGAATCGAAGCCGGTCTGCCTCGAGACGGGGTATGACCAACACGTCCTCGACGAGGTCTCCGAGATAGATCGACTGCCGGTTGATGATCTCGAGAAACTCGTCGACCTCAGCCTCGGGGAGCTCTTTCCACGAGTCGACCAGGGTGTCTGCAAACCCGGCGATGGAGGTGAGGGGAGTTCTCAGCTCATGGCTGACCATCGCCACGAAGTCGTTCTTTATGCGATGAGCTTCCTCCGAGAGACGTGTCACTTCGCGCTCGCGCTGACGACCGTGACGTGTGATGGTGAGGGCCCAGATCACGCCCACCACACCCACCACAGCCAGCCCAATCGACAACCAGCTCACAGTATCGGGCAGCTCAGGCATGCTTCGGCTCTATCGGAAGATACATATAACACCTGAAGAGCGACGGCATTGGGTGCTCAGGCGGTTCCGGCGTCTTCTTCCATCCCGATCAGACGGCGCAATGTGCTGGTCAGGACTCCGTGGCGCAGATCGAACTTGTCCAGATAGGCGTCCACCCCGACCTCCCACGCAGCTTGCTTCTCTTCCTGCGTGGCCACGCCCGAAACCATCACTATCGGAACCCGGATATCAGACCCTCGCATCGTTCGCACCAGCTCGACACCGTTCGACCTCGGCATCGAGTAGTCGATGACCATGGCTTCGAAGCCGTCGTCGGCCATAGCCGCCATCGCCTCGCGGGCGCCGGCGGCCACCTCGACGTCGAAGCCGGCACCGTTCAGAGTTGCGGACAGGAGCTGACGGACACCGGCGGAATCGTCCACGACCAGGATTCGGGGACGGTGCCCGACGAGACGCGGCCTCTTTCGAGCAAGGACTCCCAGGAAGTTCGGGTCGAGTACCACGAGAACCTGGCCACCACCGAGCAGCGCGGCTCCGGTCACATGGTCGGAGCCATCGAGGATCGGCCCCAGGTTCTTGACCGCCACCCGTCGCTTGTCGATTATCTCACTCACGGTGACGGCAACCAGACCTGATCTGGTGTTGATCACCACCAATTCGGACTCGTCTCCGGGATCCGGAATGCCTATGGCCCGGGACAGGGACACACACGGGATCTCTCGACTCTGAAAGATGATCTCCTGGCCCGTGCCGCTGGGACTGATCTCGGCGTGAGACAACGGCATCGCACCCTCGATCGAAACTTCCGGGATGCCCCAGAACTGATCCCCGGTGGCGACGACGACAACGTTCTGCAACACCATCGACATCGGCAACGTCATGGTTACGGTCGTCCCTTGGCCTCTGGGAGACTCGATATGGACCACTCCGTTGACTTTCTCCAGGATGTCCCGAACCGCAGCGAGACCGTCACCGCTCCCAGAGAAGTCGGTGATGAGGCTCGCCGTCGTGAATCCAGGGTGGAACAGGATCGGGCTCAGGTCGGACTGCACGAACGGAATGCGCTGCTCCCTGGCGGCGTCGGCAACCTTGTCCCAATCGATTCCCCCACCATCGTCGGATACCGACACCTCGACACTCTCGTCGACGACCTCGGCTCCGATCCTGATCGTCCCCGTGGCTTGCTTCCCAGCGGCGATGCGCACCGCCGAAGGCTCTATCCCATGGTCGATGGCGTTGACCAACAGGTGACGAAGGGGATCACGCAGCAGATCGACGATCTGTCGATCGAGTTGAACATCGTCGCCGCTCAGCTCGAACCGAACGTCCTTGCCCAGTCTCCGGCCCAGGTAGCGGACAAACTGAGGAAAGGTCGATGTCGCCTCACGAAAAGAGATGTTTGCCAGCGCGACTGCCTGGTCCTGGATGTCGGCAATCGAATTGGACAGTCGTTCGAGCTGATTCCGCCACGTCTTGCGGAACACGGCCGGATCGGATCCCTCGATCGAGACCAAGGAGAGATCGGCCAGTGCCTCGGAATCGAGGGAGACCTCAACGATTCGGTTGATCAGGCGGTAGAGCTCTCCGGTGTCGACCCGGGTGGCTCCCACGAGCAAGGACTCAGAAACCGAGGAGAGAAGCCCACCCAGGCTGCCGGGCTCGGGTCGGCGTAGCGGCACGACTTCTCCTCCGGGCGCGTGGTCCGGCGCATTTCCCTCTTCCTCAGGGAGGAGCTTGTCGATGAACTCCGACAGATCCGTCTCAGTCGAGTCGAGCGACGCGACGAGCCGGCCGGCGCTGGCCTCCATCGCCACCGCGACATCGGGTGGAGGCGAGTAGCCCTCGGACACCTTCTTCCAGAGCTCCTCGAGTCGTGTGGCGATATCCCGGACCTGGTCATAGCCAAGCAAACTCGCCGAGCCTTTTATGGTGTGGGCGTCTCTGACCAGGTCCTGTACCACGTTCTCGTCGAGATCGTGCTGTCGCAGTGAGCGGGCAGCAGCGACCAGGCGGCTGGAGCGCTCCTCCAGCTCGTCCCGGAAAATACGAGTCAGCTCAGGTGTGTTGAGATTCAAATCCGAAATGTCCCTCGCCAATGTGTCTGTTATCGGCAGGGCACCCCGAGCTCTGAACCACGGTCGTGGCCCTCTTTCACTCCCACTCGATCGTGGCAGGGGGTTTGCTCGAGATGTCATAGGCAACCCTATTGATCCCGGGCACTTCGTTGATCACCCGGCTCGAGATTCGCTCCAGAATCTCGTAAGGAAGCCGTGCCCAGTCAGCGGTCATGGCATCCTCGGAGGTGACAGCTCTCACCACCAACGGGTAGGCATAGGTGCGTAGATCACCTTGTACACCCACGGTTTTGACGGCCGGGAGAACCCCGAACGCCTGCCAGATGTCGCGGTACAGACCGGCTCTCCTGATCTCCTCGGTCACGATCGAGTCCGCGGCGCGCAGTAGTTCGAGGCGTTCCCGGGTGACTTCGCCGATGACTCTCACCGCCAGGCCAGGACCGGGGAAAGGCTGACGCCAGACGATCTCCTGAGGGAGCCCCAGCTCCTCTCCCACCGCCCGGACCTCGTCCTTGAACAGGTCACGCAAGGGCTCGACCAACTCGAACTTCATGTCCGCGGGCAGCCCACCCACGTTGTGGTGGGTCTTGATCGTGGCGGCACTGGCCGAGCCCGACTCGATCACATCCGGGTACAGCGTGCCCTGCACCAGGAAACGGGCATCACCCACCGAGCTCGCCGCCTCCTCGAAGACACGGATGAACGTCTCACCGATGATCTTTCGTTTCTCCTCGGGGTCGACCACTCCGGCCAGCAGCTCGAGGAACCGGTCCTCGGCCTTGACATGGACGAAATCGGCTTCGAAATGCGATCGGAACGTCTGCTCGACCTGCTCTGCCTCCCCCGCCCGGAGCAGACCATGATCGACGAAGATGCAGGTGAGTTGGTCGCCGACCGCCTCGTGGACCAGGGCCGCCGCCACCGCCGAGTCGACACCCCCAGAGAGGCCACAGATCACCCTCGCCTCCCCGACCTGCGCCCTGATCGCCTCGACCTGGGATTCGATGATCGAATGCGAGGTCCAATCGGGCAGCGCACCGCATGCGTCGTAGAGAAAGCGCTCAAGAATCTCCTCGCCCCGCGGGGTGTGGGCCACCTCAGGGTGGAATTGGACCCCGTACAGACCACGATCACGGTCCTCCATCGCGGCGACGCTTGCCCCGTCGGAGGTGGCGACGGCAACGAAGCCGTCTGGTGGCACCGTCACCTGGTCGCGATGTGACATCCAGACCTGCTGCTCGGAGGGCAATTCCTTCAGCAGCACCGAGTCACCGGTCACCCGAAGCGTGGTGTTCCCATACTCGGCGGTGCCGGTGTTGGCCACCACGCCTCCGGCGATGTCGGCCAGGAGCTGGTGGCCGTAACAGATGCCCAATACCGGGATCCCCAGCTCGAGGACTCTGGGGTCGATCCGGTAGGCGTCCTCGGCGTACACCGAGGCAGGTCCGCCCGACAGGATGAGACCGGCAGGGTTGCGCCGGCGGATTTCCTCGGCAGTTATGTCCCTCGAGACGATCTCGGAGTGGACATGGGCCTCGCGGACCCGTCGTGCGATCAGTTGTGCATACTGTGCCCCGAAGTCGACAACCAGAACGCTTGCGTGTTCGGATTCTCCCGGCGCAGCCGGGCTCATCCCATTCCCACTCGTTGGCTGCGCTGCAGCGACTTGCCTTCAGTTTGCAGCGAGGGAGCGATCATGACCTCAGCCTTTTGGAACTCCTTGACGTCCGAGTAGCCGGTGGTGGCCATCGAGACCTGAAGAGCACCGAACAGGTTGAGCTTGCCGTCGTTCTCGTGTGCCGGGCCGACCAGGATCTCCTCCAGGGTCCCCCGGTTGCCGACCTCGACCCTGGCGCCCCGAGGGAGTGTGGGATGAAATGTGGCCATGCCCCAATGAAACCCGCGCCCGGGCGCTTCGGTGGCCGAGGCAAGCGGCGAGCCGATCATCACGGCATCGGCACCACAGGCGATTGCCTTGGCCACATCCCCGCCGGTCCTCATCCCGCCATCGGCGATCACATGCACATAGCGACCGGTCTCGTCCAGGTAGCGGATCCGAGCCCCCGCAGCATCAGCGATGGCTGTTGCCTGAGGCACTCCTACCCCGAGCACACCCCTCGTGGTGCAGGCAGCGCCAGGGCCAACCCCGACCAGGATCCCAACCGCCCCGGTTCGCATCAGATGGAGTGCTGCCGAGTAGCTGGCACAGCCGCCCACGATCACCGGGACTTCACACTCGGCGATGTACTCCTTGAGGTTCAACGGCTCTTCGCGGCTCGAGACATGCTCTGCCGACACCACGGTGCCCTGGATCACCAGCACGTCGAGGCCGGCCCCCAACGCGTGCGGCGCCCAGCTCTGGACCCGCTGCGGGGTGAGACTGGCTGCGGTCACCAGACCCTGGGCTTTGATCTCGGTGACACGTTGACCGATCAGATCGGGTTTGACCGGCTCCAGGTAGATCTCCTGCATGCGCAGGGTGGCCTTTTCCGCGGAGAGCTCGGCCACCTCCTCGAAGTATGGCTCGGGGTCCTCGTATCGAGTCCAAAGACCTTCGAGGTTGAGAACCGCCAATCCGCCCAGCTGACCGATCCTGATGGCCGTCGCCGGGCTGATGGCTGAGTCCATCGCCGAGCCCATCATCGGGAGGGCGAACTTGAACGCGTCCAGTTGCCAGGAGATGTCGACGTCGTCGGGATCGCGGGTTCGCCTCGAGGGCACGATTGCTATGTCATCGAAGCCATACGCCTGACGGCCCGACTTCCCGATACCGATGTCGATTTCCACCTTCGCTCAACTTCCGACGCTCGTTTGCAGCGTAACAGTGGATGCCCTCCGGCTATCAGTAGGCTGGCCAGCCCGTGCCAAGGCCCTGGTCACTGCTCGACTTCTTCTTCGTCGTCCTCGGCGGGTTCGTAGGCGCGGGGATACTGGTCGGGATCAGCTCGTTGGTCGGCGAGGATGACCTGTTCCTGGTGCTTGCTCTAGCCGGGCAGTACATCGGACATCTCGCGGTCCTTTGGCTCATCTCACGGAGTAAGGGCCATCCGGATCTAGGGTTCACCATCGAAGGCCGGGATGTGCTCTACCTCGGCTTTGGCCTCTTTCTCCAGCTTGCATTGGCAGTCGTGTTTCTCCCTTTGAGCTCATTGCTGCTCCCCGACGGCGACCCGGCCCAGCAGGTGAGCACCGCCCTGTCCGGGCTGGAGACCACTGCGGCCAGGGTGGCCGCCATGGTCACGGCAGTGGTGCTCGCCCCGGTCACCGAGGAGCTCACCTTTCGAGGTGTCCTGCTCAAAACCCAGAGCCATCGGAGCCCGCGAATGATCATGGTGATCACGGCCCTTGTCTTCACCGTGTTCCACCTGCTCGGCTTGGACCCCAGCCGGATGCTCTCAGCTGCTGCGGTGGTCCTGCCTCAGCTCTTCATAGTCGGACTGGTTTTGGCGTGGGTGACCCTGCGCACCAAACGGCTGGGGCCGGCGATCTTCATCCACTCGGGATTCAACCTGCTGGCCGCGGTGGTTTTGCTGTTGCCGACCGAGCTTCTCGAGTCGATCGGCTAGGGACTGACGCGAACGACCACTAGCCGATCCCTACCCGCCGTCGAACACTTCGCATCGAGATCTCGGCGCGGTCACGGGCGGTCGCTGCCCCCCGCGCCATGGTCTTCTCCACCTCGGAATCGTCCAGCGAGTCGTACGCGGTGCGCACCGGCGCCAGACCTTCGACGATGGCCTCGGCAACCGCCAGCTTGAACGCCCCGTACCCCGAGCTGTGGTGCTCGGCGACCAGATCCGCAATCGGCCGGTCGGTGAAAACGCTGAACAGCTCGAGCAGGTTGGAGACTCCCGGCTTGGAACCCCAGTCATAGATGACTTCGCTTCCGGTGTCGGTGACAGCCGCTTTCACCTTCTTGACGATGGCATCGGGAGTGTCCTTGAGCAGGATCCGCGATCTGGGGCTTGGATCCGACTTGGACATCTTGGATGTGGGATCGGCCAAAGACATGACCCGGGCACCGATGTCGGGTGTGATCGTCTCGGCGAGCGGGAACTCCTCACCAAATCGGGCGTTGAATCTCTGAGCGAGATCCCGGGTCAGCTCGAGATGCTGTGCCTGGTCGTCCCCGACCGGCACCGCGTGCGCCTTGTGCACCATGATATCTGCGGCCTGCAACACCGGATAGGCGAAGATGCCCAGATTCTGCCTGCCACGATCGGCCTTCTCCTTGAACTGGGTCATCCTCTCCAGCTGGCCGAGACCGGTCATGGTGCCGAGGATCCAGGAGAGCTCGACATGTTGTGGGACCTCGGACTGGTAGTACAGAAGTGATCGCTCAGGGTCGATGCCAACCGCCAGCAGCATCTTGGCCGTCTCGAGACGCCCGGCTCGCAGCTCGGACGGCTCGAATGGGACGGTCATGGCGTGGAGATCGACCACGCAATAGATGGTCTCGTACTCATCTTGGAGAGCAACCCAGTTCTTGAGCGCGCCCACATAGTTGCCGACGTGGAAGTCGCCGGTGGGTTGGATTCCCGAGAAGACTCGTCTTTGGTTGCTCACGATCATCTCACCCAAGGTTAGGGACTGACGTCGATCGACCTATACCTGATCAGGTCGACCAGGGGTTGGTGATTGGCCCATCCATTCAGCTTGGCCCGATCAGCCTGTCAGCGCGTCCGTTGGCTCGCCGACGATTTCGGGTCTGAGGTATTCCCTCACCATCTCGGCGATGTCGATCTCGGCGATGAGAACCGCGGCTCCGCCGGCTGTTGTCGCATCCGAGACAGGAACCTCGAGCTCTTCGATATTGCCCCCCTGCAGACCGCGCAGAGCCCAGGCGAGGTTCACCGCGTCGAGAAACGTCAACTCAGAGTCAACCGTCACAAACGGAGCGATCACCTGTGCCACGTCGGCCACATCCTTGGGACTGCCGAAATCGGAGAGCTCGCCCATCATCGAGAGCAGGAAGGCCCTCTGCCGCTCATTTCTGGTCAGGTCGCTCACTCCCGGGACGGTCCGCCACCCGCTCGCGGTCAACTCCTGGGTCGAGCGGGAACGGAGCCAGGCGAGAGTCTGTGCCCCGGTGGCCTGGGTACAGCCGGCCGGGAGCTCGAGCCGGGCCTTTCGGTCCCTGACCGGTCTCTCCAGACAAATCTCGTATCCCCCGACCGCGTCGACTGCCTCCTGGAACCCGGCCAGGTCGATCAGCGCAAAATGATCGATGGTCTGACCGATGACTGCCTCAACACTCACGATCAGGGCCGTTGGGCCGTTCAGACCCGACTCACATCCCTCGAGGGCCTCGGTCAGCTTGTGCTGGCCACTGGTGCGGCACACATCATCTATCAACAAGTCTCGAGGAAGGGAGAGCAGGGCGGCGCGTGATCCGTCAGCGGGTCGAATGAGGACCATCACGACGTCCGCCCGCTCCCCTGCGAACTCACCAAAGCCCTCGGTGCTCTCCAGTTCGTCCCTCGAGTCGGAGCCAACGAGGAGTGAGATATCCAATTCGTCTTCCCCGGCCTCCGCTGCCACCGGTCCGTCGTCGGAGAGACCCTCGCCCGGGGTTCCATCGTCCTGCTGGGCATCGCTGTCGACCTGAGCACTGCGATCGATGCTGACCCGGGTGACATCTCCCCAGGTCGACCACGCAAAAACGGCCCCTACTGCTAGGAGCACGATTATGGCGCAGGCGCCGACGATCAAGACTCGCTTTTTCAATGGTCCACCCTATAGATACCCCGAACCACACATTCTACGCCACGCAGCAACCAGAGCGTCCAGAAACCGGCCCAGCAGCAGGATCAGATGAGCAACGACGGCCTGGCTGCCGGTGCGACGAAGTCATGCAAAGGCCCCTGAGACGAGCGGTTCGCCTTCGGTCTCTCGGCAGAGGTCAGTAGCAAGGCCAACTCGCTCGAGACTCACCTAGTGGCCCCCACATCCTGAACGGATCGCCTGATTTCAGGGAAGCCCGAGGAGCGACCGAACCATGTGGGCTGTCGCCCCCCACAAGGTGTCGCCGGCCAGGTCGTAGTACCAGACTTTGTGCCCATTCCAAGGCACATGCCACCAGCGCTCTTCGTCTGCCAGATCTTCGAGCCGGGGCGTGTGAATCCGGGCCACTTCACGCTCACTTGGCACCAGCGTGAACGGAGTCGAGAGACGTCCGACCACCGGCACGACCCAAGGCTTGAACTCAACGGTGTCGATGGGTGTCAGGAACCCCAGGATCTCGACGCGGTCGCGCTCGATGCCAACCTCCTCGTGCGCCTCGCGTAGGGCAGTGTCCACTGGCCCCGAGTCCGTCGGATGGGCTCTGCCCCCCGGAAACGAGATGTGACCGGCATGAGTCGGCATGGTGTCGGGCCGTTTGGTGAGCACCAGCCTCACGTCACCGGCGTCGTCCTCGTAAAGCGCGGCCAGGACCGCGGCCAGCGTGCCCTTGGCATCGATGGGTGTGTCTTCGATGAGGTGGAGCCGGTCCCACATTCAATCTGCAGGTTAAGCCCGCCGATAATCTGATCAGGTGCCCAGACCAACACTCGAGACCGATCGACTCATCCTCCAGAAGTTCTCCAAGCGTGATCACAACACGTACGACGAGGCGACCCGAGCCTCATTGCCGGAGCTCAACCAATGGCTCCCCTGGGCGCGCATGGACTACGAGCACGGGGATTCCACAAGCTTCATCCGCGAGTCGATCCTGGCCTGGAAGGAAGACCGGGCCTGGGACTACTCGATCCGGTTCAAGGACGACCCCGAGCGTCACGTTGGAAGCATTTCCTTCTGGACAGTCTCCAAGCTGGGGAAGATCGCAGAGTTCGGATACTGGGTGCGAAGCGACGAGCAAAGTCGGGGAATCTGCACCGAGGCCGTGGACCGGCTTCTCGACGAGACCTTCAACTCCTTGGGCTACCACAAGGTTACGCTCCGCATCGCCGTGGGGAACACCGCATCCGACCGGGTTGCCGAGAAGCTGGGCTTCACCCGGGAGGGTGTGCTCCGAGAGGAGCTACTGATTCGAGGTAACTGGGTGGATCACTCACTCTGGTCACTTCTCGACCGGGAATTCCGCGCCCTCCGGAGAGGCGCCACCCGTGGGAGCACATGACCACCCTGAACCAACCCTCCCTCATCGCTTGGCTCGACGAACGTGCTGCGCAAGGCTTGTTCAGTGGAGTCGTGTTGGTTCGCTCCGGCGGTGAGACCCTGTTGGAACATGCCGCCGGGCTCGCCCACCGCGGGCATCGAATAGGGGCGACACCGGAGACGAAGTTCCAGGTGGCGTCGGTCGGGAAGATGATCACGGCCACGACGGCCCTGAGGTTGGTCGAAAGCGGAGCGCTCAGTCTCGAGAAACCTCTGACCAGCTTCCTTCCTCCCGAGCTGCGACCGGCCGGTCTCGACGATCGACACACCCTCCATCATCTGCTTTCCCATACCTCCGGATTGGCCGACTACCACGACGGAGACGATGAGACATGGGCGTCCTTCACCAGCGCATGGGACCGGGTTCCGGTTTACAAGGCGAGAGGGCCACGCGACCTCCTTCCATTGTTTGCCGACCTGCCGCCGGTCTCCGACCCCGGGGAGTACGACTACTGCGACGCCAACTTCGTTCTGATCGGGCTATTGATCGAGTGGATCACCGACAAGTCTTTCGCCTCCGTGGCGACCTCGGAGGTCCTGGTCCCGGCGGCCATGGCCGACTCTGGTTTCTTCCAACTCGACGACGAGCCGGAGGACATGGCAACCGGGTACCTGGTCGCCGACGACACGTCGAAGAGCCAACGGTCCAACATCTATAGCGTTCCCGCTGGAGGGATGCCCGACGGTGGAATCATCACCACCGCGGCGGACATCGATCGTTTCCTCGACGCCCTCAGATCGGGGATGCTGCTCGCCCCCGAGACGTTCTCGCAGATGGTGACCCCGCACGCCTTCGAGGACGACGGCCCGGAGGCCTACGGTTATGGCATGGAGTTGGTGGTGGTCGATGACATCGCGACCATCTTTGGCCATGGTGGATCCGATCCCGGGGTCTCGGCCATGGTCTCGCATTATGTCGGTGCCGGGACCACCGTCGTCGTCTTGTGCAATCAAGACCGCGGCTCCTGGGCGGTTGCCCAGCGGATGGCCCGGGAATTGGGTCTCGACGACCCCCGCGACTGACCCCGGCCGGTCGCGCTCACTGATCCACGTATCAGCAGGCGAACAACACAACTAGCCGCCGGCGGCGATCACGCGGCTGGCGTCGCCGACGAAGGTGGCGATCGTCGGGAAGAAACCGATCACGACGGTGAACCCGAGAGCCAGCAGCAAGGCGAGACGCAATGAAACGGCGGGCGCGGCCTCGGCTTCCGAGGCAAACTCACCGATCGGGTCGTCGAGCCAAACCGACTTGACCACCCTGGCGTAGTAGTAGAGGGCAATCACCGAGTTGACCGCGGCAATAACCGCCAGCACGACGGTTGAGGTCCCGCCGGCGATGATCACCGAACGGAACATGGCGAATTTGGCGAACCACCCGGCGAGAGGCGGGATCCCCGCCAGACTGAAGAAGAACACGATGACGAGAACCCCAAGCCGGGCATCGATCCGGGCAAGACCCGACCATGCGTCGATCTCACCAGAACGGGTTTTGCGGGCACCTGCGATCACCACCGAGAAAGCTCCGAGATTCATCACCGCATAGATCACGAGGTAGGTCACAGTGGCGGAAAAGGCCTCTTCGAGGTCTGCGCCCGCGACTGCCGCTGCTGCGAACGGGACCAACATGAACCCGGCCTGGGCGATCGACGAGTATGCGAGCAGCCGAACGATGTTGGTCTGACGCAACGCGCCGAGATTCCCGATTGTCATCGACGCCGCCGCCAGCAACCAAAGGGCGGGGGCCCATATGTCGGCGACGTCCGGCAAGGCGAGATACATCACCAACAACATCGCCACGAAGCCCGCGGCCTTGGAGTTGACGGAGAGATAGGCGGTGACGGGAGTCGGAGCCCCCTCGTATGTATCGGGCGCCCAGGAATGGAAGGGGACCGCCGAGATCTTGAACCCGAAGCCCACGATCAGGAAGAGGATCGCCACCACGATTGCCGGCTCGTCCCCCCGGCCGGCGGTGGCTCCGGCCAGACCGTCAAATGTGACCTCTCCGGTAAGCCCGTAGAGCATCGACATCCCATAGAGCAGGATCGCGGTGGAGAGGACCCCGAGGATGAAGTACTTCATCGAGGCCTCGTTTGACTTGACGTCTCCCTTCCTCCAGCCGGCCAGGAGGTAGAGCGGGCCCGTGGTCAGCTCGAGCCCGATGAAGAGGATGATCAGATCGCGCGACGATGCCATCACCAGGGAGCCGAGGACCGACGCCAACAGCAGGAAGTAATACTCGCCCTGGTAGTAGCGGTCAGACTCGATGTAGTGATGGGACATGAGCAACACCAGATAGGCCGCGACGATGAACACGCCCTTCAAGACCAGGGCGAACTCGTCGACCACGTAGGAGCCGTCGAACATCGACCTGACCGTGTCTTCCGAGGCCAGGATCACCAGGGGGACCGCCGCGGCCGCCGTCCCGGCCACGGCAGCGGTCGCCGTCCAGAACTTCTGGGCGCGTGGCAGCACCAGGTCGAGCGTGAACACGATCAACATGGTCGCTACGACAACCAGCTCGGGTGCCAGCGCCAGATAGTCGATCTCGAAGGTCACCGGGATCCTCTCAACCGCTCGCAACCCTGGTCAAGGCAGCAGTGGTGTCTGCGTTGAGGATGGTGTCGACGAGTGACACCACGCTGTCGGTGGTGGCGCTGAAGATGAATCTGGGATAGAAACCGATCACCACGATGAGCACTATGAGCGGCACCCAAGCGGTGAGCTCGTAGCGGTCCACGTCGTGAAACTCCTGACCCTGCCATTCCTCGCCCGGCTCGCCGAGATTGACCTGCTGGAGCAGGTAGAGCATGTATCCAGCTGTGAGCACGGTCCCGAGCGCTCCTAAGACCATCGACGTCCGGAACACTCCGAGCGAGAGCCCGGCGAGCGGGTTGTAGGCGCCAACGAGGGACATGAACTCACCCCAGAACCCGGCCAGCCCGGGCAGCCCGAGTGAGGCCATGGCGGTAAAGGCCAGGATTCCCCCCATCACCGGCATCAGCTTCATGTTGCCGCCCAGTCGGGACATCTCCCTGGTGTGATAACGGTGTGACATCGAGCCGGCCAGGAAGAAGAGGAGGCCGGTGATCAAACCGTGGGCCACCATCCCGATGACTGCGGCATTGATGCCGACGTCGGTCATCGTCGCAATACCGAGCATCACGAAGCCCATGTGCCCCACCGAGGAGAAGGCGATCAGCCGCTTCATGTCGGTCTGGGCAAGACACGCCAGGGAGCCGTAGATGATGCCGATCACGGCCAGAATGGCGATGAACGGGGCCCAGTTTGCCGCCTCCTGAGGAAGGATCGGCAGGGAAATCCGGATGAAACCGTAGGAGCCGAGCTTCAGCATTATCGCCGCAAGAAGGACCGAGCCGACCGTGGGGGCCGCCGTGTGGGCATCGGGCAGCCAGGTGTGGAAGGGCCACATCGGCACCTTGACCGCGAAACCGAGGAACATCGCCCCAAAGACCAGGAAGGCGAATCTACCGGTGAAGGCGCCGGCGGCTCCGAGATTGGTCAATTCGACGATGTCGAAGGTGCGCACCCCTGATTCGCCCGACTGGAAGTACAGGGCGAGGAATCCCAGCAGCATGAAGGCCGATCCGAACAGGGTGAAGAGGAAGAACTTGATCGACGCGTACAACCGGGTCTGCACTTCTCTGCCGAACCCGGGGATCTTCCGCGGCGACCGGTCGCCCCAGATTCCGATCATGAAGTACATGGGCAGCAGGACCACTTCGAAGAAGATGAAGAACAGGACCAGGTCGAGCGCCACGAAGGTCCCGTTCAACCCGGTGGCGAGGATCAACATCAGGATCAGGAACGACTTGGGGTTCTTTGGCTCCTCCCAGTGGTTCCAGCTGTAGATCACGGCCAGGACCATCACAAAAGTCGACAGCACCAGGAGAGGCAGGCTGATCCCGTCGATGCCGACGTGGTAGTTGGCGTTGATCGCACCGATCCAAGACTCGTTCACCTCGAATTGGTAGGTGTTGTAAGGAGCGCCAGAGAAGTCGAACTGTCCGATCACCACGAGCGAGGCGACGAAGGCCGCCACCGAGACAACCAGAGCGAGCCTCTTCAGAGCGTTCTCGTTGTCCCTGGGGATCGCGCCCAGGACAAGGGCTCCGGCCAGGGGTATGAACACTGTGAGTGTCAGCCCCCAAGTTTCGAACCAGTCCATTGCTCAGCCTCTCCTATGTAACAAACACGAACACGACAATCAGGATCAGCGCCCCCCCGACGAAGGATGCTGCGTACTGCTGAACCCGGCCCGTCTGCCACTTGCGCACAGCCGCACCGGACAAGTCGGCCCCAGCCGACAAACCATGGACGATCCCGTCGACCCCTCGCTGGTCGACGATCCCGTACACGAAGGACCCCAGAGCCTTGGTGATGAGCGCTGCCCCATTGACCACGCCATCGATGACGTAGTCGTTCACCCAGTTGACCGACCGGGCGACGGGGCCCATCGTTGCCCCCACCATTCCCAGAGCCATGTCGTCGACGTAGTACTTGCGACGCAGCAGCGGGTAGAGCACCGGAATCTCGAACCGGTCGCGCTCGGCTTGGGTCTCGCGGTCCTTGCCCCAGATTCGCCATCCGAGAGCGATCCCCGCCAGAGCGGCAAGCAGGCCACTGCCGGCTAGGAGGAAGTCGATGGACTCGGCATGGTGGTCGCCCATCGGAACGACCCGCGTCGCCAGCCACTCCGTGAAGTTCCCCAATCCGGGCAGGGAGACGCCGGGGATGTTGAGCAGACCGAACCCGATCGAGGGGATAGCCAACGCGACCAGGGGCCCGGTCATGATCCGCGGCGACTCATGGGGATGACCGTGGCCCTTGTACTCGCCGTGGAAGGTCAGGGCAACCGCACGTGTCATGTAGAACGCGGTGACGAAAGCGCCGGCTATGGCGATCCACATCACGGCGGTGTAACCCTCGTGACCGAGTGTTGCCAGGATCTCGTCCTTCGACCAAAAACCCGCCAGGGGGAAGATCCCGGCGAGCGAAAGCGCACCGGCCACGAACGTCCAGTACGTGGTCGGCATCTGTTTGCGGAGCCCACCCATGTCGCTCATGTAGTTGGAGTGGACAGCATGAATAACCGATCCCGCCCCCAAGAAGAGCAGTGCTTTGAAGAAGGCATGGGTGAAGAGATGAAAAAGACCTGCGGTGTATCCACCGGCGGCTACGGCAGTCATCATGTATCCGAGTTGGGACACGGTGGAATAGGCCAGCACCTTCTTGATGTCGTTGGCGACCAGGGCGAGCAGACCCAGGGCAAAGAGGGTGATGGCGCCGATTGCCACCAACCAGGGCCGGATGTCAGAAGCCAGGTACTCGAACAGCGGGAACATGCGACCCATCAAGTAGACGCCGGCGGTGACCATCGTGGCCGCATGCATCAGGGCCGAGACCGGAGTCGGGCCCGCCATCGCATCGGGAAGCCAGATGTGGAAGGGGAACTGGGCACTCTTTCCCATCGCCCCGAAGAAGACGAGCGCACCACCGACCACCGCCACGGTCGACAGCGACTCGAGCTGATCGGCTGCCGCCAGGTTGATGGCGAAGAAGTCGAAGGTCCCCACCGCCAATCCGAGGATGATCGCGCCCAGGATCAGCCCGACATCTGCAACCTTGTTCACCATGAAGGCCTTGTTGCCTGCCCTCACGTTGTCCATGTCCTCCCAGTAGAAGCCGATCAACAGATAGGAGGCGAGACCGACACCCTCCCACCCGATGATGAGCTGGATCAGGTTTGGCGCTCCAACCAGGACCAGCATCGAGCCGGCAAAAAGGGAGAAAGCGGCGAAGAACCAAGCGACCCGCACGTCGTCGCGCATGTAGCCCACGGCGTAGATGAAGACGAGCAGCCCCACCACGCTCACCAGGAAGTACATCATGATCGAGAGGCCGTCCACCACCCAGCCGAGCTCGAACACCAGGTCGCTCCCGATGCGCCCGATCTCGAACGAGTAGGTGGCCAGCACCCCTTCGGTCATGTTCTGCACGAAGAGAACCGTGGCCCAGACGGTGTTAATGGCCAGAGCCGCGACCGCCAGCTCCCCACCCTGGTTCTTGAGACGTCTGCCGAACGCCAGGATGAGGAGGAAGGCGACGAACGGGAGGACGAGCATGATCCAGGCGGTGTCGACCCAGAAGCCACCGGTGATGCCGGCCTCGACAGCGGGCTCTACCTCCTCGGTCGCGAGGATCCAAGGGGTCACGATTCACCCCCCTCGACGCGCTCGATTCGGTCGCTCGCGTCGGTCCCCCCGCCCCGCAGAGTTGTCCCCCCTGACACAGGGGGGACCGCTGGAGCAAAGCGAAAGCGAGGGGGGTTGCCCCACACGACGGCCTCGGTCCCCCCGCCCCGCAAGGTGACAAACATCCTCACCATCGCAACAGGCTCAGGTCGTCAACGTTCGCCGACTTGCGGTTGCGGAAGATCATCAAGACGATGGCGAGACCGATTCCGACCTCGGCGGCGGCAACTGTGATCACGAAGATGGCGAACACCTGCCCAACCCCATCCGACGAGCGGATGACGGACTCGAAGGCGATCAGGTTGATGTTCACAGCGTTCAACATCAACTCGACCGAGAGCAGGATTAGGACGATGTTGCGCCGCACCAGAAGGCCGTAGATGCCGAGGGCGAATAGTGCGGCGGAGAGGATGAGGAACTGACTGAGCAGCATCAGACCGCTCTCCTCTGTTCTTCCTCGGCCGGGTCGAGGTCGCGTCGAGCAATGGTGATCCCGCCGATGAGAGCGGCGAGCAGCACGAACGAGACCACTTCGAAGGGGATGACAAAGCGGCCCAGCAACGACTTGGCGAGCAACTCGGTCGAGGTGGCCTCACCCAGCTCATTCACGATATCTCCGCCAAATGCGTCCACGGAGGCCCAGGCGAGAAGCACAAACGTGGCAATGGAGAGAAAGGCGGGCCAGACCTTGCGCTCGGCGTCGAGACCCTCATCACGACCCGTGGGCGCTCTGGTGATCATGATCCCGAACAAGAAGAGAACGATGACCGCGCCGATGTAGACCAGAACCAGGACCCACGCCACGAACTCCGCGGAGAGCATGAGGAACAGCACCGCGGTACCACCCAGCGTGGCCACGAGGAACAGTGCGGCGTGAACCAGGTTCTTCGCTGTCACCACCCGGAACGCGGACACCACCACCAGGATGGCAACGACCAGGAAGACCCAGTTGATCGGTTGCGAGACCCAGTCACCGACCGTCATGACCTCACTTCTCCAACGCCGGGTTCTCGGGCACGGTCAACAGCCAATCCTGGAGACGGTCCATGTCATGGAGCATCCCTCCCATATTCGACTCCGAGTACTCGTACTCCGGCGACCAGAACAGGGCATCGAAGGGACAAACCTCGACGCAGATCCCGCAGTACATGCACAGGGCGTAGTCGATGTCGAAACGGTCGAGGGTGTTGCGGACCTTGATCCTGCCTCCCGGCTTGTCCGGTTCCTTCTCCTCTTTGTGCCCCTCGATGTAGATACACCAGTCGGGACATTGACGGGCACAGAGCATGCACACCGTGCACGCCTCCTGGTCCAAGGCGATGACCCCGCGCGCCCGGGGCACCGGGGTCTCCTTGACCACCGGGTAGTTGACCGTCGCCAGATGCTTCCCGGGGAGGAAGATCGTCTTGACCATGGTGTAGATGGTCACCCAAAGCCCCCGGGCCATTCCCATCCCGGGGAGGCTTCGCTTCGGGGCTTCAATCATCCGAGCACCACCTTGAACACGGCGGTGATGGCGATATTGGCTAGAGCGAGCGGAACGAGGACCTTCCACGCGAGGCTCTGGAGCTGATCCTCGCGAAATCGAGGGAAGGTCCAACGAAACCAGATCATGATGAAGACGAGGAGGAAGGTCTTCGCCACCAGGATGAGCGGGCCGGCATAGGCAAGAACATCGTCAGGGATCCCGGGGAGCCACCATCCCCCGAGAAACAGAGTCACGGCAATCGCCGAGAGTGTGAACATGTTGGCGAACTCGGCGAGAAAGAAGAACAGGAATCGAAAGCCCGAATACTCGGTCAGATATCCCATGACCAGCTCGGACTCGGCGATCGGCATGTCGAACGGAATCCTGGTGAGCTCGGCCAGAGCCGCGATCATGAACACCGCGAAACCCACGAACTGGAAGATCACAAAGGGGTACCCCGCCGAGACCTGAGCTTCGACGATGCCGGCCATGCTCATCGTCTCCGCCAGGATCACCGCGCCGACCACAGCCAGCACCAGGGGCAACTCGTACGCGATCAACTGACCGGCAGCCCGGAGACCACCCATGAGCGAGTACTTGTTGGCCGATGACCAGCCGGCCATGAGGATCCCGATAGTGCTCAGCGACGAGATGGCCAGGGCGAAGAAGACCCCCACCGAGAGATCGCGGAAGATCAAATCGGGCCCGAAGGGGATCACGACCAAAAGGGCAACCGTGCTCACCAGGACCAGAACCGGGGCGAGTTTGAACACCGGCCGATCGGCCTCGGCCGGTATCAGATCCTCCTTCTGGAAGAACTTGACCCCATCTGCGATGAGCTGAGCCCAACCCCAGCGGCCTCCTGCGAAGTACGGGCCTACCCGCGCCTGCATCTTGGCCGACAGCTTCATCTCGGCGAACCCGATGACCATCCCCACCAGGGGAATCATCAAGGCGACTATGAGCAGCTTGCCGGCGAGAGACACCCAGAAGTTCGAGAACAGATCGGTGAGAAACGAGGTCATCGATCCACGTCCCCCAGAACGAAGTCGAGACTGCCCATGATGGCGATGATGTCAGGTATGAGCACGCCCTCGAGGATCCAGGGGAGAATCGAGATGTTGGAGAAGCTCGCCGAGCGTATCTTGAGCCGGTATGGCCCCTGTGCTCCATTCGAGACCAGGTAGTAGCCCATCTCGCCCTTGGGGTTCTCCGCCCTGACGTAGGTCTCGCCTTTGGGGACCTTGATCACCTTGGGCACCTTTGCTTGAAGTGGTCCCGATGGGATGCCGTCGATCGCCTGTTGGATGATCCGAACCGACTGGCGGATCTCCAGGAGACGCACATGCCAGCGGTCCCAACAGTCACCGTTCTCACCGACCGGGACCTCGAAGTCGAACAAGTGGTAGGGCAGGTAGTCCTCGACCTTACGCAAATCGAATCCAACCCCCGAGGCTCTGAGATTGGGGCCGGAGACACCGTATGAGGCCGCCACCTCCGGTGGCAGAACCCCGACCCCTTTGGTGCGGGCCAGGATTATCTCGTTTCCGGCGACGAGCGAGTTGATCTCGTCCACCGCCACCGTCACCTTGTCCATGGCATCACGAGTCTCGGCGAGAAAACCGGCCGGCAGGTCCTGGATCACCTTGCGGGTGCTCGAACCGGAGCCGTAGGCTGGCTTGACCCCACCTATCCGGTTGAAGTTGGGGTGGAACCGCCCTCCGGTGACTCCTTCCAGCAGATCGAGGACTCGCTCCCTCTCCCGCAGCGCGAAGAACAGTGGAGTGGGTGCACCCAACTCGAGCGGGTACGACGCCATGAAGACGAGGTGGGACGAGATTCTCGCCATCTCGGTGAGGATCAGCCGGATGTATTGCGCCCTCTCCGGCACCTCGATCTCGAGAAGCTTCTCGGCAGCGACGATGAACGGCACCTCGTTTGCATACCCGGACACCCAATCGATTCGATTGACCAGAGTGGTGATCTGGGGATAGGACCTGACTTCGGCTAGTTTCTCGTAGCCCCGATGCATATACCCGATGACCGGTTGGACATCGAACGCTCGCTCGCCATCGACCCGGGCTACAAGTCTCAGGACCCCATGTGTCGACGGGTGCTGGGGGCCGATGTTCAAGGTCATGTCCTCGGTCTCGAGCTCCACCGAAACCGACGTCTCGGAGAGATGCCGAACAAGATCCTGGTCTAAGACCACGTCATGCCTCCGGGTTCTCTTCCGATGGGCCTTCCGTGGTTTCCTCGTCACCGCCGGGCATGGGTTCGACGTCGACATTCCCCGGCCAGGGCTTCACCTCGCGGCTCAGCAGCGGATAGCTCTTGCGCAGAGGATTGCCCATGAACGAGTCGGGAAGATAGAGGTTGGCGAGATTGGGATGGCCGACGAACTCGATGCCAAACATCTCATGCGCCTCGCGCTCATGCCAGTTCGCCCCGGGGAACACGTCGACAACGCTGGGAATGACTGGTGAGTCCTTGGCGAGATCGGTCGTGAATATCACCCGGCGCCCCGCGCCGAGGTCGCCGACCGCGGCCAACAGCTCGAATCGCTCCTCGACCTCGTCTCCGGGAGGATCCCCGACCTCGACCTCGGCAGACCAATCCACCGCCGAAAGGAAGGAAAAGAACACCAGTCCCAGCTCATCGCGGGCCGTGGTCAGGGCGGAGACCCATTGCTCGGGAGCCACCCGCACCTTCACCGTGTCGAAGGCGATCTTGGCTTCCCCCCCAACCGCACCGGCCACCGCATCGGCGAACTCCTGGAGGGGATGGACTGTGGTCTCGGTCTCAGACGGGCTCGAGGTCACGCCGGTTCCACTTCTCTTTGATGTCTTCGCCTTGAATCTTCTTTTGGAGCAACACGATTCCGTCCATCAACGCCTCGGGACGGGGAGGGCAACCCGGGACGTACACGTCGACCGGGATCACCTGGTCGACGCCTTTGGTCACCGAGTAGGAATCCCAGTAGGGGCCGCCGCAATTGGCGCAGGAGCCCATCGAGATGACGTACTTGGGGTCGGGCATTTGGTCGTAGAGACGTCTGATCGCCGGTGCCATCTTGTCGGTCACCGTGCCCGCCACCACCATCAGGTCGGCCTGGCGCGGCGAAGCAGGCAACGGAATAATGCCGAATCGCATGAAGTCGTAACGAGGGCCGGAGGCAGCCATCAACTCGATGGCACAGCATGCCAGACCGAACTGAAACAGCCAGAGAGAATATTTACGGGACCAGTTGAGAAGCCAGCTCACCGGCTTGGGGGCCCCGAACTTCTGGACTACTCCCACCGCAAGACTCCCTTGCGGATGGCGTAGACCAACCCGAGCACGAGTATGCCGATGAAGATCAGCATCTCCACGAGGCCGAACATGCCGAGATCCTCGAGGACTATCGCCCAGGGAAAGATGAAAACCGCCTCCACGTCGAAGATGACAAAGAGCAACCCGTAGACGTAGTAGCGGACGTAGGACTGGCTCCATCCGCTCCCCACCGGGTCGACCCCACATTCATAGGTGAGCAGCTTGGAAGGAGTCGTATTGGTGGGCCGGACCACGGCGGCCACCCCAAGCATCATCATCACCAGAACCATGCCGAGCGCGGCAAAGGCACCGACGGTCACATAGCTCTCAAAGTATTGGCTCATGCCGATCCGGGTCGAGGAACACCACCGGCGGCGAGTATACGCAAGGGCACTATCTCGTCGAAGTCAGGAAACACCAACTCCCATCGGCAGAATCAACTCGGCGGCACCTAGCCTGCGCCGATGGTCGTCGCCCCTTCTCACAACTCCCGCGGGTTGGTCAACCTGGTGGGAGAGCTCGAATCGAGGATGACGGGCAGCTCACCAGGCTCACCTCTCGATGCCGAGACGAGCCGCCTGATACCCGAAGGACGGACCTATGTGTTGGTCATGTTCGACGGTCTCGGTGTCGCCCAGCTCGGCCATGACGCTGCCCGGCCCCTGCATAGATCGCACCAGGCGACTCTCTTGGCGCCGTTCCCCACCACCACCAGTGTCTCCCTGGCCACTCTCGCCACCGGCCTCACGCCGTCCCGGCACGGCCTCGTGTCTCACCTGACATGGCTCGAAGAAGCCGGCCGGGTGGTCAACACTCTCAAGTGGGTGGATCTGAGCGGTAAACCGGTCGTTTTGGACTACGCCTCCTTCCTACCCGGTCCCAATCTTTGGGAGCGGTTGCGACGGGGCGGGATCGAGCCGATAACCGTGCAGCCGAGCCCGTTCAACGGGAGCCCGCTTTCCCGTCTCCTCTACCGGGGAGCGCGTTTCGAGAGTGCCTGGGATGAGCACGACCTGGTCGACGCCACCGTCCAACTGGCGTCTGCTCCCAACCGGTTCATCTTCACCTACGTGTGGCAGGTCGATTTCGCCGGTCACGTGTCGGGGCTCGGGTCGGATGAGTTCACCACTGCGATACAGCTGGCGGCCGACGTCTGGCAAGGCCTCGCGGCTCGTCTTCCGCCGGAGGTGACGCTGATCGGAACGGCGGATCACGGGTTGATCGAGTACGACGATACGGACAAGATCCTGATCCGGGGCGAACCGTTCGACTCTCTTCGCTTCGCCGGCGACACCCGGGGTGTTCATCTCTGGGGAGACACCAGGGTGTTCGACGAGTTGGCCGAGTTGACCGGGGGCAGACTGGTGGACCCGTTGGCCCTCCTCGGCCCCGATCCCAGCGCCGAAGCCAAACGACGGGTCGGCGACGTCCTGTTGATTGCCCCCGACCAGAAGGTGATCCTGCCACCCGGATTCGACAAGCGGCTTCGCAGCTATCACGGCGGGCTTGCCCCAGCCGAGATCGAAGTCCCGCTCCTGGTGGCCTAGACCCGAGGAGGCCAATCTGTCTGGGTTTGGCGCCAACCCACGCCGGGTAAGCGTGCGCCGACACGCACGTCTACACAGGAGGTAGACAATGTTACCTGGGTACTCACCCACGAACCGCCCCCAGACCGACGGCGAGTATCAGATGTTCACTCACCCCGAAGTCACTGCCGGAAAGAAGGGTGCCAAAGGCGTCTGGGTGACTCTGGCCGTGGTAGTAGCGCTACTTCTCGGGGCAATCATGCTGCTGTCGCTGGTACCCGAGTCCACTGGCACCACCACCTCCATCCCGCTCCCGAACGCCCCGGTCGGATAGGGGATGCAAGATCTGACCGGGACTGTCGTGGCCGTCATCGACGACCTCCAGCAAGCACGGGAGGCATTGACGGCTCTGACGGCGATGGTTGATTCGGGGTTTTGTGCGCAGCTGCACAGGGTATGAGAACCCTTCGATCGCCTCAGTTTGGTCCAGCCCAAGGGAGAAGCGACATTGGCCGTCAACGAAGCCCACACCGTGGCGATCCTCGCCCCGATTCTCTCCCTCACAGTGACCATCGAAGGGGGGCGCGACGACGGGCCCGACGAGATACACATCCACCCCGGCGGCCAAGGGTTCTGGGTCGCCCGCATGCTCCGCCATCTCGGGGAGCGACCACTGCTTTGTGGACCGATCGGAGGAGAGGCGGGAGCGGTGATCCACGGGCTGGTCAACAAGTGGGGCATCGATATCAGCCCGGTGGATGCAACTGCGGGCTCACCTGCCACCGTGCAGGATCGCCGCTCCGGTGAGCGCGACCTGATCGCCGAAGCCGCCTCCCCGAGTCTCGCCCGACACGAGCTGGACGATGTTTATGGCAGGTTCCTCGATCACGCCATGACCGCCGAAGTATGTGTGATCGCGGGTCAAAGCTCAGAGGTCCTCCCGGTGGAGACATACCGCCGTCTCGGTCACGACCTGTCGTCGGCAAACGTCACCGTGGTGGGCGACCTTCACGGACGCGAGCTCGAGGCCTTGCTCGGAGGAGGTCCGCTCGACCTACTCAAGGTCAGCGACGAAGACCTGGTGGCAGACGGGTTGCTGGAGGGCGACGACGAGGAGGAGGCCTTGTCGGCGCTTCATGACTTGGTGGAAATGGGCGCGAGGAACGTGGTCTTGTCCCGGGCCAGCTTGCCCGCCGTTGCCATCCTCTCCGGCACCATCTATCGAGCCAAAGCCCCTCCCCTCGAACCGGCGGACGCTCGCGGTGCCGGGGATTCGATGACTGCCGGGCTCGCCGCCGCCATCATTCGGGGCCTCGATCCCGAGGAATCCCTGAGACTGGCCTGCGGGGCGGGAGCAGCCAACGCGACACGCCACGGCCTCGGCAGCGCCTCCGAGGACCTGATCCCCAGGCTGGCGCAACGGGTAGAAGTCGAAGCCCTCGCCCCAGCATGACCAGCAAACATCGCGTTGTCCTCACCAACGATGACGGCATCGACTCGCCCGGGCTGAGAAGGCTAGCAACCACACTCGCCGACACTCACGAGGTGGTCGTCGCCGCTCCGGCCTCTGACATGTCGGGCAGCGGGACCGGTATAGGTGGCTTCGATCCGGTCACGGGCGTCGAGCTGGTGCCGGTCGAGCTGGACGGTGTCACCGCGTTCACCGTCGCCGGGCCGCCGGGGCTGGCGGTGATGGCCGCGGCGCTTGGTGCGTTCGGACGTCCGCCCGATCTGGTGGTGTCGGGCATCAACGCCGGGATGAACACCGGTCACTCGATAATCCACTCCGGCACAGTCGGCGCCGCTCTCACTGCACGCACCTTTCGGGGCCGCGGCTTGGCGGTGAGCCTGGCTCAATCCGACTCCTGGCACTGGGAGACGGCCGTGGCAGTTGCGGCGTCCGCTACCGATTGGATGCTGGCGAGAGTCAGAAGCCCCCATGTTCTGAACATCAACGTGCCATCAGTTCCTCTCGAAGAGATCGAGGGGATCCACTGGGCCGATCTCGACGAGTTCGGATACTTCAGGGTGGCCAATGCCGACGTCAAAGGCCGGACACTCCAGTTCGTGGTCGGCTCGTCGTCGGCAGGCGCGGACCCGGCGAGCGACACCGCACTGTGCGCCAAGAACTTCGTCACCGTCACCCCCCTCTCCACCATCGAGCCTGCTCCTTTCCCCGACCTGGACGCCACCTCGATTTGGAGCCCTGGAGCTTGAATCGCCGGGGCCGGTTTCGCTTGCTCCTTCCACGGGTATCTGACTGCTCCGAGCAAAAGGAGGCAACATGGAGTGCTCACATCAGCCTTGTACCTGCCAGGTAGGTGAACTCGGTCAGTTCTGCGGCGAATCATGCCGGTTGGGACTGGAAGGCGGCCCATTCTGTGGCTGCGGGCATCCCGACTGTGAGGCAAGCCCGACGACAATCGATCCCGTGGTCCTGGCTGCAGATTTGTGAGACTCAGCACCGTCAAAGGCGCCCTGATAGGTGCTTCCTTGGCATATCTGTGCGACCCCCTGCTCGGCCCGATGCGCCGCGCCCTCCTCTCGGAGCGGGTGGCATCGCTGTCCCGGGTAGGCCATGCCTCGCTGCGAGCTCGGATGCGCTTGGGAGGCCCGGGACAGTGGGAGGAGCCCATGGTGATCGTTCACATAGATGTCGACAACCAAAACGCTCTGCCCGGTTGGGGACATCGCGCGACCCTCGGCCCACTGCCAGGGTCGCACATCGAAGGTTCCCCCAAGGCCTGAGGGACCCTTCCCCACCGATCCCGATCCCGGATGTCCGAGGACTGATCTTCCGCGTTCTCGGTTTGCCACCAATGTCCGGCGGGTAAATGGGAGGCTGAGGTCAGAACATCATGACTGTCGATATTCAACAACGTCTCGAGCACTCTGAAGACATCCGCAAGATCGCGGCTGCATATACCGATGCGTCCACCGTGCCAGTAGTCGTCGGCGACCTGGTGAGGGCCGGAATGGCGGAAGCCGATGTGATGATCATGAACCCCTGGCCCGTCAATCACCCTCGTGGCGATCGGTGGATGTTCCTCGATCATCCAATTCAGATTGCATTCTTCAGCGCCATCATCCTCGGCCTCGTCTCGTCTGTGTCGGCCTTGCTGTGGGGGAATCCCGAGCGTTGGATGATCTACGGACTGCTGGGGGTAGTTCTCGGCGCGGTCGGCAGTTCGCTCGCGGGCGCCCTCGCCGCGACCAGCCCGCCACATTGGGACGAGCTTCTTCTCGGAGACCACCTGGGCGCGGTGACAGTCGAGGTGAACACGACCGACGAGACATCGGCCGACGTCGCTCGGCTCGTGATGACCCGGCACGATCCTGCCTTGGTCGAAGCGTGGACCGAACCCGGACCGAGGCCACCAAGCGAGCACCTGCTCTGGCAACACGAAGAGGGGCGCTCACCCCTGGAAGAGCTGCGCGCTTGGGTAGGGAGCGAGCGAGCCGCCAAGGGACCAGACCCGCGCCGGGGAAGACATCTCGAGGTCGACCGAGCCGGAAGCTGACCGGAGCATCGGGCCCACTCTGGTACGGAAAACGAGGTCCACCCTCCTATTTGCACTACCGTCGTAGTGCTAATAGATTCCGAGATCGTTCGGTAACTAACGATCTTGGAGGATCGATCTTGAGACGTCTGATATCTCTAGTCCTCGTCGGTGGTCTGGCCCTTGCTGCGTGTGGTGGATCGGACGCCGAAGGACCGCTCGTTGTCTACTCGGGGAGGGGGGAAGAACTGGTGTCCCCCCTCATCGAGCGATTCGAGGCCGAGTCGGGCATCCCACTCGATGTCCGCTACGCCGGATCAAACGAGCTCGCAGCCACACTGCTCGCCGAAGGCGACGAGACCGAGGCAGACGTGTTCTTCGCCCAGGACCCGGCCTCTTTGGGGGCAGTCGTCGAGTTGATGTCTCAACTGCCCGAGGAAACCCTCGTGTTGGTAGATCCCAAGTTCCAGGATCGAGCCGGCCGCTGGATCGGCACTTCGGGGCGGGTGCGTGTCTTCATCGACAACACCGCCGATGACACTCCCCTCCCGGCCACAATTGACGAGGTGACCGACTCTGCCTGGGCTGGCCAACTCGGGGTCGCGCCGATCAACGGCTCGTTCCTCGCCTTTGTCGCCGCCATGATCCTCGAGCGAGGAGAGGATGGGACCCGTCAATGGCTCGAGGCTCTCGCTGCCACCGACCCGGTTGATTTCGAAGGCAACTCGCCCATCGTCGAAGCCACCGACAGCGGTGAGCTGGCCGGAGGCCTGGTGAATCACTACTACCTGCTCCGTCTCCGCGCCGAAGGTCTGGGGCAGAACGCGGAGAACTACTTCATCCCCGCCGGGGACGTTGGCTCTCTCGTGATGCCGGCTGGGGTCGGGGTCCTCGCAGCCACA
Source organism: Acidimicrobiia bacterium (assembly GCA_036396655.1). GTDB lineage: Bacteria > Actinomycetota > Acidimicrobiia > Spongiisociales > ZC4RG35 > JARDZU01. The sequence goes on from DASWKK010000227.1 coordinate 39,524, forward strand.
GAGCGCCCCGAGGCCGCCCAGGAGTTCGTCGAGTTCCTGCTCTCCGAGGAAACCCAGGCCTTCTTCGCCACCGACACCTTTGAATTCCCTGTCATCGAGGGCGTCCCGCAGCCGGAAGGCGTCCCCCCTCTCTCGGAGATCAACGCACCGGACATCGACTTGAGCGGCCTCGCAGACGTTCTCGACATGGCGACCCGACTCGTGGCAGAGGCTGGCCTGGTGTGAGATGACTGTCGGACTGATCACCGCGCCCCGTTCGAGGGCAGGTCCGGTCCGGTACCGGGGCGGACGGGGCTGGTGGGCGGCCGCCGGTATCGCTCTGCTCCCGGCGCTGATTCCCCCGGTCAGCCTGATCATTCAAGTGTTGGGCGGTGGGGCGACTCTTGCCGTCCCATCGGCCCGACTGATAGAGCTATTCGCCAACACTCTCCTCCTGACTTCGGCGGTCACCCTCACCGCGGTTGCCATCGGGCTGGCCACAGCATGGGTGACGACCCGGGTTGACTTGCCGTTTCGCAAGGGATGGATGACTCTCGCCGCCCTACCGCTGGTGGTCCCCTCGTATGTGGCAGCCCTCAGCTTGATCGCAGCGACGGGAGCCTCGGGGGTCCTCTTCGAGATACCGACGCCGTACGGGTTCGCCGGTGCCTGGTTGGTGCTCTCGGTGTTCACCGCGCCACTGGTACATCTCACCATCATCCCTGGTCTTCGAGCGATCGACCCGGCCACGGAAGAGGCCGCCACCGGGCTGGGGGCGGGACGGTGGCGTGTGTTCATGACCGTCACCCTTCCTCAACTCAAACCGGCGCTGGTCTCCTCCGGTCTCCTGGTCGGTCTCTATACCGTGTCCGACTTCGGCGCCGTCTCGCTGCTCCGCTTCAACACCTTCACCCGCGCCATCTACACCCTGTACCGGGGACAGCTCGATCGTCGGCCGTCGGCGACCCTCTCTCTGATCTTGATGGCTCTCGCCGTGGTGATCCTCGTCCTCGAACGCCGATATCGGAGCCGGGCAACCTTGCACTCGCGCCGGCCCCGTCGGGCGCGTCCGTTGCTCGAGCTGCGGAGCTGGCAACGCGGGGTCTCCTTGTCGATGCTGGCGACCTATGCCGTTCTCACCCTCGGGATACCGATCCTGGTGATGGCCACCGCCGTCGTCCGCGGCCTCGGGGTGGGACAGAGCGTGGGATCCCTCGGCAACGAAGCCATGAGATCTTTGAGTGTGGCCTCCCTCGCGGCAGCGGCCACCGCCCTTGTTGCGTTTCCGGTCGCCATGGTCACCACACGCAAACCGGGGCGGCTCTCGGGCTGGGTCGAGTCGGTGGTGTGGGGCACATACGCACTGCCTCACATCACCGTCGGCGTCGCCGCGGTGGGAATCGCCCTGCAATGGGCGCGGCCCCTCTATCAGACGTTGATCTTCCTCGTCATCATCTACGTGGCCATCTTTTTGCCCCAGGCGGTGGGCTCTGCCCAGGATTCGCTTCGACGAGCCAGCCCCGACCTCGAGGATGCGTCACGCGGTCTCGGCCGCGGCCCGATGACAACGCTGATGCGGATCACCCTCCCGCTCGCGGTGCCCGGGCTGTTGGCGGGAGGTGCTCTCGTCTTCATGAGCGTGATGAAAGAGCTGCCGGCGACCCTCCTCCTTCGCCCCAATGGCTTCGAGACGCTGGCGATACGCATCTGGAGCTCAACGGCAGAGGGATTCCTGACCCGGGCCTCCGCGGCCGGCCTGGTTCTCCTTGTGGTCTCGATCGTGCCACTCTTCCTCGTGATGTCCCGTGAGCTCAGCGACTGATCGACTAGCAATCCGTGCTCGTGACCTGTCCCGGTCCTATGACGAGGTGGTCGCCCTCGACCACTTCAGCCTCGACGTATGGGAAGGCGGAGTAGTCACCCTGCTTGGACCTTCGGGGTGTGGCAAGACAACCGCCTTGCGGGTCATAGCCGGATTCGAGAATGCCCAGGGGTCGATCGAGATTCACGGGCGCAAGGTGCTCGACGACGGAGTCTTCGTGCCCCCGGAGAAGCGCCGGGTTGGCATGGTGTTCCAGGACTACGCCCTCTTTCCGCACATGAGTGTGTCATCCAACGTGGCGTACGGCCTGCCCCGAGGCGACCGCGCGCCACGAGTTGCAGAAGTGCTCGCCTTGGTGGGGTTGACCGGACTCGAAGACCGGATGCCAAACGAGCTCTCCGGAGGCCAACAGCAACGGGTGGCTCTGGCCCGTGCCCTGGCCCCCAAACCCGAGGTGATCCTGCTCGACGAGCCCTTCTCCAATCTCGATGCCAGCCTGAGGGATCGGGTGAGACGTGAGCTCCGATTGATCCTGACCGAGGCCCGCACCACGGCGGTGTTCGTCACACACGACCAGGAGGAGGCTCTAGCCACCTCCGACATCGTCGCGGTGATGAAAGACGGGCAGGTCCTCCAGGCCGACACCCCCGCCAATCTCTATTCCAACCCTGCCAATCCCTGGATAGCCGAGTTCCTGGGAGATGCCGATGTCCTCGAATCCGAAGCACGAGACGGAATAGCCGAGACCCCGGTCGGCTCGTTCAAGACTGACATTCGGGGCAGGGTTTCGGTGATTGTCAGACCGGAGAACGTGCAGATCTCCCTCGGAGAGACGTCGAACGCGGTTGTGGCGGGCTCGGAGTTCTTCGGCCATGACCAGCTGGTCACCGTGGCCCTTCACGAGGGCACCCGGGTCCGGGCCAGAATCGGGCCCCGCCCCATCTATCAGGCGGGCCAGGCTTGCCGGGTGCGGGCAACCGACGCCCGCATATTCGCCCGCACCTAGCCTGACGGCAATGGACTCGGTGCTCGCGTTGCTCGCCGCCATCGCGGCCACTGCCTTCGGCGGTGATCTCTGGCTGGACCACCGAAAGCGACCCCGCCCCCACATCGCTGCCTATGCCATCGGGATGAGCATGTTCGCCGTCGCCACCTGGGCTTTCTACCTCGGGCTGAGTTTTGGCTGGACCGGGATCGGCTATCGAGCCTTCTATTTGTTCGGGGCAATCCTCAATATTCCGTTCCTCGCCCTGGGATCGATGTTCTTGGTCGTTGGCAAACGCTCCGGGCACACCATGGCGGTAGCTCTCGGCGCACTCATCGCAATCTCGACCACCCTCACCGCCACGGTGCCCTTCGCCAATCCCCTCCCCGCCTCAGGAGTGCCACATGATGTCTTCGCCTCGGGTTTTGGCCCGAGGTTGTTTGCAATCATCGGTGGGGCCACCGGATCGACCATCCTGATCATCCTGGCCCTGGTCAGTGTCCTCCGATTCTGGAAGAAGAATCGCCGGATCGTATGGGGCAACCTCCTCATCGTCGCCGGCACCTTCGCCGCGGCGTCAGGGGGAACCGGTCTGGCCTTGGGAGAAGGAAGTGCGTTTGCGCTTTCCCTTCTGGTCGCGGTGACCCTGATCTGGGCCGGCTACCGGGTCACGTCAGGCGGGCGAAGGGCCACCCGTTCGCCGGAGACCAACGCCATGACCCCTCGGCCCCCGAGCTAGCCCCGTTGCTGACACCAACCCGCCGCCTCACGCCACCGAGGCTCGCGACGAGCCCAACTGTGTGCGTCACGGGATCGGCCACTGAATCAACGGCTCCCCGACCGTGTTCTCCCGCCGACCCAACCTTCCAGGAGAGTGTCAACGAGGTTTTCGGGTCCGTTGTCGGGGAAACCGACACCGGTGATCTTTCTCAGGATCATGGCCCCCGAGAGCATGTCGAGGGCGGTCTGCACGTCGAGGTCGGCACGGAGGTCACCTCGCTGCACCGCCCTCTCCACAAGACCAAAGAGCAGCTCGCGCCTCCTGGAGATCACCGCGCCGTACCTCAGCCCCACTTCGCTGCGGGCGGCGATTTCCCCTACCAACCAAGGAAAGACCTCTCCGGCCCGGGTGTCGGTGATGAATAGCTGCATGCTGCGCAGTGCAGCCACCAGGTCATTGCGGATGTCTTCGGTCTCGCCAATCTCCACTGTCTCGATGACGCTGGCCATGGCATCGACGAGGAGCTCGTCCTTCGAGTCCCACCTGCGATAGATGGCGGCCTTGCTGACGCCGGCCCGCACGGCAATCGCCTCGATGCTCAGTCCAGCAAAGCCGTTCTCGTTGAGCAGGTCGAAGGTGGCATCGACCACCTTTTGCTCGACGGCCTGGTCGCGGGGCCGACCCGGGCCTTTGGCCGTTGTCAAATGGTCTCCGACGATTGCTGTGCTTGATCCTCCCGATAGAGGTGCCTCTCGTCTTCCGGGGTCAACGCATGCGCCGGCAAGTAAAGCCACGTGAGAGCTGCCCCGAGCAGGGCGATGCCCGCCGCCACCCAAACCGCCGACGACATCGCATCTACGAATGCCTGGTTCGCCGCTGCCACCAGGGACGCTCCTGCCTCACCGATCTCGCCCGCCACTCTGATCGCACCGCCGACGGAGTCTCCAGCGATCTCAGCCGCCTGAGGCGGGAGGCCCTGCACGACAGGCGACATTGCGGTGCCGTATGACGATGCCAGGATGCTGCCGAGGATGGCGACACCCAGCGCGCCGCCGATCTGACGTGTGGTGTCGTTCATCGCCGAGCCCACTCCCGCCTTGGCCAGCGGCAACGAGCCCATGATCGACTCAGTGGCCGGGGCCATGGCAGCGCCCATCCCGAGGCCCAACAGCGACAGGGTGAGGGCAATGTGGCCGTAGCCGGAGTTGATGTCGATCGTCGCCAGCCAACCCATGGCCAGCGCCACCGTGGTCAAACCCAGGGTCACCACGATCTTGGTGCCGACCTTTTCGACGACTCGAGCCGCTAGAGGAGCGGCAATGATCATCGTCGCCACCGGCATGACCCTGAACCCGGCTTCCAGAGGTGTGAACCCGAGGACGAACTGGAGATGCTGAGTCAAGAGGAAGACGGTCCCGAACATGGCAAAGAAGACCATGGTTATGGCGCCGCTTGCCGCGCTGAATCTTGGATTCTTGAAGAACTCGAGCCGGAGCATCGGGTGCTCGGCCCGCCATTCCCACCAGAGGAAAGCCCCGAGCAGGACCACGGCGGCGCCGAAGCCACCCAGAACCAGTCCAGAGGTCCAGCCCTCCGCAGGCGCCTCGATAATGGCATAGACGAGCGTGGCCAGTCCGGCGATCGAGAGCAGCGCACCCACCGGGTCGAGCGGGGTGGCCGCAGGATCCTTCGACTCGGGCACCAGGAAGAAACCGAGGACGATGGCGACGCCAACGATGAAGATGTTGATCAGGAAGATCGATCCCCACCAGAAGTTCTCGAGGAGCCAGCCACCGAGCGCGGGGCCGACCACGATCCCCAGACCGGCAACCGCGGCCCATGCCGCGATGGCCCGGCCCCGCTCGGGACCGCTGAAGATGTTGGTGATGATCGAGAGAGTCGACGGCATGATCAGCGCCCCGCCGATTCCCATGAACGACCTAGCGATGATCAATGCGCTCGCCGTATCGGCAAACGCGGCAAAGACCGAGGCAACTCCGAATATCAGCAACCCGGAGTTGAGAGCGAGCTTGCGCCCGAACCGATCACCGAGCGCGCCCATGGTCAGCAACAGACCTGCGAACACCAGCACGTATGAGTCGACCATCCACTGCAATTCGCTCGCCGAGGCGCCGAGCTCCCGGACCAGGGTGGGAAGGGCGACGTTGAGGATGGTGTTGTCGAGACCGATGATGACCAGGCTCAGCGACAGAACCACCAGCGTGAGCCAACGTCTCCTGTAAATGGTTTCGGCGTCCATGACACTCCTTGGTTCAGGTATACGAAACGAGTCGGTATCGTATTGTAATTGGGTGAGGACGTCAAACGGACAAGAATGGGACTGCCGACCTCAGAGTGGGGACTGAGCTATTCGGACAGCTCAGACGGTGCCAACGGGCGCTGATTGATCCCTAACCCCCGATGTAGCTCATCTCCACCTTGGAGCCGATGGTCACCGTCTGGGATGAGCGGATCTCGGAGTAGCGGTCCTCTCGGGTCGACCAGACCTGTTCGACGATGGCACCAACGTCGTCACCAGCGCGTATCGCATCTCGCAGACTGGTGCCGGAGGAAGCAAATAGGCAGGTGTAGAGCGTGCCCTCGGCCGAGACCCGGGCCCTGGTGCATGAGCCACAGAATGGCTTGGTCACCGAGGCGATCACGCCGACCTCGCCCTCCCCGTCGAGATACCGGAAACGATTGGCGACTTCTCCCGGGTAGTTGGGAGGGATCGGCTCCAGGGGAAGGACCGCGTTGATGGCTGAGATCATCTCTTCGGCGGGGACCACGTCGTCGAGACGCCAGCCGTTGGTCGTCCCGACATCCATGTACTCGATGAACCTCACAATGTGATCGGTGCCCTTGAAATGCCTGGCCATTTCGATGACTGAGTGATCGTTGACACCGCGCTGGACCACGGCGTTCACCTTGATCGGGCCTAGTCCCGCCTCGGCGGCGGCCTCGATTCCCTCCAGCACCGCGGCCACCGGGAATCCAACGTCGTTCATCCTCTGGAATGTGGGGTCGTCGAGAGCATCCAAGCTGACCGTTACCCGGTCCAGGCCGGCGGCGGCCAGGCTGCGGGCCTTTCTGACCAGAAGAGATGCGTTGGTGGTCAAGGTCAAGTCCCGAACTCCGTCGATCGACCGCAGCATCCCGATCAGCTTCTCCAGATCCTTGCGCAGGAGCGGCTCCCCGCCCGTTATCCGTACCTTCTCGACCCCTCGTTCGACGAACAGGGCGACCAGCATCGAGATCTCGTCGAAGCTCAACAGCTCGCCGCGAGGAAGGAACTCGTGGTCTTTGCCGAACACCTCCTTCGGCATGCAGTAAGTGCAACGGAAGTTGCAGCGGTCGGTGACCGACAGCCGCAAGTCGCGTACCGGGCGTTGGAACTTGTCGGTCAGGACGGCCATCTGGGCACCCACAGTATTTGCCCTGGCGGCAAATGTCGCCGGGTCGGGATGCGCAATGTGTCGATGACCTCGATCTCAGACCGCTCTGGCCCGCCATTCCCAGTCTGAGAAGCCTGCCTCGGATGCGTCGAGCCACTCCTGCAGTAGACCAGAAACCAGACAACACCCCCCGTTCTCGGTTGCGACGGGGACGTCAACGTGGGTAGGTTGTAAACGTTATCGACATCGTTAACGACTCTGAGGTCGGCCTGGCATGAGACCATCACGGGACAGGGTCACCATCGGCGACGTGGCCGAGCAGGCGGGAGTGTCGATCGCCACCGTCTCGAGGGTGGTCAACGGGCGCTACGGGGTCGCACCGGGGACATTCACCCGGGTCCAAGCGGTGATCGCCGACCTCGGCTATGAGTCGAGCTTGGTGGCGAGAAGTCTGCGCAGTCGACGCACCAACGTGATCGGCATCATCGTCGCCGACATCGAGCCCTTTAGCGCCGAGTTGTTGAAGGGCGCTGCCAGGGCGATCCGGGGCACCGGCTACGAGCTGATCGTCTATTCCGGCGGTGGCCACGCAGGGGACCAAGTCGGCTGGGAGCGTCGCTATCTGTCCCGACTCAACGGGACCCTCACCGACGGGACCATTCTCGTCACCCCCACGGTCGTCGAGGTGTCGAGTGGTGCTCCGGTGGTAGCCGTCGACCCCCATGCCGGTTCGTCCACCCTGCCCACGGTCGACTCGCAAAACCTGGAGGGCGCGGTCGCCGCTACGGAATACCTGATCTCACTGGGACATCGCCGCATCGGCTTCTTGTCCGGACGCCCCGACCTGGAGTCGGCGCGTCTGCGCGAGTTGGGCTACCGGGAGGCGTTGGACAGAGCCGGGATTTCCTTCGATCCGGACCTCGTCCGGGTCGGAGGCTACAGACCAGAGTCGGCCGAGGCGCCGGCGCGAGAGCTGCTCCAGCTGGGCCCTCCTCCCACCGCAATCTTCGCGGCCAACGACGTGTCGGCCATCCAGACCATGGAGGTCGCCCGCTCGCTGGGGGTGACGATCCCCGGCGACCTCTCGGTGATCGGCTTTGACAACATTCCGGAGTCCGCCCTGGCCAACCCCCCGCTCACCACCATCGACCAATCGATCCAAGAGATGGGCTTCGAAGCGGCGAAGCTGCTCGTCGGCCTGATCGACGAGCCGGGCGACGGCCCGATACACCTGACGTTACCGACCGAGTTGGTGATCCGGCAGTCCTGCCGGGCCCCATCGAGCTGACAACAAACGAGGAGGAAGAATCAGAGACAGAGCACGATCAGCTTTGGGTCTTTGAAAACGATTTCAACGGCAGAACAAGGACCCAACACGTGAAAAGGAGAAAGCGCGTGAATCGAATGAGAAAGATCCCGTTGGTGGTGCTTGCTTTGCTGGCACTCATCCTCGCTGCGTGTGGAGGCGGCGGCTCCGGTGATGCCGATGACACCACCACCACCACGACAGCGACCGATGCCAGCGAGACCACCGCGGCACCGGGAACGACGGCGGCACCCGACGAAGAGATGGAGCCAGTCACCGTCGAGTGGTGGCACATACAGAACACCGACCCGATGATGACCTTGTGGCAGACCTTCGCCGACGAGTTCATGGAGGCCAACCCTCACGTCACCATCAACATCACCGTGATGGAGAACGAGGCATTCAAGGCTGCGCTCCAGACCAACCTCCAAGCGGGTGACGTGCCCGACCTATTCCAGTCCTGGGGCGGCGGTGGCCTGCGGGAACAGGTCGATGCCGGGCTGGTCCAGGACATCACCGAGTTGTCCTCGGGGTTCATCGGCAACCTCACCGAGGGCGCGGTAGGTCTCTATCAGGTCGACGGCGTTCAGTACGGAGTCCCGTTCAACCTGGGCATGGTCGGCTTCTGGTACAACAAGGACCTGTTCGCTCAGGCCGGGATCGACGCCCCTCCGGCTACTTGGGACGAGTTCCTCGAGGACGTGCAGGCCCTCAAGGACGCAGGTATCACCCCGATAGCGGTCGGTGCCGGAGACAAGTGGCCCGCCCACTTCTACTACTCCTATCTGATGATCCGCGAGGGCGGCGAGGCTGCCATGAACCAGGTCGCCGAGGACCTCGACTTCAACAAGCCCGAGTTCATCGAAGCGGGCAACGAGCTCCAACGCTTGATCGACCTGGAGCCGTTCCAGCCCGGGTTCCTCGCCGCACCGTGGGATGCGCCCGACGGTGAGTCCGGGGCCATAGGCACTGGCCAGGCCGCGATCAGCCTCATGGGGCAGTGGGGCCCTGGGGCATACGCCAACCAGTCGGGGGTCGGTGTCCCAGAGGATCCGATCGCCGATCGTCTCCCCGGTGAGTTCGGGTGGTTCCCGTTCCCGGCGGTGGAAGGCGGGGCCGGGGCCCCGACCGACGGCTTTGGTGGTGGCGACGGGTTCGCCGTGGGCAGGGACGCTCCGCCCGAAGCGGTGCAGTTCCTCGAGTACATCACGAGCCTCGACCAGGCGATCCGCACCGGCGAGACCGAAAGGGTCCTCCCGGTGACCAAGGGAGCCGAGGTCTCGGTCACGGATCCCTACCAGCTCGCAGTGCTTGAAGGCCTGGGCAACGCCACCTTCGTCCAGCTCTACCTGGATCAGTTCTTCACCCCGGAGCTCGGCGCCGCAGTGAACGACGTGGTCCAAACGCTGTTCGCAGGCACCGTGACTCCCGAGGAGGCCGCCGAGGCCATCACGAACGCGGCCGCGGGCTGAGCCCGGCCATAGTGTGAACGAATACATGGGGGGTCGCCGGTCACGGCGACCCTCCATTACCGCATGAGCCGATCTTGACCACCCACAAGACCGTCGACACCAAAGCGGACCGCCGGCCGCTCAAAGGAGTGCCCGGTGTTGCGCCGTGGCCGGTGATCGCAGGATTCCTACTCCCCGCCCTCGCTCTGTACACCGTCTTCGTCCTCTATCCGATCACACAGAGCATTCGTTACAGCGGGTTCAGCTGGAACGGCTTGGAGCCTCTGACAAACTGGGTCGGCCTCGAGAACTTCAGGACCGCCCTCGCCGACCCGCTCTTCATCGAGGCGATCCAGCACAACGCCATCATCGCCGGCCTCTCCCTTCTGGTGCAGATACCGTTCGCGGTCGGCCTGGCCGTGCTCCTCAGCAGAAACCTCAAAGGCAGGGGGGTGTTCCGGACCATGTTCTTTGCTCCTTACGTGCTCTCCGAGGTGGTCACCGGCGTCGTCTGGCGTCAGATCCTGCGCCCGGACGGGCTGATCGACCGGTTGATGGGCTCGGTCGGGGCCGACGGCTTGACCCAGGAATGGCTGGCGGACCCCAGCATCGTCCTCTACAGCTTGTTCTTCGTCATCTCCTGGAAGTACTTCGGGTTCCACATGATCCTGATCCTGGCCGGGCTCCAGCTCATCCCGAATGAGCTCGAGGAGGCGGCTTCGATCGACGGGGCCAGTTGGTGGCAGGGATTTCGCTACGTGACCCTCCCGTTGCTCGGCCCCACCATCCGCGTCTCGATGTTTCTCTCCATCATCGGCGCCCTCCAGCTCTTCGACCTGATCTGGGTCACCACCAAAGGGGGGCCGATCAATGCGTCGTCGACCATGGCGACCTACTTGGTCGACTGGGGCTTTCGACGCGGGCAGTTCGGGTACGCGAGCGCGGTCTCGGTCATCGTCTTCGGACTGTCGCTGATCGTTGCTCTCCTCTACCAGCGGTTCGTCCTGAGACGTGACCTCCAGGGAGCCCTGACAGCATGACGACGGCAGCAGCCACCCGACGGCACCCGCTCAGGCGAACTGTGAGCCGCGGCATCCTCTACACCGTGGCGGTGGTGGTCCTATTGGTGATCATCGTCCCCCTGTCCTTCTCGGTGCTGGGAGGCTTCCGCACCACAGGCCAACTGGCCGCAAGCCCCGTAGGCATGCCCGACCCATGGGTCTTCACCAACTACCTGGATACGTTGAGAAGTCCCGCCTTCTATGGTCAGGTCAGGAACAGCCTGGTCATCGCCCTCGCCACCACGGCACTGGTCTTGCCGACCGCGTCTCTGGCGGCGTTCGTGATCGCCCGTTACAGGTTCCGGGGTCGGGAGGTCATCTACATCCTGTTCACACTCGGTCTCTTGTTCCCGGTGGCCGTGGCAATCCTCCCGCTGTTCATCACCCTCCGTCAGACCGGTCTGCTCAACAACCCGCTCGGGGTTGCCTTGCCCCAGGCCGCGTTCGGCTTGCCGTTGTCGATCGTCATCCTGCGGCCCTTCTTTCGCAGCATCCCTCGGGACCTCGAGGATGCCGCGGCTATCGACGGATGCGGTCCGTTGCGCTTCTATTGGTCGGTCATGCTCCCGTTGTCCCGGCCCGTCATGAGCACCATCGCCGTCCTCACCGTCGTGGGCAGCTGGAATGCCTTCTTGCTCCCGCTCCTGGTCTTGATCCAGCCCGATCAGTGGAGCCTGCCTATCGGAGTCAACAATGTCTCGGCACAGTACGTGACCGATTACGCGGTGGTGCTGGCCTACACGACGTTGGCGATGATCCCCGCCTTGGTCTTCTATTTCATCGCTCAACGTCAGATAGTGAGCGGTCTCACCGCCGGAGGTGTCAAAGGATGACTGCAATCACCGAGGGAAGCGGGCCGGCGGTATATCAGGATCCGAACCGACCGATCGCGACCCGTGTCCAAGACCTGCTCGAGCGAATGACCCTCGAAGAGAAGGTGGCACAGTTGGGCAGCGCATGGGTCTTCCAGCTCCTCGACGGTGAGGAGCTCGCGCCGGAGAAGGCAGCCCAGGTCCTCCGCGATGGTCTGGGGCACGTGACTCGAATCTCGGGGGCGAGCAATCTCGATTCGAGGGATGCGGCCCGGGTCGCCAATGCTATCCAACGCCATCTCCTCGAACAGACCCGGCTGGGAATCCCGGCCATAGTCCACGAGGAGATCTGCTCCGGCCTGATGGCGCGGGGGGCAACTGTGTTCCCCCAGGCCATCGGGATCGCCAGCACCTGGCAGCCCGAACTTGCCCGGGAAGTCGCCGAAGCAGTCCGGGCCCAAATGCGGGCCATGGGCGCCCACCAGGGCCTGTCGCCGGTGCTCGACATCGCTCGCGACCCGAGATGGGGCCGGACCGAGGAGACATTTGGCGAGGATCCCCATCTGGTCGCCATGATGGGAATGTCGTTCGTGCGCGGGCTTGAGGGCGACGACCTGACCCATGGAGTGATCGCGACCGCCAAGCATTTCGTCGGATATGGAGCATCCGAAGGTGGTCTCAACTGGGCGCCGGCGCACATCCCGACCCGCGAGCTTCACGACGTCTACCTGCATCCATTCGAAGCCGCAGTGAAGACCTCGGGAGCGCGGTCTGTGATGAACGGTTACCACGAGCTCGACGGCGTCCCCTGTGGCGCCGACCGGGATCTGCTCACCGGTCTTCTGCGAGACATATGGGGATTCGGCGGCTACGTGGTGTCGGACTACTTCGCAGTCCGACAGCTCCATGATTATCACCAAGTGGCCGGAAGCTATTCCGAAGCGGCGACGCTGGCCTTGACCGCCGGGATCGACGTCGAGCTTCCCGGTACCGACTGCTACGGGCAACCCCTGCTCGACGCCGTCCAATCGGGTCTGGTAAGTGAGATCACCGTCGACGACGCAGTGGCGAGAGTCCTTCAAGCGAAGTTCGAGCTAGGCCTGTTCGAGAACCCGTTTGTCGATCCTGAGCAAGGTCTCGCCATGACCGACACGCCCACCCATCGCCACCTGGCCCGGGCCATAGCGGCGAAGAGCATCGTCCTGCTTCGAAACGACAGGGCCCTCCCCGTGCCCGCCGGGATCGATTCGATCGCGGTGATCGGCCCCAACGCCGACGACGGGCGGAACCTCTTCGGGGACTACACCTATCCAGCACACATCGAGGCACTGATCGAGATGAAGAATCGGGAGAACGTGTTCTCCGTCCCATTCGCCGATGGGCTCGATCCCGAGGACGCCGAAACGAGTGTCACCACCATCCGAGAGGCACTCGTGGAGAGACTCGGGTCGAAGGTGAAGTACGCCCGCGGCTGTGACGTCAACGGGAGCTCGACCGAAGGCTTTGCTGAAGCAGTGGCGTTGGCTTCGAGCTGCGACATGGCGGTCATGGTCATGGGCGACAAGGCCGGCTTGACCGAGGATTGCACCAGTGGAGAAGGTCGCGACCGACTTAACCTCGACCTGCCCGGAGTCCAGGAGGACCTCGTCCGGGCCGTGGTCGCCACCGGGACGCCCGTCATCCTGGTTCTCGTCACGGGACGACCCGGGGGAAGTCCCTGGATTCACGAGAATTGCGCTGCCGTGGTGATGGCGTGGTTCCCGGGTCAGGAAGGCGCCCCGGCCATCGCCGATGTGCTCACCGGTGTGACCAATCCCGGTGGGAAGCTGCCGATCTCCTACCCACGCTCGGCAGGTCAAATACCCGTCTACTACAGCCACAAGATCTCCGGCGGCAGATCTCACTGGAAAGGTGACTACGTCGACGGCCCGGTGGCACCGCTCTACCCGTTCGGTCACGGGCTCAGCTACACCTCGTTCCAGCTCAGTGAAGTCGCGGTGGCTCCCGACGTCGTCTCATGGAATGCCGAGGTGACGGTCACCGCCACCCTGTCCAACGACGGGACCCGAGAAGGAGACGAGGTGGTGCAAGTCTATGTCCGCGACCCGGTGGCGAGTGTGACCAGACCCGTGTTGGAGCTCAAGAGCTTCGCCCGTGTCGAACTGCCGGCCGGGGGCTCCACGCAGATCACATTCCGGCTCCCAGCCGCGCAGCTCGGGTTCCATGACCGAGATATCCGGTACGTGGTCGAACCGGGACAGCTCGAGGTCCTGGTGGGAACATCCTCCCGGGACTTGGTCGAGGCGGGCTCGTTCACCATGGTGCCCGACCCGAGCGGGCGAGCCGCCGAAAAGACCTTCCACGGCACTGTCGAGGTCGTCTAACGCTCGGTGGTGGCCGACAGGTCTTGGCGGAAGCTGAGCATCCATGCCCCAAGACCGGTGGGCAGCACCACCAGGGGCACCAGCCAGCCGGCGAGAGGAACCATCCAAAGAAGGGCGACGAGCGCCGAGCCGGCGAGAATCGAGCCATACAAGGCGAGTTTTGGGGGCAAGAGCTCACCCAGGGCCAGCACCGCCGGGACCCCGGCGACCAGCGACAGCACCAGAACCAGCCCGGCGGTGGCCACGACGAGAGGGCCGAAGATGGCCAGGAGCGGGAGGCTTGCCGCCGCGGGTGTCAAGCCTGCGACCAAGGCGGCCACGCCACCGAGCAGGAACGGTGAGAGCATGACCATGGCCCCGAAGCCGTAGGCCTTCAGCAGCTGTCCGCGAGCCTGCTCTGCGGCGCGTCTGGTGCGGTCTGGCCAACCCCAGGCCACGAGCATTGCGGCCGTCGTCAGCCCCAGGATGGCGAGGAGCCTGGCGAGAAGGGCGAGAGCTCGGATCCTGATGTTGGGAGGGAGCGGGGCCTTGTGGACCGTCACTCCGCCCACCGACGCCTGGTCCAGACCGTCGGCTTCGATCTCGGATCGATACCCGAGGTCCCCAGCAACCTCGAGGGGACCGGTGACGATCAGACGACGCACGCTGATCCCGACGTCGCCGTTGACGGTACCTTCGACGCGAGTCGTCCGCTGGGTACCCTCCAGATTGGATCTTATGGTGCCCGCTGCTTCGAGGTTGACCGCCCAGACGACGACGTCGCCTCCCACCACGGAGCCCGCGCGGAGTCCCGCGCCAACCGCGGCAGCCACCAGATCGCTGCCCACCGAGCCTGACACCTCGAGGACGTTGGCCGTGGTGCGTAACGCTCCGCCAACGTCGCCGCTCACGGTCACCGTCGGAGCCACGGCGACGACACTTCCCGTGACCTGGCCCGAGATGATCACCTCCTCGGCTGCGAAGGCCGTCAAATCGCCGTTGATCACACCTTCGATGATGATCCGCACCCCGGTGGCATAGAGATCCTCTTCGAGGGTGTCACCTTCCCTGATGATGACGAGCTCCGAAGAGGCGGTCTCCGCCGCCGAGACCGGTGCCACGACAGCAAGCAGATAGAGCATCGAGAGCCCGGCGATCATCGCCGTTCTAGAGAGGTAGTGCATCGGCTGCCAGTTCGAGAAGCGACGTCGGGAAGATACCCCACACGATCGTCGTCCCGACAGCCACAGCCAGCACCCACCGTGCCGGCCCCAGCGAGAGCTCCATCCCATCGATGGACTCGTCCATGTACATGACGACTATCACTCTGATGTAGAAGGCAAAAGCGATAACCGAAGCCACCACCGCCACTATCACCAGCCACTGGTAGCCACCGGCCCAGGCCTCGGTGAACACACCGAACTTGGCGATGAATCCCGACGTCAGCGGGAGTCCCCCCATACCGAGCAGGAGCACGGTGAAGGAGGCGGCGAGCACCGGGCTCCGTCGGGAAAGACCGCGATAGTCAGTGATGGCAGAACCTGCGCCATCCGGGCCGTTGACGACGGCCACTACCGCAAACGAGCCAACCAGCTGGATGGCGTAAACCGCCAAATAGACAAGGATCGCATCGAACGCGCCCCCGACCACACCTGTCATGATGAACCCGGCGTGGGCCACACCGGAGTAGGCAAGCAAGCGTCTCAGGTCACCTTGCACCAGAGCCAGGACCGAACCGAGCAGCATCGACAGGGCCGAGATGCCGGCGACGACAGGAAGCCAGGTCAGATCCAGGTCGCCCACGGCAGTCATCAGGACACGGGCAATGGCTGCGAAACCTGCCACCTTGGCAACCGCAGCCATGTAACCGACGAGTCCGGCGGGCGCTCCCTGGTAGACGTCGGGTGCCCAAGCGTGAAACGGGGCAGCCGACACCTTGAAACCGAGACCGGCGATGACCAGCCCGATCCCGATGTAGATGACCGCCGGATCGGTGACGATGAAGTTCCCGAGAAAGCCCCTGATCTCGAGGATTTCGAACTGGCGGGTGCCCGCGTAGATGAGGGCAACCCCGTAGACGAACATCGCCGACGCGAACGACCCAAGCAGGAAATATTTGATCGCCGCCTCGTCCGACTCGGGTCGCTCCCGGGATAACCCGGCGAGCACATATAGCGCGATCGAGCCCACCTCGAGCCCCAGGAACAACATGATCAGGTTGTTAGAGGCCACCATCAAGGAGAATCCGGCGGTCGCCAGGAGAATCAGGGCAAGTGCCTCCGCTCCTCGCCGGCCGAGGCTCACAACGAGTCGCCAGCCAGCCATCACGCCTAGTGCCGTCGCCGCCAGTAGAGCCAGTCGCGCGAATACTGCGAACCCATCCATGACGATCAGGCCGGAGAAGGCAAGGCGGGTGGTCGAGTCACCGGCCACCATCGCGTCGTGGGCCTGGAACCACTGGAGGACTGCGAACCCGATCGCCAAAGCCAGCGTCACTCCGACCACCCATCCCAGGACTCGCGCCGGTGGCTTCCATTGCACGTCGACGAGCAGCACCACCGCGGCACCAAGTGCCAGGAGCAGATCGGGAGCGATGGCGATCCATGAGATCTCGGGGGTGGCGATCACGACGAGTCTCCCGCAACCAACACGTCGTCGACCCGCCCCGGCTCAGGGATCACGAAGTCGGTCTGATCCACGATGTGATCGAGGACCGCCTCCGTCGAAGGGGTGATCCGATCCAAGAGGAAGCCGGGATAGAGACCGATTACCACGATGAGGGCGGCCAACGGGGCGAGCAGGCCGATCTCTCGGGGCGAGAGGTCGGTGAGGATCGAGTTCTCCTCCTTGTCGGGCAGCCCGGTGAACACCCGCTCATAGGCCCACAGCAGGTAGATCGCGGCGAGAACCACGCCGGTGGCGGCCGCGATCACAAAGCCGGGGAGGGTGGGAAAGCTCCCGATCAACACCAGGAACTCTCCGACGAACCCGTTGAGACCGGGAAGCCCGATCGATGCGAACGCCATGAACAGGAAGAATCCCGCCAGGACCGGCATCACCTTCTGCAGGCCCCCGAAATCGGCGATTCTCTTGGTGTGCCGTCGGTCGTAGAGCATTCCCACCAGGAGGAACAGGGCGCCGGTCGTGAGACCATGGTTGAGATTCTGTATGACCGCCCCCTGGAGGCCGCCCGAGGTCAGGGCGAAGGTCCCAAGCACGATGAACCCGAGATGGCTGACCGAGGAATAGGCCACCAGCTTCTTGAGATCGGGCTGGACGATGGCGACCACGGCGCCGTAGATGATCCCGATCACTGCCAGCGTCGCCATGATCGGCACCGCGTCGACTGATGCGTCGGGGAAGAGACCGAGGTTGAAGCGGAGCAAACCGTAGGTGCCCAGCTTCAACAGCACCGCGGCCAGCAGGACCGAGCCCGCTGTGGGCGCCTCGACGTGGGCGTCGGGCAACCAGGTGTGGAATGGGAAAAGTGGGACTTTGATGGCAAAGGCGATGGCGAATGCGGCGAACAGCCATCGCTCTGCCCCGGTGGTCAGGTCTACGTTCACCAGGTCGGTGAGGGCGAAAGAGGTGAACCCAAACTCGGCGGTGTGGCTGGCGGCGAGGGCGATGATGGCCGCCAGCATCAGAGCGGACCCAAACGCGGTGTAGATGAAGAACTTGACTGCGGCGTAGATCCGGCGCTCCCCACCCCAGATACCGATGATGAAGTACATCGGGATCAGGATCGCCTCGAAGAACACGAAGAAGAGGAACAGGTCCACAGCGAGAAAGGCACCGATCAGGCCGGCCTCGAGAAACAACGTGTAGACCACGAACTCCTTGGTGCGATTGGTGATCGAGGTCGAAGCGGCCAGTGAGATCGGAACCAACAGCGCGGTGAGGATCACCATCGGAAGTGAGATGCCGTCGACACCGATGTACCAGCTGATCCCCCACGGCTCGTACCAGATGGCGCGCTCCACCTGTTGGTACGCGGCGTCCGGCTGGAACACCCAGAAGAGGTAACCGGCGAGGGCCAGGGGAATCGCCGAGAGGGCTATCCCAAGCGGAAGGTGGATCTCACGACGCTTACTCGGGACCAGCGCCACGACGATGGCGGCGGCCACGGGTAGGACAATCAGGGCGGTCAGCATCTCAGGCTCCCCCCGCCACCAGCCAGATCACCACGATCAAGGTCCCACCGAGGAACAACACGCCATAGTTGCGGACGAAACCTGTTTGCAGCGGTCGCGCCCATTGGCCGAGACTTCGCACCAGCCTGCCGATCCCGTCGACCGCACCGTCGATGAGCCGGACATCAACGTCGAACGCGCCCACCTCGGCAACCCTCTTGCCCGGCGCCACCAGGACTCGGCCGTACATGTCATCCACCCGGTAGGCCTCTTCCCAGATGCCCCACAGCGGCTCGAAGGTCTCCTCGAACCCACGCCATCTCTCCAAAGGTCGCCGATAGGTGAGGAGACCGACACCGACTCCCACCAGGCCGGCAAGCACGGACAACCCGGCGAGCAAGGCGAACATCAACCATCCTTCGTCGGGATGTTGCAGGCTGACCAGCTCGAAGCTCGGCTCCAAGAAGTGTTCCAATGAGGTCCGGAACGGAGTGTTGACCAGGCCTCCGACGACCGACAGGGTGGCGAGCACGATCAGCGGGACGGTCATGACCCGTGGCGACTCATGGGGGTGGGCCGACTCCTCCCAGCGCGGCTCCCCGAGGAACACCAGGACCCACTGACGACTCATGTAGAAGGCCGTGAGCAGGGCTGTGACCAACCCGACGATCCATAGGAAAGAGAACCATCCGCCGCGGGCGAACGAGGAGGCCAGGACCTCATCCTTGGACCAGAAGCCGGCCAGAGGTGGAAGGCCGGCGATGGCAAGGGTGGCGACCCCCATGGTCGCCGCGGTTATCGGCATCTTCCGCCTGAGCCCTCCCATCTTGTGCATGTCCTGTTCGTCACCCATGGCGTGGATGACGGAGCCGGCACCGAGGAAGAGGAGTGCCTTGAAGAAAGCGTGGGTCATCAGGTGGAAGATCCCGGCGACATAGGCAGTGGCCCCGACCGCCAGGAACATATAGCCAAGCTGTGAGATCGTCGAGTAGGCGAGCACCCTCTTTATGTCCCGCTGAGCGATCGCAATCGAGGCGGCCCACAGGGCGGTGATTGCCCCGATCGTCGCCACCACCGTCGACGCAAGGGGTGTGAGCTCATATATCGCCGCCGAGCGGGCGATGACGTAGACCCCGGCGGTGACCATGGTGGCGGCATGGATCAAGGCCGAGACCGGAGTCGGGCCCTCCATCGCATCGGGCAGCCAGACATAGAGAGGGATCTGTGCCGACTTGCCGGCCGCCCCGACCAGGATGAGCAATCCGATCGCGGTCGCGGTGCCACTGGTCAACTGCTCCCCGGCCCGCTCGAAAACTCCCGCATAGGAGAGGGTCCCGAACGCGGTGAACACCAGCATCAGGGCGATCATGAACCCGAAATCGCCTATCCGGTTGACGATGAACGCTTTCTTGGCGGCGGCGGGCGGGGCCGGTTTGGTGAACCAGAAGCCGATCAGCAGGTAGGAGCAAAGGCCGACCAACTCCCAGCCGAGGAACAACATGGCGTAATTGCCGGCCAGCACCAGGGTCAGCATCGAAGCGACGAACAGGTTGAGATAGGTGAAGAACCGCGAAAAACGGTCGTCACCATGGATGTAGCCGATGGCGAAGATGTGGATGAGAGACCCGACCCCGGTCACCACGAGTGTCATCAGTGCAGCCAGCGGATCCCAGTGCAGCTCGAGGTTGGCACCGATCGCCGGCATCCATTCCCACAGCAGGACGGTCACGCCATGCTCCCCACCCTCGAAGAAGGGCAATGCGGCTACGACCCCGATCACGAATGAGGCCGCGACGGCGGCGGAAGCGAGCCACCCGCTGAGCGGGCCCTTGAGGTATCGCCCGAAGAAGTGCAGGACCAACGCCCCGCTCAGAGGCAAAGCGATGACCAACCAGAGGAACTCGGTCACGAAGTCCCCCCATCGGAAGGGAGACTGCCCGAACGCCGCCAAGGCAAGAAGGCTGCGCCCCCCCTCGACGCCCTCGCTTCGCTCGCCGGCGTCGGTCCCCCCGCTGCGCCGGGGGACAAACC